>CAMCUA010000008.1 GCA_945878455.1 Asaia bogorensis | reverse complement strand
CGCTCGCCGTGCCGCCTTGCGCCAATACGATCTCCGCCTCGCGCAGCTTGCCGATAACTTCTTCAGGCCCGTGCTTCTTGCCCATGTTCCGTCTCCTTCAGGGTCCAGTCTAAGTTAACTTTTGGACCGCTCTAAAGGGGGCAGATCAGAGGAATCGTCGGGGAGTGTGCAACACCATGTTGGGTGTGGTAGGTTCGTCATGTTTCACGTTCCTTTCCGGGCCGCCGGGTTGCCTGCAAGCATCCCCCGTGCGGCCCGTTCTATTTCAGGCTGCGACGTCAGCTTCGGACGTGCTGTGAAAGGCTCGGGCATCGGCCCAGGTCCGCAGGTCTTCGGTCGCGTAGACCACGCGGCGGCCGAAGCGACGGAAACGAGGGCCGTTTCCCTCAAGACGCATACGTTCGAGGGTCCGGGGCGACAGGCGCAAATGCTCTGCGGCTTCCGGCTGGGTGAGGTAGGTAAATGCGGTCAAAGACTTCTCCATCGCTGTGCCGCGCGTATGCGGCGGATGGATGTCTAGAAATCACACTTTTTGGAGAGCCGGACGTGGGCATATCAGCGCTTTTTTGAGCGTGATGTCCCCTTTGAGCCAATCATGCGGCGCAGGCGGTCACGAATGGCCTCGTTCGTGAGTTTGCGCCGCCCCAACACGGGTTCAGCAGAAACACGAACGAACCAAATTAATGGGCCGGCTTTATCTCCGCCACCACCCACCTGCACATCGCGCTCGAATATGTCAGACCAGATGCCCAGCAGGTCTTGGAAGAGCTGCTTGATGGCGACCTCACCCTTATTGCCTTTATCATTGCGTCTGGCAGATTTTTGCCGTTCGCGGGCCGCCGCTATGACAGACCATCGGAGCAGGCGCTGGATTCCCTCTACACTGCTTCTGAGCAGTCCTTCGCTTGTGTAGAGAGGAAACCCTCCGAGAGAATCGGCTTCTCGGGCTGCGTGGGGGAGGAGCCCCCCGTTTCGTAATGCCGCCGGAATATCTCCCACCCCATTCGATTCGTTGAGATACAACGCCTCCAGCAATCGCTTACTTGCGTTCTCTATCTTTGTGTATGCCCGAATGAGCTGAATAGGTGTGGGGCGAATTTCTAGCGAAGCCTGCAAAACATAATGAGCGGCAGCAAGTTCGAGCCTATGATGTAGCGCCGTTTGGCGTGGAACCTTCTGCACGGTCAGTTGCCCAGTACCGGCATAAGTCTCAAGGTCTACAATGTCCGACTTGATTCCGCCGGCAGCCTTCGCAATTGCATCAACCTGTTCACAGCTAAAGTGGCGCTTGCCACTCATGTAGCCTGCAATACCGGTGGGCTTGAAAGCGTCAATCGACCGTTTTGCCATTGCCGCGCATCGCTATTCTATCGTTTGGCCACGTCTCTGCCTCGTGCATGGTCCGACAGCGTGACTACCTCGCTCGCACGTCGGCCGCCCATTGCCGCTGCAATACGGTCTCCCAAGAGGTCATTCGCGGCCCTTATCGGGTCCGCTGCTAAGTGAGCATATCGTTGCGTCGTTGCGGATTGAGTATGACCCAGCAACCGGCCAATCATCGGCAATGAAAGCCCCCCTGCTGCTGCGAATGATGCAAAGCTGTGCCGTAGGTCATGAATCCGCACATCCTCTAGGCCGGCCTGAGCGCGAATGCGTCGCCATGGCTTTTGCAGGTTCACGATTGGCAAGCCGGCCTTCTCGCCAACGATAACGTAGGGGTTGCTCTCCATGCGCGGCATACCAGCCAGCGTTTGCAGGGCAGGAGCCGATAGGAACACCGCCTTCCGACCCGTCTTCGACTCGGGGAGCATGAGCATGGCCCGCTCCACGTCCACGAACGCCCACTTCAGGCTCAGGATTTCGCCGAGCCTACAGCCCGTGAATAGCAAAAGGCGAATCGCGGCAACGACGTACGGGCGCTCGCTGCCTTCGCGCTCAGCCTTCGCCAGCACGTCCCCGAGACGCGCGAGTTCTGCTTCCGAAAGAAACCGCTCCCGGCGGCTTTCACGGTATTTGTCTACATGCCGGCAAGGGTTGGTACCCTCGGATCGCCACCCCCATCGCTCCGACATATTGAACATATGGCTCAGCAGCGCCAACGAACGGTTAGCAATCCCTGCCCCACCCCGGACGATAGACCGGCCGTGCAATCCGAGTTTTACATTGTGGGCCGTCTTGCCATCCTTAACCGCCCGCTTGAACCCGTCCACGTCAGCCCGCGTGACGTCAGCGACGTACAGCTTGCCCATCAAGGGAAGAACATGATTTCGGATATTCATGCGGTCAGTCTGCGCCGTGGACGCGCGCTTGTGCTCCACCGCATAGTCGGTCATGTAGCGCTCGCAAAGCTCCGCCATGGTCGGGCTGTGCCGCTCATCCTCACGGACTTTTGCGGGGTCTTGCCCCTCTGCAATATCGCCTAGGATTGCTTCTGCCTTTGTGCGGGCCTTTTCCGGTGTCCATGGGGCACCGTGTTCGCCGATGGTGAACCATCGGGCGGTCCCCCGCACACGCTTTTTCAGGACATAAATCTTGGCTTCGGTTTGGCAGCGGACCCCGAAGCCCCGCACGTCCGTGTCCCAAATCAACTCACCCGGCCGAAGGGCTTCAACCGCCTTTTTTGTGATTCGCCGCTTCGCCAAGGTAGCCCCCGACAAGGTTGCTAGAAAACTGTAGCAACAATCTAGCAACCGTAAAGCCGAGTATCAATGGCGGAATGAGGCGACTCAAGTCAGGAAAAACCCAAATTTCGTATTAGATTTGGCGGGGCCTTGAGGATGCAGACGGACCAAACCCTTAGATTCGTAATGCGAGGGTCGGGGGTTCGAGTCCCTCCTGCGGCACCACTATTTCCCTGCCACGCTTGGGCCTGCCCCCAGATCGAATCGCCACAAACGAAAGGGGCGGCCGAGAATGGCCGCCCCGATCGCGTAGAGATAACCCAGACGTCAGGTCATCAGGCGGCCTTGCGCCGACGCAGGGCGCCGAGGGCGATCATGCCCAAGCCGAGCAGGGCAAAGGGTGCCGGTTCGGGCACCGCAACCGAGGTGGCACGGGCCGAACTGTCGAACTCGACGTTGAAGGTATAGTCGCCAACCGCGTCGATGACAAAAGCATTGCCGAAGGCGAGGTTTTCGTCAGGATTGACCGGGCCGGCGGCTCCCGGGCTTTGGCCAGCAGCCAAGGCACGGGTGGTCTGGATGTGCGAAACCGTAGCGATGGTATCGCCATCCTGGAGCAGGTTGACCCGCATGCTCAACGTGGCACGGGCGGTTTCCCCGGCTACTGTCGTCTCGACCCGAACCTGACGCGTCGCCGTGAGACCCCAGCCCAAGGTGATCTCGCCACCGGCGGCATCCAATTCCGCCTGCGACACATTGAACGTCCAGGACATGGAGTTCGCCGTACCGGTTGAAGCCGAGCCGGTCACGCCGTTGGAGACATGGGCGCCCGACTGGGTGCCGTAGTTACCGCCGGGGCCGGACAGGATCACCGTGTTCAACATGTGCGAATCGGCGATCGCGTAGTTGGAGGCCGGGCTGGCCAAGGTCGGGCGGTTGGCGCCGAAATAGGAGTTGTTGGCGGCGATACCCATGCTGCCGTTGATCAACTGAAGCTGATCGACGGAACCGGACGATGCCGTGGACGTCAACACGGTCGGCGATTCGATGGTGTTGGCACCCAGCGTCGCGCTGAGCTGCTGGGAGGTGAATTCGAAGCTGGTGAACCCACCGAACTGGTTGTTCATGGAAAAGCCAGTGACTTCCAACGCGCTATAGGCGAAGGCGGTGGCATTGGCTTGCGAAGAGAAAGCCAACAGTTGGCCGACAACCGCGGCGCCAACCAAGGCCTTCGTTGAAAGGAGAACTAATTTCGTCGACATCGTCTGGGCTCCACATTTGTAACGGCCGCATCGTTGGCGGCTCGTGTTGACCGGAATAGGTTTCCGAGGTTGCCTGCGGACCGCCCGCAAACATCGTGTCTAACTATTGCAGGACACCGGGAGCCCAGCAGTGAGCGGCATCACACCCGCAAATAAATAGTCTATCGCCGTGAATGAACGGCAAAACATTGAAATAAAAAGAATATTTTAAAAATAGCGGCACCACAGGGGAAGATTCGCCGGGGCCGATCGGTGGTTAAGGCTGCCCGCCCGCCAACCACGCCGCGCAGGCCGAGCCGAGCCGGTCGCGCGCCGTGGCCTCATAGCGCCGGTTGTCTTCGGCGGTCAGCACCTCGCGCCAGCGGCCGTTGGTGCCCTTGTTGATGAACACCTCGGCGCCGCCGTCCCAAAAAGCACCGCCGAGCGGCGTGCTCTTCGTCGCGTTCGCCTTCATCCAATCGAAGGTGCAGTGTTCGACCTGGGCCGGGAACCGCTTCTCGTCGATGGCGATAGCGAGGAAAGCGGCGATCCGGCGCATGCTGCCGGGCAGGTCGCGCTTCAACTCGTCGAAATGCAGCAAAAAGAAATTCGGCAGGTCACGAATCTCCCACCACGTGCGGATATTCTCCCAGAACGGCCAGAACGGATGGCCATCCCGATCCATCCAATCGAGAAAATACTGCCGGATCGATGCCGGCGGTGGCTCGATCGGCGGGCCGACGCGTCCGGGTGTGTCGTTGAGCAACTGGTACCAAAGCGCATTGGCGTTGGCGTGATGGTTATACATGCTCCACACCACGTCCCGCCCGTCGCGGGCAATGTAGATGTATTTGGCACGGGGCGAATAGACGAGAGCATCGACCGGCAAGTGGGTCTTGATGAAGCGTCGATGTTGCTGGGCTTCGAGCGCTTGATATTTCACCTCGGCAGGCGGCACGCGCAGATCGAGCCAGGGCGACATATCGGCCACCGGCACGTCGGCGGCCCCGTTGAACAACAGCTGGGCAACGATCTGCTGGGTCCAGGTGGTACCGGACTTGGCATAGGTCGAGATTACGATGTCGTCGTCGCGAAACGAGAAATCGTTCCATACGGTGCTATCGAAATGGTGATTGTGAATTTCGCGCGTCTTGGCTGGCCAGCGTGGCGGCTGCGATGGCATGGTCAGGCTCCCTCCCCTCGGCCGAATTAAGCTCGCCTTTTCCTCAGCTTGGCGGGATGACATCAAAGAAGCCAAAACGCAGCAATCGAAATCACATGGCCTGAACCCGCATCCTGCGTCGCGCGCAATCACCGGTCTGCATTCATTGCGAGCCGCGCGAGGACATCGGCGCTAGATTGGGCGGCGAGAAAAGGAAAACCCCTTATGGCCTCCGCCGTTCAGCCCTGCGCGCCGTGTCAGGCCCAGACCAAGCAAACGCTTCACAGCCGGCCGCATGAAGGTCTGCGCATGATACGGGAGCGCAGCATTCCAGGCTCCACGTTTGGCAGCGCGCGCGAAACGGAATACAGCTGCGGGGATTGTGGCAGCACGGTTACCCATTCCACCGACGTCACCGAATGCGCCTGGCGGCTGGCCACCGCCATAAAGGCTAAAGACACTTTGGCGCGCTTTCGCCGCTAAGGCAGGAATCCTCCGTCAGGCCGTCTTGCCATGGCTGCCAGCCCCCGACATGTCGAGTCCGACCCCTTCGAGGTGGCCAAAGACCTTGGCCAAACAAGCCCGGTCGGCCTCAGGCAGCGGCGGGCGCAGGATCGAGGCGACGTTGGTGTCCATGTGCTTGATGTCACTGGTACCGAGCAGGATGACATTGCAGCCCGGCTTGTGGCGGACGTAGCGATAGGCCGCATCGATCAAGCTTTCGGCACCGGCCTTGTGGATGAGGAAATTCAGCGGTTCCTTGTCATCGGCGATGACGGCCGGCAGCTTACCGGCCTCGACCTGACCACGGATCTCATCGTGTAGGCGGCCAGGCACGCTGAAGATATTGCGCACGACGAACATCATCAGGGTGCCGATGTTCTTTTCGATGAGCCTCGGCAGGGTCCACTTGCGCGGTGTTTGATTCAGCATGTGGAAGGCCATCATCACGGCATCCCACACGTCATCTTGCAGCGCCCGTTGAATCATCGATTGCGTCGGATCGTTGGGCGCCGTTTCGGTGATGCCGAGGAAGCGGAACTTGCCCTTGTCGCGTTCCTTCAACAAGGCCGGCACGACGGTCTGGTACAGCACGTCGTATTCCTTCGGGAACACCCCGTGCAGATGCAGGATGTCGAGATGGTCGGTGTCCAACTGGCGCAAGGAATTGTCGAGGCTGGCCATCGCATCGGCGGCGGCGATGGGTTTGCCGTCGCGCCGCGGCGTCAACTTGGTCGAGACGACGACCTTGTCACGCGCCACGCTTTTGATCGCCTTGCCGACCACGACCTCGGTGCCATAGGCCGCCGCCGTGTCGAGCACATTGACGCCAAGGTCCAGCGCATGGCGGACCAGCGCCACCGCTTCAGCCTCGCTTTTGCCCTTGCTCAGTCCCAGGCGGCTGCCACCGCCGCAGCCGAGCCCGGCAACACTGACCTTCAATCCCGTGCGACCTAAGATCGTATATTGCATGTCCATGGCCGGCCCCCCGCCGTGCCCATCAGGCCACCTTTCCCTGGCTGGACTGTTCGGGCAGGTCCAGGCCGACGCCTTCGAGATGGCCGAAAACTTTGGCCAAGCGAGCCCGGTCGGCATCGGGCAGCGGCGGGTTCAGGATCGAGGCGACATTGGTGTCCATATGCTTGGCATCGCTAGTGCCGAACAGAATGACGTTGCAGCCCGGCTCGTGGCGGGCATAGCGATAGGCGGCGTCGAGCAGGCTTTCGGCACCGGCCTTGTGGAGTAGAAAGTTGAGCGGCTCCTTGTCGTCGGCCATCGCCGCCGGCAGCTTGCCGGCTTCGATCTGGCCGCGGATTTCCGCCTGCAGCCGGCCGGGCACGCTGAAGATGTTGCGCACGACGAACATCACCAGCGTACCGATGTTCTTTTCGATGATTCCGGGCAGGATGCGCCGACGCGGCGTCTGGTTGAGCATGTGAAAGCCGATCATCATGACGTCCCACACGTCGTCTTGCAGCGCCCGGCTGACCATCGCCTGGGTTGGATCGTTGGGTGGCGATTCGGTGATGCCGAGGAAACGGAACTTGCCCTTGTCGCGCTCCTTCAGCAGGGCCGGTACATAGTCGTTGTACAGCGCTTCGTAATGCATGGGGACGACGCCATGCAGGTGCAGTACGTCGACATAGTCGAGATCGAGCCGCTTGAGCGACGTATCCAGGCTGCCGACCACATCGGCCAGGGGCAGCAGGCTCGAGGTGCGGCGCGGCGTGGTCTTGGTCGAAATGACGATCTTGTCGCGGGCATAACCCTTGATCGCCTTGCCGACCACTTCCTCGGTGCCATAGGCCGCCGCCGTGTCGAGCAGATTGACGCCGAGGTCCAGCGCATGACGGACCAATGCCACCGCCTCGGCCTCGCTTTTGCCCTTGCCCAACCCGAGCTTGCTGTTGCCGCCGCAGCCGAGGCCGGCGACGCTAACCCTGAGGCCGGTGCGGCCCAATGTCGTGTATTGCATGTCCATGGCTAAACGCTCCTCCGGCGGCACGATGGGGCGTGCGCCCCGTCGCTGATTGGATTTTCTGCCGCTTCTGCTAGCACGGGATGGCGGGGTGGCCAACCGTCAACCGACGGCCGGCGGCAGCCTGCGCTTCCGTAAGATTAAGGCCGAGCCGCTGGCCCGACGTTCAGCGGCTGGCTGAGCCTCCCGCGGCCAAAGCCGTTTCGACGGCCTTCACCACCTCGGGCGCCGTTGGCGAGGTCGCCGTGGAAAACCAACTCGCCAGCTTCCCATCCGCGCCAATCAAGTACTTATGGAAATTCCATTGGGGCGCCGCCTTATCGCCCAGGGCGGTGCGCGCCCAGCGGTAAAACGGATGGGCATTGGCACCAACCACCCGCGCCTTTTCGGCGAGCGGAAAGTCGACGTCGAAGTTGGCCTCGCAGAAGGATTTTATCTCTTCGGCGCTGCCCGGTTCCTGACCACCGAAATCGTTGGACGGCACGCCGATCACCACCAGCCCGCGGTCGCGATAGCGCTGCCACAGTTCCTCAAGGGCGGTATATTGCGGCGTATAGCCACAAAAGGATGCCGTGTTCACCACCAGGATCGGCTTGCCCTTGTACTGGGACAGGGGCAGCGCGCCGCCCTCGATGGCATTGAAGCTGAAATCGTAAGCGTTTTCCACAGGCGTGCTCCTGGCGGCTTCGGCGGCAAATCCCCGGACGGGCAGCATGGCGCTACACAGCAGCACCAGGGCGGCGGCAAGGCAGAGGAATGGGTTTCTGTTGCGCATGACGGTCCATCCAATCGGTATCAATACCACCATAGCGCCTTCGCGCGGCCGTGTCGCCAAGGCTGGCAGCGCCCGCCGCGAGCCGTTACCTTGGGCCCCCGGCAAGCTATCGACGAGGAGATGCTGAATTGCGGTTGAAGAACAAGATCGCCATCGTCACCGGCGCCGCTTCGGGTTTCGGCGAAGGCATCGCCCGGCGCTTTGCCGACGAAGGCGCCCGGGTGCTGGTCGCCGATATCGACGCGGAACGCGGCGCCCGGGTGGCGCAAGCCATCCCCAACGGCTTGTTCCATCGGGTCGACGTCGCCGATGGCCGGCAGGTCCAGGCCATGATCCAGGCGGCGACGGAGGCCTTCGGCGGGCTCGACATTCTGGTCAACAACGCCGGCATCGCCCAACGGCGCGGGCCGCTCGACGGGTTCAGCGAAGAGCAGTTCGACCGTCTTTACGCCGTCAACGTCAAAAGCATCTATCACGCCACGCTGGCGGCGCTGCCGATATTTCGCCAACGCGGCGGCGGCGTCATCGTTAACACCGCCTCGACGGCGGCCGGCCGGCCGCGTCCGGGGCTGACCTGGTACAACGGCAGCAAGGGCGCGGTAGTCTCCCTCACCCGGTCGCTGGCGGTTGAGCTGGCCCCCGACCGGATTCGCGTTAACGCCATCAATCCGGTGATCGGCGAGACGGCGTTGACCGCCGAATTCATGGGTGGCGATACGCCGGAGCTGCGCAAGAGCTTCGTCGCCTCGGTGCCGCTGGGACGCATGTCGCGGCCCACCGACATCGCCAATGCGGCACTTTATCTGGTCTCCGACGAGGCCGAATTCATCACCGGCGTCTGCCTGGACGTCGACGGCGGCAGGAGTGTGTGAGCATGGCGGCGAGCAAACCGAAAATCCTGGTGACCCGGCGGCTGCCCGATGCCGTGCTGGCGCGCGCCACGCGCGACTACGACGCCACGATCAATCGCGCCGACACGCTCTATAGCGCCGATGCCTTAGTCGCCGCCTGCAACGGGATCGCCGGAATGCTGGTCTGTCCCTCGGAACGGATTTCGGCCGAGGTCGCCGCCCGGCTGCCCGACAGCGTGCGCATCGTCGCCACTTTTTCCGGGGGCTATGAACACATCGATGTCGCCGCGGCAACGAAACGCGGCATCGTCGTCACCAACACGCCCGACGTGGTCACCGATTCCACGGCCGATCAGGCGATGATGCTGATGCTGGGCGCCGCCCGGCGCGGCGCCGAGGCCGACGCCCTAGTGCGCGCCGGTCAGTGGATCGGCTGGACACCGACCCACATGCTCGGCACCCACATCACCGGCAAGCGGCTGGGCATCGTCGGCATGGGCCGCATCGGCCAGGCGATGGCCCGCCGGGCGCGCGGCTTCGACATGACAGTCCACTATCACAACCGCAGCCGTCTGCCCGCCGACCGGGAACAGGGCGCGGTCTTTCATGCCGACCTCGACAGCCTGCTGGCGGTCAGCGACTTCCTTAGCCTGCACTGCCCGGTGACGCCGGAAACCGACCGGCTGCTCAATGCACAACGCATCGCCCGCCTTCCCGACGGCGCGGTGGTTGTCAACACGGCACGCGGCGCCGTCGTCGACGACGAGGCGCTGATCGCAGCGCTACGCACAGGCAAGCTGGCCGCCGCCGGGCTCGACGTCTTCACCGGCGAGCCGGCGCTCGATGCCCGCTATCGCAGCCTGCCCAACGTCATGCTGGCGCCGCACCTGGGCTCGGCGACGTTGGAGACGCGCAACGCCATGGGCTTTCGCGCGCTCGACAATCTCGACGCCTTCTTCGCCGGGCGCAAGCCCGCCGATCGCTTGGGCTGAAAGCAAAACCGCCCGGGGTTGCCCCCGGGCGGTTGGTGTCGAGGCGGTCAGGGCCGATGCTTAACGGCGTTCGCCGAACAGATGCATCATCATGAGGAACATGTTGAGGAAGTCGAGGTACAGGCTCAACGCGCCCATGATGGCTTTCTTGCCGTGCACTTCGGACGAATCCATCTCGTTGTAGATCTCGCGGATCTTCTGGGTGTCATAGGCCGTCAGTCCGGCAAACACCAACACGCCGACCACCGAAATCACGAACTGCAGGGCGGTGCTCGCCAGGAAGATGTTGACCACCGAGGCAATGATGATGCCAAACAGGCCGATCATCAGGAACGAGCCGAAGGCCGAAAGGTCGCGCTTGGTCGTGTAGCCATACAGGCTCAACGCCGCGAACGCGCCTGAGGTGATGAAGAACACCCGCGCGATGCTGGTGCCGGTGTAGAGGACGAAGATCGAGGCGAGCGACAGGCCGACCAACGCCGCGTAGACCCAAAACAGGGCCTGCGCCGTACTGGCCTTCAAGCTATGAATGCGGGCGCTGAGGAAGAACACCAGGCCCAACGGCGCCAACATCACCACCCACTTCAGCGGCGTTCCATAAATGGCCTGCAAGAATGCCGGGGATGTTGACACGCCATAGGCCACCGCGCCAGTCAGCGCCAAGCCCGAGGCCATGTAGTTATAAACCTGCAGCATATAGGCGCGCAGGCCGACATCGATATCGGCGGCTGCCGCCTGGGCGGGAGTCATCTCCACGGCACGGAGTGAAAACCGCTTATCTGATCCGAGCGCCATATCAACTTCCTCTCGACTACGTTCACACACCACAACATGCCGCCGGCCGATGGCCAGTGGGGAAGGGTGTTGGATTACCCTTAATATGGCATGAAAATGGGGGCTTTCAACTGAAACTCAACGCATGCAGCCGTCGGTTTTCGTCTATGTGGCACGCGATCGGACATGATCCTGTGCCAAACCGGCCCTATTCGTTGCGCAGGTAAAAGGCCGCCTTTTGGCCGAGCGCCCGCCAGGTTCCAGCGAAGCCGACAGCAATCGTCACGACGATGCTGGCGGCGACGGTGACCGCCACCACCGACGGCAGAAAGAACCATTCGGCCTTCATCAGGTGGACGATCACCGCCCAGGCAATCGCCGTTCCGACCACGGCGGCAATCGCCCCGGTGAGCAGACCGAGCGCCCCATATTCCGCCAGGAAGGCCAGGGCCATCGTCCGCCGGGTGGCGCCCAGTACCTTGAACACCACAGAATCGTAGATGCGTCGCCGCTGACCGGCGGCGATGGCGCCGGCCAGCACCAGGACGCCGGAGACGATACTGATGCCCGCCGTGGAGCGGACGGCGAAACTGGTTGCTTCCAGGATGCGCGCCGCTGCGTCCAACGCCTCGCGCACACGGATCGCCGAAACGTTCGGGAAAGCGTCGGTTCCCGCCCGTTCCGCCGCTTCTTCCGCTTCCGGCCGCACCTGGGCGGCGGCGATGTGGGTGTGCGGCGCGCCTTCGAGCACGCCCGGCGAAAAGATGATGGCGAAATCGAAACGCAGGCTGCGCCAGTCGATCTCGCGCAGGCTGCCAATGGTCGCGTCGATCTGGCGCCCGAGTATGCTCAGGGTCAGTTTGTCACCGACGCCGACGCCAAATCCGCGCGCCATGGCTGCGTCGATGGACACCAGCGGTGGACCCGCGTAATCGATGGGCCACCACTGGCCGGCCACCAAGCCCGCGCCGACCGGCAGCTCGGCGCTGTAGGTGAAGGACCGGTCGCCACGCACCGCCCATTGGGAATCGGGATGGACCGTCGCCCGTTCGACGGGGATGCCTCCGATGGCGACGATGCGGCCGCGCAGCGTCGGCACCCGGCGCAGCTCCTCGACACCCGGCACGGCGCGTATGGCCGCATCGAACGCCGCCACCTGATCTGGCTGAATATCGATGAAAAAGAAGGCTGGCGCCCGTTTGGGCAGGCGTTCGTGAATTTGCTGGCTGAGATTGCCCTGAATCAACGCGACGGCAACCAGCACCGAGAGGCCGAGGCCGAGTGAGACAACGATACTGGGCGTCGTCGAGCCTGGCCGGTGAAGATTGGCAACGGCCAGACGCCATTCGACGGCACGCAGGCCTTGCAGCCGGCGTGCCCCACCGACGACCAGTTCACCGGCGCCGCGCAGCACCAACAGGGTCGCAACCGAGCAGCCGACAAACCAAGCCGCGAAATCGGGCCGCGCCGCCGTGACGAAGGTCAAGGCCGCCATGCCCAGGGCACCGCTGCCGATGGCGATCAGGGCCGCAACCCGGCGGCGGACCGGGGTTGGCGCGACCTGATCCCGATACAGGCGCGCCGCCGGCACCTCGGTCGCCCGGGTCAGCGGCCACAGGGCAAAGGTCAGAACGGTCAGCAGCCCGAACGCGGCGCCCGTCGCCAGCGGCTTAGGAAAGAGGCCAAGGTGCGGCGTCACCGGCAGGTATTGTTCGAGCGCGGCAACGCCGAGCAGCGGCGCTATAGCGCCGATGATCAGGCCAATGACGATACCGGCCACCGCCAGGGCCAGTACCAGCGCCATGTACGTCAGGAAGACCAACCGCGACGGCGCGCCGATGCATTTCATCGTGGCGATGGTCGCGGTTTTCGATTCCAGATAGCTGCCGACGGCATTGGCAACACCGATACCGCCAACCAACAACGCCGTCAGGCCGGAAAAGACCAGGAACAAGCCCATGTTGTCGAGGAAGCGGCGCACGCCGGGCGCCGCCTCGTCGAACGGCCGGACGCGCCAACCGGCGCGCGGCAGGGCCGCTTCTACGCGGGCGATCCAATCCGTTCGCGCCACACCAGCCGGCAGCAGCAGGCGGTAGTGGTACTGAAATTGGCTGCCGGGCTGTATCAATTGGGTGTCAGGCAGGGCGGCGAGATCGATCATGACGCGCGGACCCAGGTCGAACAGACTGACCACCTCGTCGGGCTCGCGTGTCAGCATGCCGCGCACGGTGAAGGTCGCCTCGCCCACCCGAAGGCTATCGCCGACAGCGAGCTTCAGTTTGCTTGCCAGGCTTGGCGCGATGACGGCGCCCCACACGCCGTTGCGCTTGGCCAAGGCTTCGTTGAGAGCCAATGACGGTTCGACGACCGCCGTGCCAACGAGGGGATAGCGATCGTCGACACCTTTCAGTTCGATCAGGGACCGCCCGCTGCCGCTTCCGGCGCCGGTACCAATGCCGTCGCGGCGCGCCATGGCGCGCATCTCGACGGCGGTCGAAACCGCCGTTGCGTTATCGCGCAGGTAGGCCCATTCGACGGCGGTAACGGCGCGGCCTTCCAGACGCATTTCGATGTCACCGCCGAGCAAGGCACGGGCATCCGCGTCGATACCGGCGGTGATCGACGACGACAGCGTTCCCACCCCGACGATGGCGGCGACGCCGATGATCAGGCAGGCAATGAAAACGCGAAAGCCGCGTGTGCCTGCGCGCAATTCGCGCCGCGCTAGGCGTAGCGCCAGGGCGATATCGGATCTCATCGCCGCGCCGCGGCGGCGGCCTCGGGTGGCAGCGCCCGCGCCTCGTCGCCAACGATGTGTCCGTCGGCGATGTGCAAGATTCGGCCGCAACGTTCGGCCAGCACCATTTCATGGGTAACCAGGATAAGCGTGGTGTTGCGCCGACGGTGAAGATCGAACAGTAAACCCATCACCGATTCGCCGGTGGCACCGTCCAGGTTGCCGGTCGGCTCGTCGGCCAACAGGATATCGGGTTCGGCAACAAAGGCGCGTGCCAGCGCCACGCGCTGCTGCTCGCCGCCCGACAGTTGTCCCGGGTAGTGCGTCAGGCGATGCTCAAGACCAACCGCAACCAATTGTTCGCGGGCCCGAGCGAAGGCATCGCGACGGCCGGCGAATTCCAGCGGCATGGCGACGTTCTCCAGCGCCGTCATGGTCGGCACCAAATGGAAATCCTGGAAGACGATGCCGATATGATCGCGGCGGAAAAGCGCAAGCTCATCCTCGTTGAGCCGCGTAAGCTCGACCCCGGCGGCCTTCACCGAACCGACGCTGGCCCGCTCCAGGCCGGCCATGATGAGCAGGAGACTGGTTTTGCCCGAACCCGACGGCCCGACGACGCCAACCGTTTCGCCCGGCGCTATAGTGAGGTCAATGCCATTGAGGATGTTGACCTCGCCGGCGCTGCTTGCGAGCCTGAGGTGCACGCCGGTGAGGTGGATGGCGGCACTGTTTATTCCCTTAACCTCCACCGTGGGCCCCTTTGCATGACTGGGTTCTGGAAAAACGGCTCTGGTGCTTCAGCAAACGGAGTTCGATATGGGGCGGTGGCCAAGCTTGTCAACGTATGCTTTGCCGCCGGGCTCGCCCTCACCATCTTGTCATCGTCGGCGATGGCAGCCCAAATGACCCTGCTGGCACTGGGCGACAGCCTCACCGCCGGCTTCGGACTGGCCCGTGACGAATCCTTTGCCGCGCGCCTGGAAGTGGCGCTGCGTGCCAAAGGCTACGATGTCCGCGTCGTCAATGCGGGCGTCTCCGGCGATACCTCGGCAGGCGGCCGTTCCCGGCTGGATTGGGCGCTGACCGACAAGCCGCACGCAGCCGTCGTCGAGCTGGGGGCGAACGACGGCTTGCGCGGGCTCGACCCCGCCGTCACGTTCGCCAACCTGGATGCCATCGTCGGCCGGCTGAAGGCGGCGGGCGTTGCCGTGCTGCTGACCGGCATGAAGGCCTTGCCCAACCTGGGCGTCGAATTCGGTGCCGAATTCGAAAACGTCTTTCCGCGCGTCGCTTCGAAGCACGGCGTGCCGCTCTACCCCTTCTTTCTCGACGGCGTGGCCACCGATCCGGCGCTCAACCTGCCCGACCGGCTGCATCCCAATGCCCGTGGCATCGATGTTATCGTCGAGCGCATCCTGCCGCACGTTACCCAGTTGCTTGACGGGCTTGCCCGCTGAGACGTCATTGACGGAACGATCCGAAGCACCCAGGCTGTGTCCATGAATGCCCCTTTCGCCTGCCGCGCCGCCGCGCGGTCCGTCCGATGATCCCGTTCCGCACCGCCCATGCCGGTGGCACCGATTGGCGCGAAGCGGCCAATGCGTGTGCCGAGCAGATTGGCGATTCGGCTGCCGGCGCGCGGCTGGGCTTCCTTTATGTCACCGACCATCTGGCCGATCACTTGGGCGACGTGTTGGACGTCATGCGTAAGCGCACCGGCATCGTCGAGTGGGTGGGAACCGTCGGCATGGGCATCTGCGTCGATGACCGCGAATATTTCGACCAGCCCGCCGTGGCCGCCATGGTGGCGACCCTGCCCACCGACAGCTTTCGTATCCTGCCGGCCTTGCGCGACGACCTTAGCGGCATGACGGAGGGCGATTCCGATTGGATCGACCGCCATTCGCCGGCCTTCGGCGTGGTCCACGGCGATCCTACCCACGCCCTGACGCCGGCATTGATCGAAGCCCTGTCCGATGAAGGCACCCGCTTCTTGGTCGGCGGGCTTTCGTCATCGCGCGGCCGCAACCCTCAAATCGCCGGGCGCATGGAGGACAGCTGCGTATCCGGGGTATTGTTCGCGCCCGCGATTGAGGTCGCCACCGGGTTGACCCAGGGCTGCACACCGGTTGGACCGGTGCATACGATCACCGAGTCTGCTGAAAACGTGTTGATGACGCTCGACGGGAAGCCGGCGCTCGACGTGTTCAAAAGCGACATCGGCGAATTATTGGCCCGCGATCTCAATCGAGTCGGCGGCTATATCCACGCCGCCATTCCGATCCCCGGCAGCGACACCGGCGATTACACGGTACGCAATCTGGTCGCCATCGATCCGGCTAAAGGGTGGCTCGCCATCGGCGAACGGGTGTCCGAGGGCGACCGCGTGATGTTCGTGCGCCGCGACCCGCAAAGCGCCGAGATAGACCTGCGCCACATGCTGGAACGCTTGCGCAAGCGCCTGAACGGGGCGCCCCGTGGGGCCTTGTATTTCTCCTGTGTCGGGCGGGGTGCCAGCATGTTCGGGGCCGAAGGCCGCGAAGTCGCCCTGATCCGCGAGGTGTTGGGTGCGGTGCCGTTGATCGGCTTCTTCGGCAACGGCGAAATTTCGCGCGACCGGATCTACGGATATACGGGCGTGTTGACGTTGTTTACTTAAGGCCAGTCAAAGCGACGGGAGCGTCCATTGCATGCGCCTGTTCGTAGCCATCGCCCTGCCGGATGCGGCACGGGCCATGCTGGGCCATGTCGCGGGCGGCCTGCCAGGCGCCCGCTGGATGCCGCCGGAAAGCCTGCACCTGACCTTGCACTTCATCGGCGACGTCGACCGTGGCCAAGCCGAAGATCTGCATACAGCGCTATCGGGTATCCATGCGCCGGCCTTCACGCTCGCCGTCGGCAGCCTCGGCACCTTCGGCAACGACCGCGCGCAGCGGGCGCTTTGGCTGGGGGTTGCCGCCAATCCGGGACTCGATCATCTACACGGCAAGGTCGAATCGGCAATGGCGCGCAGCGGCTTTCCACCCGAGCGGCGAAAGTTCAAGCCGCACGTGACGCTCGCTCGGCTCAAAGGCACACCCATCGACCGCCTGAGCGAATATCTGACGCTGCACGCGGGCATCGCCGTGCCATCCTTCGACGTCGAAGCCTTTACCCTGTTCCGCAGCCACCTGGGCGAAGCCGGCGCGCGCTACGAAGCGCTGGCGGACTACCCGCTGCTGCTAACCTAATCCCACCAGCACATCGGGCAGACCGCCCATCTCGGCAAAAACCACCCGGGCACCGGCACGGGTCAGATTTTCTCCATGCCCGGCACCGCAATGGCTGCCGCCGGTAAAGCCGAGAACGGTCATTCCGGCCGCCCGCCCCGCCAGCACGCCGTTAACACTGTCTTCCACCACGACACAGTCCTCAGGGGCGAAGCCCATGGCCTGGGCCACATGCAAGAACAGGTCCGGCGCCGGCTTGCCGCGGCCGACCAGGCGGGAGCTGAAGATATGCGGGGCGAAGCGACCCCACAGGCCGGTGTGGCCAAGGGTGAAGCGCATCTTGTCCATACTGCCCGAGGATGCCACGCAGCGCGGCCCATCGAGTCTGTCGAGAGCTTGGTGAATACCCGCGATGGCCTGCAGTTCCCGCCCGAACGTCTCGCTATCGCGGGCGCGGATGCGTGCTTCGATGTCCTCGGGCAGGGCCGCGCCCATTTCCTCGCCGACCGTCTTGAATACGGACGGTAGGGCCATGCCGAGGAAGCGGCGCCGGCATTCCTCCGGCGTGATAGGATAGCCACTTTCCGCCAGGGTCGTGGCCAGCGTGCGATTGCCTAACAGCTCGCTGTCCACCAGCACGCCGTCGCAATCGAACATCAGCAGGCGGCGTTGCATTGTCAAAATGGGAGGGCTTCCATGCTGTCCTTCTCGATTCGAGCCATAACATGAGTCGCGTCGGCAGACCAAACAAAGTGTCGCGGGAGGCAACGATCGTGCCGGCGGAAACGTTGGAACAAACCGCAGAAGCAGCACGCGCTTGCACGCTGTGCACTGCGCACCTGCCGCTCGGGCCCCGCCCGATATTCCGCCTGTCAGCCACCGCCCGGCTGCTGATCGTCGGCCAGGCACCCGGCACCAAGGTGTACGAGACAGGCGTCCCCTGGAACGATGCCTCTGGCGACCGGCTGCGCGACTGGCTGGCGCTGGATCGCGAGGCTTTCTACAACGCGAGCCGTATCGCCATCATGCCCATGGGTTTCTGCTATCCCGGTCGCGCCGCCAGCGGCGGCGACAACCCACCGCGTCGCGAATGCGCGCCCACCTGGCACAGCCGACTACGCGCCGTGATCCCGGCGGTCCGCCTGACCCTGTTGGTCGGCTCCTATGCCCAGGCCTACTACCTGGGCAAGGCAGGCAAACCGACCATGACCGAGACCGTTGCCGCCTGGCGTGACTACGCGCCCGATTTCCTGCCGACCCCGCACCCGAGTTGGCGTACCACCGGCTGGCAGCGCCGCAACCCCTGGTTCGAGGCCGAGGTTGTGCCGGTGCTGCGCGAGCGGGTCCGCGAGCTGGTCGGCGACGTTCGGTAGCGCTTACTTTTTTTCCAGCGCCTTGGCCAGGCGCAGGCGCAGGGCGTTGAGCTTGATGAAGCCCTTGGCGTCGCGCTGGTCGTAGACCGAGTCTTCCTCGAAGGTGACGATGTCCTGGCTGTACAGGCTGTTGGGCGATTTGCGACCCGTAACAAAAACGTTGCCGCGATAAAGCTTCATCCGCACGGTACCCGACACCCGTTGCGACGCTTCATCGATGGCCGCCTGCAGCATGCGCCGCTCCGGCGAGAACCAGAAACCGTTGTAGATCATCTCGGCATAGCGCGGCATCAGTTCGTCTTTCTGATGCATGGCGCCGCGATCGAGCGTCAGGCTTTCCATCGCCCGGCGCGCATGGAACAGCACGGTGCCGCCCGGGGTTTCGTAAAGCCCGCGCGACTTCATACCGACGAAGCGATTTTCGACCAGATCGAGAATGCCGATGCCGTTGGCGCCGCCGAGTTCATTCAGCTTAGCCAACAAGTTGGCGGGCGACAGGATCTCGCCATTGACGGCCGTGGGGTCGCCGGCCTCGAAATCGATGGTGATCTCCAGCGGCCGGTCGGGCGCCTTCCACGGCGGCACGACGCGGCTCAAGATCAGGTCCCAATCCGGCTCCTGCCAGGGGTCTTCCAGCGCCTTACCTTCCGAGGAGATGTGCAACAGGTTGGCGTCTTGGGAGAACGGCTGTTCGCCGCGCTTGTCGCGGGCCACCGGGATCTGATGGCGCTCGGCATATTCGACCAGCTTGGTACGCGAGGTCAGGTCCCATTCGCGCCAGGGGGCGATGATCTTGATGTCAGGCTTGAGCGCGTAGTAGCCGAGCTCGAAGCGCACCTGGTCGTTGCCCTTGCCGGTAGCGCCATGAGCCACCGCGTCGGCGCCGACCAGCTCAGCGATCTCGATCTGGCGCTTGGCGATCAATGGCCGGGCAATCGACGTGCCGAGCAGGTAAGTTCCCTCGTAGAGAGCGTTGGCGCGGAACATCGGGAACACGTAGTCGCGGACGAAGACCTCGCGCAGGTCGTCGATGAAGATCTCCTTGATCCCCAGCATCTCGGCCTTCTTGCGCGCCGGTTCCAGCTCTTCGCCCTGGCCCAGATCGGCGGTGAAGGTCACCACCTCGCAGCGGTAGGTTTCCTGCAGCCACTTGAGGATGACCGAAGTGTCGAGCCCGCCCGAATAGGCCAGCACCACCTTCTTCACACCTTTAACTTCGCCCTGCATACCGGAATTCATGGGAAAGGCCGCTCCACCGCTGTCGAATGGCGGCGCAGTATAGGGAACGGCTCGGGGCGGGCAAGCGGCGCGGCGAGGCGATCAGGCGGCACCGACGCCATCGTCAGCCGTGGCCGCCCGTTGCTTCAGCCGGGCATGCACGCTGGCCGACTTGAGCTGACCGCAGGCCGCCATGATGTCGCGCCCGCGCGGCACGCGGATCGGCGCCGACAGGCCGGCGTCGTTGAGAATCTTGGCGAAGCGGTGCATGGCGTTGTTCGACGAGCAGGTATAGATCGCTCCCGGCCACGGATTGAACGGGATCAGATTGAACTTGGCCGGAATGTCCTGCACCAGGCGGACCAGTTCGTGGGCGTCCGCGGCCGAATCGTTTATGCCGTTGAGCATGACGTATTCGAAGGTGATGCGCCGCGCATTGCTGGAACCCGGATACTCGCGGCAGGCCTGCAACAGTTCAGCGATGGGGTGGCGCTTGTTGATCGGCACCAGCACGTCGCGCAACTCATCGGTCGGCGCGTGCAGGCTGATCGCCAAGTTGACGCCCAATTCCTCGCCGCAACGGCGGATCAGCGGCACCACGCCCGAGGTCGACAGGGTGATCCGCCGCTTCGAGATGGCGATGCCCTCGCCGTCCATGACGATGTGCAGCGCCTTGGCGACGTTGTCGTAGTTCAACAGCGGCTCGCCCATGCCCATCATGACGATATTGGACATCAGCCGGTCTTCCTGGGCCGAAGGCCATTCGCCGGTCGAGTCCCGCGCGATCATCACCTGGGCGACAATCTCGCCGGCGGTCAGGTTGCGCACCATGCGCTGCGTTCCGGTGTGGCAGAACGAGCAGGTTAACGTGCAGCCGACCTGGGAAGAAACGCACAGCGCGCCGCGGTCGTCTTCCGGGATGAAGACGGTTTCCACCTCATTGCCGTCAGCGAAGCGCAGCAACCATTTGCGGCTGCTGTCTTCCGATACCAGCGCCCGGCTGACCGCCGGACGGGCAATGGTGTAGCGTTCGGCAAGACGGGCGCGCAGGTCCTTCGACAGGGTGGTCATCCCGGCGAAATCGGAGACGCCCTGGAAATACATGGCTTGCCAGATCTGGCGCGCGCGGAATGGCTTCTCGCCGAAAACCGCCATTTCGGCGATCAGTTCGGCGCGATCGAGCCCGATGAGATTGATCAGCGTATCGCTCATGTTGCCTTGATATAGCGCGTCCGCCGCCGTCCCCCAAGGACATCGCTACGGACTATTTGCCCGGGCAGGCCAAATCGATGGCATTGCGGGCCGCCGTGAAGCCCGCCAGGGAATAGGTGTCGGTGGTCAAGGTGCCGCGCGCCGAAGTACCGCGCACCGTCATCTGCCGGCCGCGGCGCATCGCCGCCACCAGTTCGACGTCGCGCGCGTTGTCTTTTGTCCAGGCATAACCGCCTTTGGTGAACATCGAGAAATCCTTGCCGTCGATGTCCACTTCCACTTGGCTGCCTGGTTGATAGGTATAGCCGGCGGTTACGCTGACGACGTCGAAGGCCTTGGCCGCGGGACGGTGGGTCACCTGGACATAGGTGATGGCACGCTGGCCGACGGCACCCACCGAACGGTTCGGCAGGCTGCCGATGTAGCAGATCGGCACCGACCCGCTGGTCAAGCGAAAGGCGCCCCAGTCGTTGAACGTGCCGAGCGGGGTTATCTATTGCGCCACGCCAGCGGAGGCGCCGAGCAAGAAAACCGCGACAAATACGCCGGCCAACAGCCCGTAATGCCGGGAAAGAGGGGTGATCGCGCTCATGGCGTTCCCTACATAACCATGGCGGCAGTTATTGCCAAGGTCCCGTCTGCCCCGGGCCCGCTGCTACGTCGCCGCCAGTCCTGCGACGGCGCGATCGACGATCTGGCGGGCGCGCAGCCAAACCAATTCCTTCCAATCGTTCTCGTCCGGATAGAAGCAGGCCCGCATCTCGGCCTTGATGACCCGGCCGAGGTCGGAATCGACATCGCCCCGCGCATGCAGCCAATTGTCGGCAAGCAAGGCGCCGAGGATGCGGCGGATCGGATAGGTACCGTATTCGACGGTGACGCTGACCACGTCGGCACCGGGACAACCGGCGATCAGTCCGTCGGCGATGAGCCCGGTCAACGGCGGCGATGTCGAATTACCCGCCTCGGGCGAGGTCAGGCCCTCGCCGAACCAAGCGCGAAGGCGATGTTCTTCCGCCGAACCATGGGTATATCGCGCAATCAGTTCGGCCGTACCGTAGGGGCCGAGACCGGTATGGAAATCGAGAAAGGCGATATGCGCCGCCTGGCGGCAGAAACCCTCGGCGATGGCGCGAAAGGTGCGGTTCGACCAGGTCGGCGACCGGCCGCCATAGAAGATACCGTCGACATGGTCGTACTGACCGCGGCTGAGCACCGTCTGCAAGGCAAAGGCGCCGTGTTCGGCCATATAGGCGGCGAAGGCCGATTCCATCGGCCCACGGCCCGCCTCGTCCCAACGCGACGGAAGAAGGGCTGCCTGCAGTGTTCCGTACTCGGCATTGTCCGGCCACCGGCCGGCGTCGTGATCGATGAAATTGCGGTTAAGATCGACGTTGCCTTCGGTAACCCGCCGGATCCAGGCAAAACCATGCGGATTGATGGCATGCACCAGCACGGCGCGGACGTTCGCCGGCAACAGCCGGTGACGGCCGGAACGCAACCAACCGACCAGACAGCCCGAACCGCAAAAACCCTCGCCCCCGTGCGTGCCCGAATTGACCACCAGCAACCGTTCGGCTGCCGCATCGCCGAGCAAGGCGACGTCGGTATGCACCGGCAGTCCATCGGGGGCCAAGGCGGGATTGTCGAAACTTTCGATACGCGCGCCGGCGGCGCGGGCAGCGTCCAGGAAGGCCGCACGGGCGGCGCGGTAGTCGGCGGCGAAGTAGCGGATGGCATCCATCGGCGAGAGCATCCCGTCAGGCGTTTCAGTCGGCCGCGAGCCTATCATGGCCGGCCGCTAGCGTCCGAAGTCGCCTTGACAGGCCTGAGCCCTGCCCCACATATTCGGCCACCTTGCTGCCCCGGTTTCCCAAGCCCGTGGCGCGCGGGTTCCGACATCGGATGGGGCCGTAGCTCAGCTGGGAGAGCGTCGCGTTCGCAATGCGAAGGTCAGGGGTTCGATCCCCCTCGGCTCCACCAATCCCCTCCGATGCGATCAGGACACCGGATCGCTGCCCAGGTCGCCACCCCAGAACGCCGAGAAAATCGGTCCCCAGTTCCCCGAGTGACTTGCCACTCAAGGGGATGTATGTTGTGCTAACGACAGCGCGTTAAACGCAAAAAAATCGGTTGGCAATGTTCCAGCCGAAGGGGAGAGCCAAAGGTCGCCGACCAGAATTCGGCACCAACGAACTACCAAGGTTCAGCCGTTCCCCGACGTTCGCCGCGTGAATCGTTATCGACGAAGTACGTCAATTGCCAGGAGGGATTCACATGTTGCGTTACCCAGTATATGCATTGGGAGCTGCGACGGCCGCCATATTGGCGCTGATGCCGTTGTCGCAGGCCGATGCCCAGAACAGGAATTTAACCATCGTGCTCACCGACGAGCCGACGAGTGTGGACGGATGCGATACGAGCCAGTCGACGGTGGGCAGGGTGACGTTGCAGAACTTCTACGAGACCCTGACCATGATGGACCCCGACACCGGGGTACTTAGCCCGCTGCTGGCGACGTCATGGGAGATGATTAGCCCCGACATGAAGGGTTGGCGCTTCAAGTTGCGCCAGGGCGTCAAGTACCACGACGGGCAGCCGTTTACCGCCCAGGGCGTCGTGAAGACCATCCAGCGCAACCAGAACCCCGCCGTCAGCCCGGCCTGCGGCAATCGCACGAAGTTCTTCGGTCTGGACAAGTTTACCTTCAAGACGCCGGACGATTATACGCTCGAGATCTACACCGAGACTCCCGAGCCGATCCTGCCCATCCGCCTCTCGCAGATGACCCTGCAGGCGCCGGGCGCGTCGGAGACCAGCATTTCCCGCACGGCCGTCGGCACCGGTCCCTACAAGTTCGTCAACTGGGTGCCAGGATTGGAAATCAACGTGGTGCGCAACGAGGACTATTGGGGCAAGAAGCCCGACGTCACCGGCGCCAAGTACATCTGGCGTAAGGAGTCGGCGGTGCGGGCCGCCATGGTGAAGATCGGCGAGGCCGACCTGACCGACAACATCGCCGTGCAGGACGCCCTCGAGCCGACGCTCGACCACAGCTACCTGAACACGGAGACGTCATTCCTGCGCATGGACCCGACCCGCAAGCCGATGGACGACAAGCGGGTGCGGCTCGCCATCTCCCACGCCATCGATCGCGAAGCGCTCAAGCCGCTCGTGGGCAAGGACGCCGTGATCGCCACCCAGGTGATGATCCCCACCATCCCGGGCCACAACCACGAACTCGACAAGAAGCCCCACAAGTTCGACCCCGCGCTGGCGAGGAGGCTTTTGGCCGAGGCCAAGGCCGCCGGCACCCCGGTGGACATGGAAATCGAGTTGCAGGGGCGCGTCAACATTTGGCAGAACGCCCAGGAAATGATGGAAGGTTTCCAGCAGATGCTGAAGGCGGTCGGCCTGAACATTAAGCTGACGATGTACGACCGCGCGCAGTGGCTCGAGCTCCTGAACCGGCCGCACGACGAGAACCGTAAGGCGAACCTGCTACAGGGCCAGCACGACAACAACTTCGGCGACGCCGTATTCACGGTGCCGACCCGCTACAAGTGCGAAGGTGCGCAGAGCTATACCTGCGATAAGGACCTGGAGGCGCTGATCGACAAGGCCGCCGCGACGCCGGCCCCGGAACGCTATAAGCTTTACGAAGAGGTGTTCCGCCGGGTTCACGACGACTTCGTGGCCGACGTTTACCTGTACCACATGGTCGGCTACACCCGCATCAACCCGCGGATCGTCTTCAAGCCGAATCCGTCGTTGAACGCGATGATCCCGTTGGCCCGCATCAGCTTCAAGTAAGCAGGCCGGGACCATCCGGTCCGTCACGGAAGTCTGAATACCCCGCCCCGGCGCAAAATGCTGGGGCGGTTTTGTTTCCATCGCCCGCAACGACGGGCCCCAGGAGGGAACCCCGATGAAGATCACCGATGTCACACTGACCATGTTCGACTGGAACGACGCCGCGCGCGTCCAGTACGGCGCTCACAATCCCATCGTCGATGGCAGCCAGATCGGCCTGTTGACCATCGCCACGGACGAAGGAGTCAGCGGCCCGGCGAGATCGCCGAAATAGATACGCTTGGTGAGGGTGAGGTAGCCCTCGATCGGCCTGGCGGGCCGCCGCGGGATCGCGGGCCCTGAGCGCGGCGATGATCGCCTCGCGGTGGACGATGGCGGCGGCGCGCTGTTCCGGGCACAGCATGCGCAGGGTGGTCAACATGCGGCCGTCGCGCTGCCGCCACAATTCCTCGATCATCGACTGCAGCATGGAATTGCCCGACGCCGCGGCGATGCGTTCCATGAAGGTGCGGCCGTCGCGTTTGCTGCTGGTATCGGAGACCCTGGCCTTCATCCGGCCCAGCATGGGCTCGAGCGCGATCATCGCCTCGCGGATCGCACCGCGGCTGACCGCAAAGCGCCGCAACAGTTCCAGCTCGTTGGGCAGGCGCGCGCCGGACTTGAGTTCGCCGCTGGCGATCATTTCGGCGATGCGGGCGGCCACCTGCTGGTAGATGCGCGGCGACTGGATCGGTTCGAACAGCATGGGAATTCCTGAGGGAAAGGTTCTCGGCCGCTCCACGGTCAGTATCTGAAATACCGTTGACTCGGAAAATTGAGTCACACAAAGATCGCGTCATCATATGAGTAATATGCATATGATGACGGCAAAGAACACTTGGCTCGCGATGTACGGGCCGGGATGGGGGAGCCAAATCGCGTCGCGCTCCCCAAGGCAATGGCCGGTGCTCTGCCTGAAGCAGGTATCTGCCGCGACCTCGCGGCGAGGCGTCAACGGGAGCAGGAGGAATAAGATGCTGCGCAATGTCGATCTAACTCGGGGAGGCGTTTCGGTGGCTGCGGCGGCTCTGCTGGCCGCGACGATGCTGGTGCCCGGCGTCACCCATGCCCAGAACAAGGCCAAGGCCGTCACCGTCGTGCTCAGCGAGGAGCCCGACAACCTGGACGGCTGCGGCAACACCAAATCGAACAACGGCCGCGTCATCCACAATAATGCGGTCGAGGGCTTGACCCAGATCGATTACAAGACGGGCACGCTCTTGCCCCGGCTGGCCCTGTCGTGGCAGCAGATGAACCCGACCACGTGGCGCTTCAAGCTGCGCGAAGGCGTCACCTTCCACGACGGCGCGCCGTTCAACGCCGAGAACGCGGCGAAGGCGGTCAACCGAGTCGTCGCCACCAAGCTGGATTGCCATTCCCGCCTGGAATACTTCGGCAAGGTGAATGCCACGGCCAAGGCGGTCGATGCCTCCACCATCGACATCGTCACGGAAATTCCCGAACCGATCCTGCCCACCTTCATGACCTGGGTGATGTTGGTTTCGCCCAACACGCCCATGGACAAGCTGGCCCAGACGGCCGTCGGAACCGGTGCCTACGCCTTCGAAAAATATACCCCCGGCCAAGAAATACTGATGAAGCGCAACGACAAGTACTGGGGAACCAAGCCACAGGCCGAGACCGTCCGCTTCGTCTGGCGCAACGAATCCTCGGTGCGCGCCGCCATGATCAAGATCGGCGAGGCCGACCTCACCGACAACATCGCCGCCCAGGACGTCGATAAGGCCGGCACGGGATTCCGCGACATCAGCTATCCCAATGCCGAAACCGCCTTCCTGCGCATGGATGCGATGATCCCGCCGCTCGACGACAAGCGGCTGCGCCTCGCCTTGAACCTCGCCGTAGATCGCGAGTCGCTGCGTGGCACGGTCTTCCCCAAGGACGTGCTTCCTGCCGCCAATCTGGTGATGCCGGGCATCGCCGGGCACAATCCAAACCTGAAGCCCTGGCCCTACGATCTGGCCAAGGCCAGGCAGCTGTTCGCCGAGGCCAAGGCCGCTGGCGCGCCGGTCGACAAGGAGATCACGCTCTACGGCCGCGGCAATCTCTATCCCAATTCCCAGGAAAGCATGGAAGCCCTGCTCGCCATGTGGACAGGGATCGGCTTCAAGATGAAGATCGTCATGCTGGAATCGGCCAACTGGAGCAAGCTGCACGGCAAGCCCTTCGCCGACGACCGCGGGCCCAGCATCATCCAAACCCGGCACAATAACCAGACCGGCGACGCCGTCTTCACCGCCGACAGCAAGTGGGGCTGCACCGGCCGCTTTTCGGTAGTCTGCGACCCGGCCCTCGACAAGCTGGTCGCCGAGGCCACCCAGCTGCCGACCGGACCCGAACGCGCCAAGAAGTTCCAAGAGGCGTTCCGCATCGCCCATGAGGAAAAGATCGTCGACATAGCGCAATTCAATCTGGTCGGGTTCGTCCGGGTCGGCTCGCGCATCGATTACACGCCGACGCCACTCACCAACAATTCGCTCGAAATCGCGTCCATCACGTTCAAGTGACGGATGCTCGGGCCGGGCGATCCGGCTCGAGTATAGCGCAAGAAACCAGAACCACGCTCCGTCGCCCCCTCCCAGGGGAGGCGGAGTCGTTTTAGGCCGACAGGCAGCGGGCTACGCCGGCGCCTGCCCAAATGGAGAGACCCCATGAAGATCACCGACCTGACGATGACCATGATCGAGTGGACCGGCGCCCGCGTGCAGTACGGCGCACACAACCCCGTTCTCGGCAGCAGCCAGATCGGCCTGGTGACCATTCGTACCGACGACGGCGTTGTCGGCCAAAGCTACCTGGGCGCATCCTACCGCAGCGCCGAGATCGAGGCGTGGTCGATGATCAACGTGCTGAAGCCGGTGATCCTGGGGCGCGACCCCTTCGACCGCGGCATCATCTGGAAAGCCCTGCTCAACCGCATCAATTCGTCGTCGTATCGTGCCATCGGTGCCATCGACGTGGCGCTATGGGACCTGGCCGGCAAGGCCGCCGGCCTACCCGTGCACAAGCTGATCGGCACCTGCCAGCCGAGCGTCCCGGCCTATGCCAG
Source organism: Asaia bogorensis (assembly GCA_945878455.1). Lineage (GTDB taxonomy): Bacteria > Pseudomonadota > Alphaproteobacteria > Rhodospirillales > CAMCUA01 > CAMCUA01. The sequence goes on along the minus strand of CAMCUA010000008.1, from coordinate 544 downwards.
TTCGGCCACCCTGGCCTCGCCCGAGGCCTATGTCGAACAGGCGCTGGCCGTGAAGGCGGCCGGCTACGTCGGCTACAAGACCCACCCGCCGCTCGGCATCAGCGCCGACGAACACATCCGCATGCACCAGAAAATCCGCGACGCCGTCGGACCCGATTTCAAATTGATGCTCGATGCCGCCGGGCACCTCGACTACGCCCAGGCAATGAAAGTTGGCGACGCCATCGCCGAAATGAATTTCTATTGGTTCGAAGATCCGCTGCCGCACACCGACATCTGGACCTACGTCAAACTCTGCCAGAAACTGAAAATCATGGTGATGGCCACCGAATACGCGCCGGGCAACTTCCACTTCTACGCGCCGTGGATCACCTCGCACGCCACCGACGCCCTGCGCGGTGACGTCGCGGTCAAGGGCGGCATCACACCCTGCCTGATGACCGCCCACCTCGCCCACGCCTTCCACATGAATTACGAGATTCATCACGGCGGCAATTCGGTCAACAACATCGCCAACCTACAGCTGACCATGGCGCTGCCCAAC
>CAMCUA010000007.1 GCA_945878455.1 Asaia bogorensis | reverse complement strand
CCTCGCCCGAGGCGCAGATTTTTTTCAGGAAGGCGGCATCCGTGGTCATCGTCTCGAAGCCGACGGCGCTCATCATTTCCAGGTAGAGCTTGTTGTTGAGCGTGCGCATGCGCAGGCCGCGGCTGTCGGCCGGGGTGCGGATCGGCCGGCTGCGATTGCTGATGTGGCGGATGCCGTTGTCCCAGAAACCGAGGAAGCGAAACGGCGACAGGGTTTCGATGTCCTTGACGATGCGTTGGCCGGTGGGTCCGTCGAGCACGGCGAAGGCACGGGCCCGGTCGTGGACGATAAAGGGCAGATCGATGACGCCCAAGGCCGGGATGTTCGCGGCGAAACCGCCGGTGGAGAAATAGCAGAAATCGATCTCGCCATTGGCCACCATGTCGCGCAGGTCCCACGAGCCGCGCCCGGTCTTGGTGACGTCGGCCAGCACTGAGACGTCCTCGACCTCGGGGCACAATTCGCTCACCCGCCGGGCAAACAAGCGCCCGGCCCGGGTGTGAACGGAATTTTCCGACTGATAGCCGGCGAACTTCAGGCGCACGACAATTCCCCTTCCAACGGGCAACCGCAGACGCGGGCAGCAAGCCCTGCCGCTTCGCTCAATGCGGCAATTCGCCGCGCACGATGACGCGATAGAGCAGCCGCAATTGATTGGGATCGGCCACCGCCTCGCCGCGATGCAAGGACGCCCGGTTATCCCAGATCAGCATGTCGCCCTTTTGCCATTTGTGGCTGTAGATGTATTCGGGCTTGAGCGAGCGGGCCAACAGATCGTCGACCACCTCCTGGCTGGCCTCGGGCGTCATGCCGACGATGTTCTCGGTCTTCGACGGGTGGAAGTAGAGTGCCTTGGTACCGTTGTCGGGATTGGTGCGTATCAAGGGCTGCAAGACCGGTTCCGGCTTGAGCTTCATCTGCGCTTCGATGGAGGCACCGCCGGCGACCTTGACGGCGCTGCCCATGAAGACATTGTTGGTCTTCATACCGGCGAGGCGCTGTTTGAGATCGTCAGGCAGAGCGGCATAGCCGGCGCGGGTATTGCAGACCGCCGTATTGCCGCCCTCTTTCGGCATTGAGACCATGTAGAGCGCCGTGAATTTCGGCGGCAGGCGGTGATTGGTGTGGTCGGTGTGCCAACCGCCGCCGCGCTTCTTGCTGTAATCGACCATGCCGGCCTTACGGTTCGACACGGTATTGACCAGCGGGCAGCCGGGCACCTGATCCTCGGTGAAGTGCTGTTCCATCGGTTCGCCGAACAGGCTGACGGCGCCCAGAAATTGTTGCGGCGTGAAGTCCTGGCCGCGGACGACCAGGGCGATGTGTTCGACCAAGGCTGCTTCCAGCTTTTTGCGGGTCGCCTCGTCGATGGGCCGCGAAAGGTCGATGCCGGTGACCTCGGCGCCGATATGATCGGAAATCTTGGAAATCTGCATAGCCTGCTTGCTCCCTGCCTGCCCTGTTCGGGTCGAGGCCGGCATCATAACCGACGGCTGAAAAAAGGGCGACCCCGACGACAGTGCAGACCGGCCACCGAATTGACTCGCTTGAAGCCTTGTAGGAGAGTCAAAATACCTAAAGCGCCCCGCAGAAGAGCGCGCCGGCCGCAGCGGCAGACCGGCCGCAGCGGCAGACCGGCCCCAACGAGCCACAGGGGGAGCGACATGGACACGCATTTGGAAGGCCAGCGCGTAACCCAGGCCACCGTATCGCCAGCGGAATGGCAAGCCCGCGTCGATCTGGCCGCCGTCTACCGACTGGTCGAACACAACGAGTGGGCGGGCGACATCTTCAATCACTGTTCCATGCGGGTTCCCGGTGAGTCGCGCATGTTCCTGATCAAGCGCCATCACCTGCTGTATACGGAAGTCACCGCGTCGAACCTGGCCAAGGTCAGCATGGACGAGGACTTGGATGAGCGCTCGGGCGTCAACCGCCCCGGTTTCACCCTGCACAGCGGCGTGCTTGGCGGGCGCGCCGACGTCAATTGCGCGGTGCATATCCACACCGAGATCGGCATGGCGATTTCCGCCCTGAAAAGCGGCCTGCGCATGTTGTCGCAAAATGCCGTGCGCTTTTATAACCGGGTCGGCTATCACGCGTTCGAGGGCATCACCGAAACCTTCGACGAGCGCGACCGCATCGTTAAGGACCTGGGCCAGCACCGCGCCCTGATCATGCACAACCACGGCCTGGTCACTGTTGGCGCCACCGTCCAGGAAGCCTACAAGCTGATGAAGTACCTTTACAGCTCGGCCAGAATCCAGCTGATGCTGGAGGCCACCTGCAAGCCACTGATCGAAATTCCGGCGAAGCTGTGCGAAGAGGCGGCAAGCCAATACGCGAGCCATGATCGCGGGCGGGCCACGGCCGATTGGCCGGCGGCGCTACGTATGCTGGATGCCATCGATCCCAGCTATAAGACCTGACGTCCGACGTTAGCCCCTGTATCCGACCTAGACCTGGGAGGCCGATAGATGGCTTAAAAGCTACGCAATATCGCGCTTGAGCGCATGGGCAAGGGCGGCCTGGCCATCGGGCTCGGCGTGCGCGCCGTCAAATCCGTCGACATCGGCCTGTTCGCCCATACGGCGGGCTTCGATTGGTTGTTCATCGATTGCGAACACGGCGCGCTCGACCTCGGCACTGTATCGGAGATTGCCACCGCGGCGCTGGGCCAAGGCGTGACGCCGATTGTCCGCGTGCCGGGCAAGGAGCATCACCACGCCAGCCGCGTGCTCGATAATGGCGCCCAAGGCGTTGTGGTGCCACACATCGAGAACGCCGACGAGGCCCGCCAAGTGGTGTCGAACTGCAGATTCCCGCCGATCGGGCACCGGTCGATCTCGCGCTCCAGCGCGCTGTTCGGCTTCCGCGACATTCCGATCCCCGAGTTCGTCGAGGCGGTGAACGCGGCGACCCTGGTCTGCGTCATGCTGGAAAGCCCGAACGCCATCGCCAACGCCGAGGCCATTGCCGCCGTGCCCGGCATCGACGCGCTGATGATCGGTACCAACGACTTCTGCGCCGAAGCCGGCATCGGCGGCCAGCTCGGCCACGAGATCGTGGCCAAGGCCTACGAGACGGTGGGAGCCGCTTGCCGCAAGCACAAGAAGTTCGCCGGCATGGGTGGCGTCAGCAGCAATGAGCTGATGGCCAAGTACATCAACCTGGGGGCGCAGTTCCTGCTGGGCGGCGCCGACCAGGGCTTCATCATCAACGGCGGCAAGGCGCGAACCGGCTACCTGCGGACGGTGAACGGCAAGTAGTGCAACGGTTTCCCGTCCTTCGAGACGCACCTGCGGTGCTCCTCAGGACGAGGTTGTTTTATTCGTCCTCATCCTGAGGAGCCGCGAAGCGGCGTCTCGAAGGATCAGCCGCCGTCGCATTTGCCGAGATACCCCAGGCTGGAACGGATGGCGTTTTCCGGCAGTCCTTGGGTGATGAAGACGATGCGCGTGCGCCGGTCGGCATCCGGCCAGGCCCTGAGGCGGACCGGCGGATAGAGCACGTGCTGCACGCCCTGAACCACGACGGGTTCGGCGATGCCGGCGATATTCACCACGCCCTTGACCCGGAGCAGGTTGGCGCCGCGCAGCGAGGCGATGGCCGATAGCCAGCGCTTGAAGCGGTCGAGGTCGAGCGGCGTTTCCCAAGTGGCACAGCAGGAATGGATATCGTCGGCATGATGGCTGACGCCATGACCATGATGATCGTGGTCGTGATCATGGGGATCGGCCGGGCGATAGGCATCCGCCGCCAGCCAGTCGCGCAGGCTGGCTTCGTCCGGCGTGCCGGAACCGGCGAGAAGTGCCGCGACATCGGTGTTGCCGTTGACGACGCTCAGGATGTTCGCCGCCGGGTTGATGGCGCGGATGGCAGCGCGCGTCCGTTCCGCCTGCGCCCCATCGACGAGGTCGGTCTTGGTCAGTGCGACGACGTTGGCAAAAGCGAGCTGACGGTGGGTTTCGGCAAAGCGCGGCAGTTGCGCCAGCAGGTTGACCGCATCGGCGGTGGCGATGACCGAACCCACCGAATAGCGCCCGGCAATGTCGGTATTATAGAGCAGCGTATGCAGGATCGGCGCGGCATCAGCCAGTCCCGTGGTTTCGATCACCACCCGATTGAAGGCCGGGATCGCGCCCGTCGCCCGCTTGGCTTCCAGATCGAGCAGGGTATCGACCAGATCGCCGCGCAGGGTGCAGCAGATACAGCCGTTCTGCAGCACCGTGGCGTTCTCGATCGAGCTTTCGACCAACAGGTGATCGATGGGGATTTCGCCGAATTCGTTGATGATGACAGCCGCATCGCCCATCTCCGGCGCCCGCAACAAGCGGTTCAGCAGCGTGCTTTTGCCGCTGCCGAGAAAGCCGGTGAGGATGGTGACGGGATGGGTCATGCCGATGGCCTGGCGCGCAATCCAGCGGCAACCACCGCCCCCCTCTCCCTGTCCTTCCCCCACACGGGGGGAGGGGAGGATGTTTCAACCGCTGTCCGTTGAAAGCAAGTCGCGGAGACGCCGTAGGGTTCCCTCCCCCCGCGAGGGGGAGGGACAGGGAGAGGGGGCGTCAGTCGCGCAGGAGATGCCGCAGGCATCTGCTCCTTCCTACCTAGAGGGTCAGTTCCATGATGTAGAGACCGCCCGAGTGCCGGTCGACGGCATAGACCGTGGCGTTTTCGTCGACGTAGACATCGTTGATCTGTGCCACCGGCACGCGCGAGCCCGCCGGCGCGTCGGGTATGAAGAAGGCGACTTCCTCGGGCCGCAGCGGATTGGTTAGGTCGAAGACCCGCACCCCGGCGTTGAAGTAGGTGCCGAAGATCAAATTGTCGGAATGGAAGGCCAGTTCGCCGGGGTGGTTTTCGTGCAGGTTGTGCGAGCCGAAACGACCGCCACGGGCACGGAATTCCTCGACCGGCGGCAGTGGCATGGTCGCAATCGGCACCAGGTTCCTTTCGTTGCGACAATCGACCACCCAGGTCAGCTTCGGCCAATCGGCGGCGTTGTCTTCCACGGCTTCCTCGGTGACGATCAACAGGCCACGGCTGAACAACGGCAGCACGGTATGGGTCAGGCCGTGAAACGGCGGCCCCGGATTCCAGTGCGAGATCAGCTTGGGATGGGCCTTGTCGGCAATGTCGAGGATGGCGGCGCCACCGTCGAAATAGGCGATATAGGCGCGATCCGGCCGTTCGGGATAGACGTTGGTGTTATGCGCCCGGATGCCGCCTTGGCGGGGCCCGAACTTGGGCAAGCGCGGCGGCGGCGGCGCGGCATCGCCCACACGCGTGCCGGGCAGCCACCAGCGGCCAACTTCCACCGGCTTCGATGGATTGCGCACATCGACGATCATATAGGGCTGATCGTCCATCGGATGAGTCGGTTCGAAATCCCGTGCCCCAGCAGCGCAATGGATGAATTCGCCGTCGACAAACCAGACGGCGTGAACGCCGCGCGAATGCGGACCCGAACAATCGAAGAACGAGATCAACCGAGGCGCTTCCGGTTTGGAAACATCCCACAGCTCGATGCCGGCAGGCTCGGCGCCCTTCTCCACCGTCTGATGGGCGACGGCCAGAATATCGCCGGTGATCTCCAACGAATTGGCGCGCACCCTCATGTGCGGCAGGTCGGTCTGCACAATCAGCTTCGGTTGGCGCGGATCGGTGACATCGACGCCGCTGAAATTCTTCGGCGCGTGTTCGTGGGCCAGCCACATGATGCGCCGGCCGTCGCGGGTCTTCTGCATACCCATGCCTTCGCCGATGCCGCCGAAACCGCCCAAGGTGTTTTGGGCGAGCAGCTTCATGTTCCTGGCGGCTTGCTGTCCCATCGTCTTCTCCCTGCTGCGGTACGGTATCGGGCTGGTTGCCTTAGTGGCCTAGCACCCTGGCGTCGAGGATATCGAGGGCGTCGCTGCGGAAACATCCGAGTGGCACCGCTTCGCCCTGCCAAAAGGCGGTCAGCGGCGGCGCCAGGAGCGCGGCGAAAAGAGCCCGCCACGCCGCCGGATCGTCGGCCATGGGTAACCTATCGATTACGACAATGCCGGTGGCGGCTAAACGTTCGCGCCGCTGACGTGCCGCGTTCGGTAGCAACCGAGGCGGTGCCGTATCGACGGCAATGAACCCGCTACCGCTCCAGAAGGCAATATCGACGGCGATATGATCCTCGCCAGCCGTTCCGCCCGGCGCGCGCAGGTGGGCGCGCGGTAACGGACAGGGCGCCGAATAGACCCAATCGCGTGGCTCGAAAAGGCCGGGGCATCCAGCCGAACCGGCGGCGATGGCCTCGGCATCGGCCAATACGCAGGCCTCAATCGCCCGAAAATAGCGGCTGAGGAACAGTGTCGTGCTGTGGTTCCAGGGATCGCATAAGGCCATAATCCGGTCGCGCAACGTCGCCAAAGGGTCGGCGCGGTCGATGGGCGCATCGGACCCGGCAAACAAATCGACCGGAACGTTGTTCAAACGCAACGGTTCGGCCATGTCCGGGGGCAGCAGCAAACAGGGAAAGGACGCTACGGCCCGTGTCGGCCGGGACACGGCAGCATAGCACACCTCGGCCGGCGACCAGCCCGCCACACCGAAGGGCACGACGATGGCTTCCGGCAGAGCGCGGGGCATGCGTCAGGATCTCATTCCGATGGGTGGGCGGCAGGCGGCCCGGAGCCTGGGCTCAGGAGCGACGGACTGTTCTATAGGCGGTTGCGAAAGTCAACCGGGCCCCTCCCTCCGGAACGTTGGATTTTTTTTGATCCTGACGGCGCGGTGGCCTATCTACGCAGCAAATTTGGTCAACGCGGCAAAACTGGCGTATCACGCCGCGCTACAGCTTGGATCACGGAGACTGCGGTTCGATGGAAGTCTTGACGCATCTGCAACGGCTCGAAGCCGAAAGCATCCACATCATCCGCGAGGTCGTCGCCGAATGCGAACGACCGGTGATGCTCTACAGCATCGGCAAGGATTCCGCCGTCATGCTGCATCTGGCGATGAAGGCCTTCTATCCAGCCCGCCCGCCCTTTCCGCTGATGCATGTCGACACCACCTGGAAATTCCGCGACATGATCAAGTTCCGCGATGAGACCGTCCGCAAGAACGGCCTGGAACTGATCGTCCATACCAATCAAGAAGGTGTCGCCAAGGGGGTCGGACCCTTCACTCACGGTTCAGCCATCCATACCGACATCATGAAGACCCGAGCGTTGAAACAAGCGCTGGAAAAGTATGGCTTCGATACCGCCTTTGGCGGGGCGCGGCGCGACGAGGAAAAGTCGCGGGCCAAGGAACGGGTGTTCACCTTCCGCTCCGTCCAGCACCGTTGGGACCCAAAGAATCAGCGCCCTGAGTTGTGGCGCGTTTACAACACGCGAACCAACAAGGGTGAATCGATCCGCGTCTTTCCGCTATCCAATTGGACGGAACTGGACATCTGGCAATACATCTATCTGGAAGACATACCCATCGTTCCGCTTTATTTCTCCGCCCTGCGCCCGGTGGTGGACCGTGACGGCGTGCTGATCATGGTCGACGACGACCGCATGCCGATGCGCCCCGGCGAAGCACCGATGCAGAAGATGGTCCGCTTCCGGACGCTCGGCTGCTATCCGCTGACCGGCGCCGTCGAATCGGAAGCCGCCACACTGACGCAGATCATTCAGGAGATGCTGCTGACCACATCCTCGGAACGCCAAGGCCGGGTGATCGATCACGACTCCACGGCGTCGATGGAGAAGAAGAAGCAAGAGGGGTACTTTTAATGGCCCACAAGTCAGACCTGATTGCCGAGGACATCGACGCCTATCTGGAATCGCACGAGCATAAATCGTTGCTGCGTTTCATCACCTGCGGCTCGGTAGACGACGGTAAATCGACGCTGATCGGCCGCCTGCTCTACGAATCCAAGCTGATCTTCGCCGATCACATGACGCAGCTGGAAGCCGATTCGAAGCGGGTGGGCACGCAGGGCGGCGAACTGGATTTCGCCCTGCTGGTCGACGGCCTGGCTGCCGAACGGGAACAGGGCATCACCATCGACGTCGCCTATGTCTTTTTCTCCACTGACAAGCGCAAGTTCATCGTCGCCGACACGCCGGGCCACGAGCAGTATACGCGCAACATGGCGACCGGCGCCTCGACCGCCAGCCTGGCCGTGCTGATGATCGACGCACGCAAGGGCGTGCTGACGCAAACCCGGCGCCACAGCTTCATCGTCCATATGCTGGGCGTGAAGAACCTGGTACTGTGCGTCAACAAGATGGACCTGGTCGGCTATGCCAAGGACCGCTTCAACGAGATCGTCGAAGAATACAAGGTGTTCGCCAAACAGCGCGGCATCGACATCGAGCGCATCGTAGCCATTCCCGTATCGGCGCTGCGCGGCGATAACATCGTCGAACCCAGCGCGAACATGCCCTGGTACCACGGCCCAACCCTGATGGCGCACCTGGAAACGGTCGAGGTCGAAGACGATCTGCCGACGCGGCCGTTCCGCCTGCCGGTGCAATGGGTCAACCGGCCGGACCATACCTACCGCGGTTTTGCCGGCACCATCGTCGCCGGCACGATCAAGCCCGGCGACAAGATCAAGGCGCTACCTTCGGGACGTGAAAGCACGGTCAGACGCATCGTCACCTACAACGGCGACCTACCCGAAGCGGTCGCCGCCCAGGCGGTGACCCTGACGCTCGACGATGAAATCGACATCTCGCGCGGTGACGTCATCTGCGCCGCCGGCGAGCCGTCACCCATCGCCGATCAGTTCCAAACGCGCATCCTGTGGATGCACGAGAACGAAATGCTGTCGGGGCGCGCCTATTTGATGAAGATCGGCGGCACCACGGCCCAGGCAACCATTGCCGCACCGAAGTACGTCATCGACGTCAACACGCACCAGCATCTGGCCGGCAAGACGCTGCACTTGAACGAGATCGGCGTCTGCAATATCTCGCTCGACCGCACCATCGCCTTCGATCCTTACGACGAGAACCGCGATACCGGCGGTTTCATCCTGATCGACCGGATGACCAACAATACGGTCGGCATGGGCTTGATCGATTTTTCATTGCGCCGCGCCCACAATATCCATTGGCAAGCGTTGGACGTGGACAAGACCGCGCGTGCCGACCTCAAGGGCCAGAAGCCCGTGGTGCTGTGGTTCACCGGCCTGTCGGGTTCGGGCAAGTCGACCATCGCCAATATCGTCGAAAAAAAGTTGGTGGCCATGGGCCGGCACACCTACATGCTCGATGGCGACAACGTGCGTCATGGGCTAAACCGCGACCTCGGCTTCACCGATACCGACCGAGTGGAAAACATCCGGCGTGTCGCCGAAATGGCGCGCCTGATGGTGGATGCCGGCTTGATCACACTGGTGTCGTTCATCTCGCCATTCCGTTCCGAACGGCGCATGGCACGCGAGCTGATGGCCACCGACGAGTTCCTGGAAATCTTCATCGATACGCCAATCGAGGTCGCCGAGGAGCGCGACGTGAAGGGCCTGTACAAGCGGGCACGCCGCGGCCTGATCAAGAACTTCACCGGCATCGATTCGCCTTATGAAGCGCCGGAGAAACCGGAACTCGTCATCCCCACCGTCAAGATGTCGGCCGAGGACGCTTCGGACGTCATCTTGGATGCGTTGCGCCGGCGCGGCGTCATCGCCTGAGGCGAACGCACGACCCTTCGGTTTGGTGCGGACAGGCATCGCGAGTCGGCAAGACCCACGTCACCCCGTCTCTGCTCCCTCTCTGCCCTTTGGGGGCGGAGAGGGTCGGCGTGAGGTGGGGGGCTGCTTCTCCCAAACGGGCGGCTTAGTGGGCCGTCGCCTGGCGGAAGCGCGACAGGGTGCCGCCGTGCATCACCGAGCCCGGCAGCGAACGGCCCATGATGTCTTCGGCGAGGCGCGCCACTTCGATCAGCTTTTCCAGATCGATACCGGTTTCGATGCCCATCTCGTCGCAGAGAAAGACCAAGTCTTCGGTGCAGATATTACCCGCCGCCCCGGCATGGCCAGCAAAGGGGCAGCCGCCCAGGCCGGCCACGGCGGTGTCGTAACTGGCGACGCCCATCTCCAACCCGGCATAAGCATTGGCGATGGCCATGCCGCGGGTGTCGTGCAGATGCAGGTGGATTTCCTTATCGGGATAAGCGTCGCGCACCGCGCCGACGGTCTTCTTGATGCGGTCGGGCGTCGCCCAGGCCATGGTGTCGGCGAGCCGGATCTGATGCAGGTCGCAGCCGTTTTCCTTGGCGATGTCGTAGCCCTGGCGCACCACCTGCAACACCCGACTGACCGGAATATCGCCCGCGAAGTTGCAGCCGAAGGCGGCGACCACGGCGACGCTGTGCACCGGGACACCGCTGGCAATGAACTGCTTCACCTGTTCATCCTGCATCTTGATGTTCTGCGCATCGTCGGTGTTTTGATTGCGGATCATGAATTTTTCCGAGGCGCCGAGCTTGATGCCGCCGACCAGGGTCAGCTTGTCGCGATATTGCAGGGCGCGGTCGAAGCCTTTCGGATTCAGCCACAGCGGCGTGTATTCGACATCCGGGTGACGGTTGAAACCCTTGACCACGTCGTCGGCATCGGCCCAACCGGGAACCCGCTTCGGATTGACGAAGGAGACGATCTGCATGTGCTTGACGCCGGATTCCGACAGGGCGTCGATCAGTTCGATCTTGCGCTTGGTGGGAATCGGCGTCTTTTCGATTTGGAAGCCTTCGCGCGGGCCTTCCTCGTCGATGACGATCTTCTTTGGGAAATCGGACATGGCTTTCTCCTCAATTCTGCAATACCGGGGCGAGGGCCGGCGGCCCCACTGCTGACCTCAGCCTAAACCCGCCGACGGCAAAAACCAGAGCTTTCGCGTATCCCCAACAATCCTATTGAGCCGCCGCAGCGTGACGAAAGCGGGCCAGCGTGCCGCCATGCATCACCGAACCGGGCAAGGGCCTGCCAACGATGTCTTCGGCCAGGCGCGCCACCTCGATCATCCGGTCGAGATCGATACCGGTCTCGATGCCCATCTCCTCGCAGAGAAAGACCAGATCCTCGGTACAGACATTGCCCGCCGCCCCAGCATGGCCGGCGAAGGGGCAACCGCCCAAGCCTGCCACCGCCGAATCGAAATCGGCCACGCCCATCTCGAGCCCCGCATAGGCATTGGCGATGGCCATGCCGCGGGTATCATGCAAATGCAGGTTGATGGTCATGTCGGGATAGCGGTTGCGCACCGCGCCGACCGTACGCTTGATGCGGTCCGGCGTCGCCCAGGCCATTGAGTCGGCCAGCCGGATGCGCTTCGGCTTCTCGCCGAATTCGGCGGCCACCCCGAAAGCCCAGCCGAGAACTTCCAGCACGCGCGCATCGGGGATATCGCCCGAAAAGTTACAGCCGAAAGCGGCGTTGACGATGACGCTGCTGACCGGCAGGCCGGCGGCCCGGTATTGCGTCACCTGTTCGCGCTGCATCGCCAGGTTTTGCGCATCGTCGGTGTTCTGGTTGCGGATCATGAAGGTTTCAGAGGCGTAGACGGTGACGCGGCCCTTCAGCGCCAGTTTGTCGCGGTATTGCAACGCCCGCTCGAAGCCCTTCGGATTCAGCCACAGCGGCGTGTATTCGACGCTGGGATTGTACGTCTGGCCCTGCACCACGGCATCGGCATCGGCCCAGCCGGGAACCCGCTTCGGGTTGACGAAGGACACCGTCTGGATATGCGTTACCCCCGTCTCCGACAGCGCATCGATCAGTGCGATCTTGCGATCGGTGGGGATGAGGTTCTTCTCGATCTGAAAGCCTTCGCGCGGGCCTTCTTCGTTGATGGTCACTTTAGTCGGCAGATCAGACATGCGGTACCTATCGGTCAGGCATTGATGGAGAAGGGGCGGATGGCGCAGGGCCTCAGAACGGCAACTCACCTTTGACCAGGGCACGATACATCAAACGGTGCTGTTCTTGATCGTAATCGAAGCTTGCCTTGTGCATGGAGGAGCGGTTGTCCCAGAGGAACATATCGCCCAATTTCCAGACATGACTGTAGATGAATTCCGGGCGCACGGTGCGCGCCACCAGATCGGAGATCAACGCCTGGGAATCCTCCGGGCTCATGCCGACGATGTTTTCCGTCTTGTTGGGGTGGCAATAGATCGCCTTGGTACCGTTGTCGCCATTGGTCCGCACCAGGGGCTGCAGCACCGGCTCCGGCTTCAAGTCCGCTTGGACGAGGATCGAATTGGTGTTGTAGGCATCCTTCACGGCGCTGCCCAGGCGGACGTTGACGGTCTTCATCCCCACCAACCGCTGCCGCAGATCGGTGGGTAGCGAGGCGTAGCCGGCGCGCATGTTGACGACGTTGGTGTTGCCCCCGGAATCGGGCAGTTCGAGCGCGTAGAGCACGGTGTACTTGGGCGGATAGACATGGTTGGTATGGTCGGTATGCCACTTCATGCCGACCTTGATGCGCTTGCCCGTCTTGTCGGTATTGCGGTTCGACAGCCGATTCACGTCGGGCAGGCCCGGTACCGAGAATTGCGGATTGTTCTGCGGCATCGGTTCGCCGAACACTTTTACGGCTTCGAGAAACTGTTCGGCCGTGAAGTGCTGATCACGGACGACCAGGCAGACGTTTTCGACAATCGCCGCATTCAGCAGCCGGCGGGTCTCGGCATCGAGCGGACGGGTCAGGTCGACGCCCGTCACCTCGGCGCCGACATGCGGCGACAGTTTAGCAATATTCATCGTCCGCGCTGCGACGGTAACGGTCATGGCGGGGTCTCCTTGGGGGAAATGCAAACCGCCCGCAGCGACTCAGCCGCGGACGGCTCACCGTTTCATCGGAACTTGATTTCCTGGATGCGCAGTTCGGCGTTGGTGGTGACATCGGGCACGAAATCGATGCGCGGATTCACCCGGGTAAAGCCGACCATGTGATAGAGGAAGACCGAGGTGACGATGTCTTCATACTGCTTGCGGAAAATCTCCTGCCACGCCTTGACCCGTTCTTCGCCGCCCAAGCCCGTTGCGCGCAGGATATCCTTGTCCAGTTCCGTATCGCAGACCATGGAACCTACACCGCCGCAGGCGAACTTGTGAAAGACGCTGAACACAGGATCGCCCGAATTGTTGTCGTGCGAGCTTTGCAAGATGGTGACCGGCCGGGGATCCGGGAAAGGCTTGCTGTTCCACTTCACGTATTGGCCCGGTTCGACGCTGGTCGTCTTCAGGTTGAAGCCAACCGCCCGGTACATGGTGATGAAGGCCTCCATCAACTCGGCCGCGTTGGGGAAGTGCGGCGGATAGGTGATGAAGGTGATCTCGGTATCAACCGGCACGCCGTCGGCGCGGGCTTCGGCCAGTAGCTGCCGGGCGCGGGCCGGATCGTAGGGGATGAGCTTCTTATCTAACTCGTGATTGTGACCGGGTATGGACGGCATGACGATCTGGGTGGCCTTCGTGACTGACTTCGGCATGACCGTGCCGATCATGGCCGCGCGATCGAGGGCATAATTCGCCGCCAGACGAACCCGACGGTCATTGAACGGTACCATCGACGTGTCCAGGCGCAGGAAGGTGGTTTCCGAATTCAAATAACTGAAGTCCGTCTTCGGATTGGTCGCTTCCTGTTCGGCGATGGTCAAGGCGATGTCGGCCTCGCCGATGGCCACCATCGCAGCGCGCACCGACGACACATCGCGCCAGATGTAACGAGCGCCCTCGGCCTGCGCCTTGGCACCCCAATACTTGTCGAAGCGCTTGAGCAGAATCTGTTGGCCGCCCTGCCAGCTATCGAAGCTGTAGGGACCGGTGCCGACCGGCTGGATCGACGGCTTGTCGAGGTTGGTGTTGGGGCCGACGATGGCGGTACCGGTCAAGCGCATGGGCAGGATCGGTTCGGGCCGCGATGTTTTGATCTCGATAGTACGGGCATCGATGGCGGTAATTTCGAGGGAGACATCGCCAAAGAACTTTGCCCGGTCCTGGCAGCCCAACGCCTTGTTGCCGGTGGTGCGGTCGAGCGACTTCTTAACCGCTTCGGCATTCAGCGGACTGCCGTCGTGGAAGACCACGCCGTCGCGCAACGTAAACCGCCAGGTGCTGGGGTCGATCTGTTCCCAGGCGGTCGCCAAATAGGGTTTCAATGCGCCATCGGCGGGGTTCTTTGCGACCAGCGACTCGACCACGTTCTGCTTGACGACGCGGCCCTGAAACGCGCGGCTGGAATGGCAGCCTTCGAGGTCCGGCGGTTCCGCCGGCAACACCACGGTGATCCATTTGTCGTTGACCTGGGTTTGGGCCTGAGCCGGCGCCGATATGCCGAGCGCCAGGGCCGACACGGCCACGGCCGCAAAGACGTGAAATCCTGCAAGTCTTTTCATGACGCGCGATCTCCCTTCGGTCCCTGTAAACGGTATGAAGCCTCGATGCGTCTCGTCGCGGACGCTTTGCCGGGAGCAACGGTATTACTGTCGTGTCGCCGGCTTTCCGCATGTTCTGCTGAACAGAACGATTTCCATTGAGTAACGGCTCTTTTTCCGAGCGTGACCATTTGCTGCCGGTGTCGATCCCGAGTCAAGGGCGCCACCGGGACAAATTGGACTGGATAAGCCCCATGGCGCGTGGTTTTCTGCAGGCCCATAAAGGATTCCCCAGCAACACGGGATGGAAACGGCAATGACCATGAAACGCGTGGTGACCGAGATCGGCATGGGCACCGACATCCGCGGCACGGATTATACCAAGGCGGCAGTGCGGGCCCTACGCGACGCCCTTTGGCACAATTCCCTGTCGGTCGGACCGGCGCTCGGCCTGTCCGTCGACGATATGCAGGTTGAAGTGTTCATCGGCGTGCCGAAGCCCGAGCAGGTGGACAAGGCAGCTGTTTTGGCCGTCCTACCACACGGCACCGGCAGCGTGCGGGTGATGGAAGGCGGCCTGGAAATCCGCAACGCGGCGGGTACCGGATCGACGGTCATCGCCAATGCCGCCGCCGTCGTGCGGCTCGACCTGCCGTAACGGAGCACCTGCCATGACCGAAAAACGCGTTATCCTGGAAATGGGTACCGGCAACGACCTGCACGGTGGCGATTATACCAAGGCCGCCATCCGCGCCGTCGAAGACGCCCTGCACCACAGCTCACTGAGCCTGATCCGGACCCTCGGCATCGACAAGCAGAGCCTGCGCATCGACGTCACCATCGGCGTGCAGCGCCCGGAACGCATCGATTCCGCCGCCGTGCAGGCCGTGCTGCCCTTCGGCAGGATCACGGTCAAGGCGGTCAAGGGCGGTTTGGACGTGCCCGACGATGAAGGCGGCGATGTCGCCGTTATCGCAACGGCCGGCGTTGAAGTATGGTTGGACCGTCCATAGTCGCTGTTTTCCGCCATTTTCCCGAGAAACGATCCAAAAAAACACGGGTTAACGAGGCCTAAAGAATCGTTCAGGGAGCGTTCAGGTTCTGAGGACGAAAATGCCATCGTCGAACAAGGGATTAAGACGGTTGTAGGGTTTCTCGTTCGATATCGGTTCGCAGCTCGTTACACCGGATGCCGCTGAAGACAACGTCAGGCAAGGGGCATCCAGGGTACGCGGCGGGACAAAAGGGGTGATCGGTGCAACCGGTCAGGGGGAATGAGGCCCACAAGGCCTCGCGATAGGATACCGAAGGAGAATTCGCCCATAACGCGAATGGGCAGGCCGGTTTGACAATCGACACCGGTAACAGCGTGATGCTCTTCAACACATGATCGAATCGAGCGGTCTGCGATGACCGGGGGCACTGCAGCGCGATTGCAGGCACCAGGGAACGTGCGGCCAGACGCAAGACGCTCCACAGAACGAAGGCAAGTACCAAGATGCTTGGCTTGGGATATTCTCGGGTTTTGGTTACGGGTGGCGCCGGTTTCGTCGGTTCGCACCTATGCGAGCAGCTGTTGGCGCGTGGCCACGAAGTGCTGTGCGTCGATAACTTCCACACGGGCACGAAGTCCAATGTGGCGCACCTGCTGTCCAATCCGCGTTTCGAACTGATCCATCACGACGTTACCGAACCGCTGTTCGTGCAGGTCGACCAGATCTACAACCTGGCCTGCCCCGCCTCGCCGGTGCACTACCAGTCCGATCCGGTGCATACGATGAAGACCAGCGTGCTGGGTGCCATCAACATGCTGGGCCTGGCCAAACGCCAGCACGCCCGCATTCTGCAGGCCTCGACCAGCGAAGTTTACGGCGACCCGAAGGTTCACCCGCAGCCGGAATCCTATTGGGGTCACGTCAACCCCATCGGCTATCGCGCCTGTTATGACGAAGGCAAGCGGGCCGCCGAGACGTTGTTCTTCGACTATTGGCGTCAGCACAAAGTGCAGATCAAAGTGGCGCGCATCTTCAACACCTATGGCCCGCGCATGCATCCGCACGATGGCCGGGTGATCTCCAACTTCATCGTTCAGGCGTTGAAGGGCGAACCGATCACCCTATACGGCGACGGTCGCCAGACCCGCTCGTTCTGCTATGTCGACGATCTGGTCGAAGGCCTGATCCGTTTGATGAACACCCCGGAAGACGTCACCGGTCCGATCAACTTGGGCAACCCCGGCGAATTCACCATCGCCGAACTGGCCAACATGGTGGTCGTACTGACCGGTTCGTCCTCGGAGATCGTGCGCCGTCCGCAATTGCCGGACGATCCGCAGCAACGCAAGCCCAACATCGCCTTGGCCGAAGAAAAGTTGCAGTGGGCGGCGAACGTGCCGCTGCGCGAAGGGCTGATCCGGACCATCGAATACTTCCGTGGCCTGCTCGGCACCGGGCCGCGCGCCGGCTATCTGCGCGCCATCCCGTTCGACAAGGACGCACGCGACGTTAAGCGGGTGGGGATCGCCTGAACGCCATGCCCACCCCTGTCCTCGTCACCGGCGGCGCCGGCTATGTCGGTAGCCACGCCTGCAAGGCCCTGGCCAATGCCGGGTTCCTACCCGTCGTTTACGACAACCTGGTGCATGGCCATGAGTGGGCCGTGCGCTGGGGGCCGTTGGAGATCGGCGACATCACCGATCAGGCCCGGCTGGAAGCGGCGATGCGCAAGCATCGGGTGAAGGCGGTCGTGCATTTCGCCGCCTTCGCCTATGTCGGCGAATCGATGCAGGAGCCAGGCCGCTATTTCGCTAACAACGTCGGCGGCACGCGAAGCCTGCTGGAAGCCATGCGCGCCGTGGGCGTGACGCGGATCGTCGTGTCATCGACCTGTGCCGTCTATGGCATCCCCGAGCGGACGCCGATCGACGAGGCCACGCCGACGCGCCCGATGAGCCCCTATGGCGAATCAAAGCTGATGATGGAAAAGATGCTGGGCTGGTATCGCGCCTGCCATGGCTTGGACTGGGCGGCCTTGCGCTATTTCAACGCCGCTGGCGCCGATGCCGATGGCGAGATCGGCGAGGAACACGAACCCGAGCCGCATCTGATCCCCACCGTCATCCGCACGGCTTTGGGCAAGCAAACGGTGTTGCAGATCTTCGGCACCGATTATCCGACGCCCGATGGCACAGCGGTGCGCGACTACGTCCATGTGACCGATTTGGCCGATGCCCATGTCCGGGCGCTCGACTACCTGGGCGGCGGCGGTGAAAGTGTGGCCATCAACCTGGGCACTGGAGCCGGGCATTCGGTGCGCGCCGTGATCCAGGCCGTGGAACAAGCCGCCGGCCACCCGATCAAAGCGATCCTGCAACCGCGCCGCCCCGGCGATCCGCCGTTCCTGGTCGCCGACGCGGCAATGGCCCGCCGCGTCCTGGGTTGGAAGCCCAAACATTCAAGCCTGGACAACATCGTCGCCACCGCCTGGCAATGGGCTACGGCACGGGCGACGGCCCCCATCGTCTTCCAGCAACCGGCAGCGGTTGAAACAGCGTTGCGTCGACGCCTCGGGTCATGACCTTGTCCACATCCGTCCGCCTCGCCCATGCGGCCGAGGGCGGAGCAAGCGGACCCGGCAAGCGTCATCTGCTGGCGGGTCACGGCGAGGGCGACGTCGGCGGGCGACCGTTGGCGCTCGGCAAGTTCCTGTTTGCAGGCGGGCGCAAGCTGTGGGTGAAAGGCATCACCTATGGCGCCTTCAAGCCCGATGAGCAGGGCAACGAATATCCCGACCTGGAACAAATCGAGCGCGACTTCGCGCAGATGGCGGAAGCCGGCATCAACACCGTGCGCATTCCGCACACCATGCCGCCACGCGCCTTGCTCGACATTGCCGAACGCCACGGCTTGTGGGTCATGGTCGGCCTGTCGGCGGAGCAATACGTCGGCTATCTGATCGATAGCAAGAAGGGCCCCGATGTCGTCGCCGAGGTGCGCGCCAAGGTGCGCCGCGTCGCCGGCCATCCGGCGCTGCTCTGCTACGGAATCGGCAACGAGATTCCGGCCCCGACGGCACGTTGGCTTGGCCGGCGGCGAATCGAACGCTACTTGAAGCGCATCGCCGATGCGATCCGCGCCGAAGATCCCAAGGGTCTGGTGACCTACGTCAATTACCCGACGACGGAATATCTGGACCTGCCGTTCCTCGATTTGCTGTGCTTCAACGTCTATCTGGAAGCGCCGGAAAAGCTCGACGCCTATCTGCAACGGTTGCAGACGCTGGCCGGCGACCGGCCCTTGCTGCTGACCGAAGCCGGTCTCGACGCCATGCGCAACGGCGAGGAAAAGCAGGCCCAGGTGCTCGACTGGCAGATCCGCGCCGTGTTTGCTGGCGGCGCAGCCGGCGTCGTGATTTTCTCATGGACCGACGAATGGTGGCGGGCCAAGCAGCAGGTCGACGACTGGGCCTTCGGCATCACCCATATCGACCGCACCCCGAAGCCGGCGCTAGCCGCCGTCGGGCGCGCCTTCGCCGATGTCCCGCATGCGCCGGACAATCGTTGGCCGCGTATCTCAGTCGTGGTCTGCAGCTACAACGGCGCGCGCACCATTCGCGATACGCTGGAGGGGTTGGAACGGCTGAATTACCCCGATTACGAGGTGATCGTCGTCAACGACGGATCCAAGGACGCGACCCCCGACATCGCCGGCGAATACGACGTGCGGCTGTTCTCCAGCGAGAACCGCGGCCTTTCGGCGGCGCGCAACACCGGCTGGCAGGAAGCAACCGGCGAAATCGTCGCCTATATCGACGACGACGCCTATCCCGATCCGGACTGGCTGACCTATCTGGCCGCTGCCTTCATGCGCACCGGGCATGTTGGGATTGGCGGCCCCAACCTGCCGCCGCCCGACGACGGCCCCATCGCCGAATGCGTCGCCAATGCGCCGGGCGGCCCGATGCAGGTGTTGATCACCGACGAACTGGCCGAACACATCCCCGGCTGCAACATGGCCTTCCGCCGCGCCGCGCTCGCCGCCATCGACGGTTTCGACGCGCGCTACCGGGCGGCCGGCGACGATGTCGACATCTGCTGGCGCCTGCAGGAGAACGGCGGCACCATCGGCTTTAGCGCGGCGGCGCTGGTCTGGCACCATCGGCGCAATTCAGTGGAGATGTATTGGCGCCAGCAGAAAGGCTACGGCAAGGCCGAGGCGCTGCTCGCCGAAAAATGGCCGGCCCGTTACAACCGCCTGGGCCATCTCTATTGGCACGGCCGCATCTATGGTAGCGGCCTGACCCTGCCGCTGTTCCAGCCGCAGCGGGTTTACCACGGGCTGTGGGGCGCGGCGCCGTTCCAATCCCTGTACCAGGGGACGCCGCCGACGGCCGCCTATTATCCGCTGATGCCGGAGTGGTTTCTGCTGCTGGCAGCGCTGCTTTTCGTTGCGCTGCTCGGCTTGTCGTGGGAGCCGCTCGGCTATGCCCTGCCGCTGGCTGCGCTGACTTTGCTGCCGGTGCTCGCTCAGGCCGGTATCAGCGCCTGTCGCGGTTCGTTCATGCGCGGCAGCCGACCGTCCCAGGACCGCTTCCGTCAATGGGCGCTGACCGCGAGCCTGCATGTCATGCAACCGCTCGCCCGCCTGTGGGGCCGTTTGCAGCATGGCCTTACACCCTGGCGTTCGGCCAGCGCCGGTGGACATCCGCTGCCGCTGCCGCGACAGTCCGCCGTCTGGACGGCCCATTGGGCAACGCCGGAATCACGCCTGGCCGCCGTCATCGACGCGCTGAAGCAGAGCGGCTGCGCCTTGACCTTCAGCGGCCCCTATGACCGTTGGGACTTCGAGGTCCATGGCGGCGCGCTCGGTTCGGCCCGCGCCCTGATGTCGGTCGAAGATCACGGCGCCGGCAACCAATACATCCGCATAGGCGTTGTACCCCGTTGGCCAGTACCGCTGCTGATCGGCATCGCCCTGCCGCTGTTGGGTGCCGCCGCTGCGGCATTGAGCGGCGCTGCGATTGCCGCTATCGGTTTGGCCGTGCTCGCCCTGGTGCCCGCCGCCGTTGCGGCTCGCCAAGCCGGTGCGGCCTTGTATCATGTCGAGCGTGTCGCCATTTCGATGTCGGACCGTTGGACCCGGGAAGAATCGTGACCGCCA
The DNA here is from genome assembly GCA_945878455.1 of Asaia bogorensis. Lineage (GTDB taxonomy): Bacteria > Pseudomonadota > Alphaproteobacteria > Rhodospirillales > CAMCUA01 > CAMCUA01. The sequence continues at coordinate 9,426 of CAMCUA010000007.1, read as the reverse complement.
AAAGCCCTAAGATCGAACGGCATTTTTACCGTCGGCTGGCCGCAGAAGCAGCACCGTTCCGTTACATGGTGCTGGGCATCGTCGTGCTGCAGCTGCTGGCCACGCCAATCAGCCTGATGCTGCCGCTGCCGATCAAGATCATCGTCGATTCGGTGCTCGGATCACAGCCGCTGCCGGAGTTCATCGCCATCCTGACTCCGAGTTGGATGTGGGATTCTGATTACTGGCAGACCGCCGTCGCCGTCATGGTATTGATTCTGGTCAGCCTGCTGAACTACCTGCGGTCGATGGCCGATTGGCTGCTCCAGGCCTATACCGGCGAACGGCTGCTGCTCAGCGTACGGTCCAAGTTGTTTCGCCATCTGCAACATCTGTCCCTGATCTACCACGACACCCGCGGCACAACGGATTCCGTCTACCGTCTGCAATGGGATGCCATGGGCATTCAGTCCCTGGTCGTCAATGGCTTTATCGCCCTGGTCTCCAGCGGACTGACGGTGATCGGCGTGATCATCGTCACGGCGATGATCGATTGGCATCTGGCGATGGTCGCCGGGGCGGTGGTGCCAGTCCTGTTCGTCCTGACCAGCACCTGCCGCTGGCTGCTGCGCAAGCGGTGGTTCGAGGTCAAGGAGATGGAAAGCATCGCCATGCAGGTGGCACAGGAAACGCTGTCGGCGCTGCGCGTGGTCAAGGCTTTCGGCCGCGAGGAACATGAAGGCAAGCGTTTCTTCGACCAATCGTCCAAGGTGGTGCGCGGTCACCTCGACGTCGCCAGCATCGAATCGGGCTTCGACCTGCTGGTCGGCATGACCATCGCGTTCGGCACCGCCGCCGTTCTCATCATCGGCGTCGGGCTGGTGCAGGACGAAACGATCACCATCGGCTCGCTGCTGCTGGTGATGGCCTATATCGCCCAGCTTTTCGGCCCGCTGGAGACCATCAGCAAGAAAATTACCGAAGTGCAGCAGTCGATCGCCGGCGCCTCCCGCGTCTTCGACGTGCTCGACGAAAAGACCGATGTCGCGGAGCGGCCCGATGCCTTGACGCTGCAACGGGCCCGCGGCGACATCGTTTTCGAGAACGTCGATTTCTCCTACGATGACCAGCAGAAAATTCTCGACGGTATTTCCGTGACGATTCCGGCGGCGGCCCGGGTCGGCATTCTTGGCCATACGGGGGCCGGCAAGTCGACCTTAATCAGCCTGTTGTTCCGCTTCTACGACCCGACCGCCGGGCGCGTCCTGTTGGACGGCCACGACCTGCGCGATTATCGCATCTCCGATGTGCGCGCCCAATACGGCATCGTGCTGCAGGAAGCCGTGTTGTTTTCGGCCAGCATCCGCCAGAATATCGCCTATGCGCGGCCAACCGCCAGCCAGGCCGAAATCGTCGCGGCGGCCACGGCGGCGAACGCGCACGACTTCATCATGGCCCTGCCGCAGGGCTACGACACCACCGTCGGCGAGCGCGGCATGCGGTTGTCGGGCGGCGAGCGCCAACGCATCTCCATCGCCCGCGCCTTCCTCAAGGATGCCCCCATCCTGGTACTGGACGAGCCGACCAGTGCTATCGATTCAGCGACCGAAGGCATCATCATCGCGGCGATGGACCGTCTGATGGAAGGACGTACTACCTTCATGATCGCGCACAGGCTGAGCACGCTGCGCGATTGCGACATGTGGCTGGAGCTGGATCGCGGCCGCTTGGTCCGCTTGGGCACGACGCCGCCGCGTGGCGTCGTGGCGGAAACGCACGGGGAAAGCCGGACCGTCGGAGCAACGTGATGGCCAAGCGCCTGCGCATTGTCGTCACCGGGCTGATCGCCCAGCATCCGCGCCTGGGCGGGGTGGCCTGGGACTACGTACAGTATCCGGCGGGCCTTGCCCGGCTCGGCCACGACGTGACCTATATCGAAGACTCGGGCGAGTGGCCGTACAACTTCGACGGCGGCGCCAGCGGCAACGATTACGTCGCGCGCGACCCGCAACCGACGCTCGCCCACCTGGCCAAGACGATGGCGCGCTTTGGGCTTGCCGACCGTTGGGCCTATCGCTTTCCGCTGGACGGCAGTTGGCATGGCTTGGCCGACGCGAAACGGCGCGCGGCCATCGCCGATGCCGACCTGATCCTCAACATCTCCGGCACGCTCGAACATCCCGAGCAGTATCGCGGCCGAGGCCGGCTGGTTTACATCGATTCCGATCCAGTCTTCACCCAGGCCAAGATCGCCAACGGCGAGGCCGCGTTCGTCGCCCGCCAGCATGCCCACGACGTCCACTTCAGCTTCGGTGAACGCCATTCCGCCAAGATGCCGCCAACGGCGGTGACCTGGCTGCCAACCCGCCAGCCGATCCTGCTTGACGACTGGTCCGGCGGCGATAGCTTCGGCGATGGCGGCGGCGATGCCTATACCACGGTGATGAGCTGGACCAGCTACAAGCCGCTGCGCTGGGGCAGCCTGAGCCTGGGGCAGAAGGATATCGAGTTCAAACGTTTCCTCGACCTGCCGCGCCGTCTGCCCGGAGTCCGCCTCGAAGTCGCCCTGGGGCCGACGCGCCACCTCGACTGGGAGCAAGAGGGCGCCACCCTGCCGGAATCCCTGCGCGCCGATGCCGCCGCCCATCCGGAATGGGAAGTCACCGACCTGCTGCGCTTCGCCGGTTGGCAGGTGGTGGAGGCGCTCGACATCGGCGGCGACATCGACAGCTACCGCGCTTACATCCGAGGCTCGCGCGGCGAGTGGAGCGTCGCCAAGAACGGCTACGTGGCAGGCGAAGCCGGCTGGTTCAGCTGCCGTTCGGCCTGTTACCTGGCGGCCGGCAAGCCGGTGGTCGTCCAGGATACCGGCTTTCCGGCGGTGATCCCCACAGGCAACGGCCTGTTCGCCTTTCGTACGCCCGACCAGGCGGTCGCCGCGCTGGAGGCCATCGAGGCGGATCGTCCCCACCACGTTGCCGCGGCGCGCGATCTGGCCCGCGCCTATTTCGCCCACGATCTGGTCCTGCCACAGTTGATCGACGATGCCCTCGCCGCTCGACCGCAGCCACACCCCCAGCGGCAGGGCACCGCCTGAGACCGCCCCCCGGGGCTGTTTGGAAAATCCGATGGCTCGTGTCATCCTTTCCTCCTACATGGTCCGCTATCCGCTGGGCGGCAATCTGTCGTGGGCCATGCAATGGCTGTCGGGCTTCAAGCGGCTGGGCCACGACGTGGTCATGGCCGAACGCGCCGGCTATCCGCGCTCCTGCTTCCATCCATTGCAGCAGGTTTACGACGACGACAGCGACTTCGGCTGCGGCATCGTCAGCGACCTGTTGGCCCGCATCGGCATGGAGCACGACTGGTATTTCGAGGACGCCACCGGCGAGTATCACGGCAAGTCCCGTTCGGCGGCCGAGGCGGCGATCCGCAATGCCGATGTGTTCATCGACATGGGCGCACTCGGCGATTGGCAGCCGGAACGGGTGACCTCGCGCCTCAAGGTCATTATCGACCAGGAGCCCGGCTATACCCAGATGCGCATGGATGCCGAACCGCGCATCGCCGCCGCGCTCGAAGGCTACGATCACTATTTCACCTGCGGCACCAATCTAGGCACGCCGCGCTCCACCGCGCCGACCGCCGGGCGGCAATGGACGCTGGCCTTCAATCCGGTCGATCCGACCTTGTTTTCTCCGACGCCGCCACCGGCGGGCGCGCCCTATACCACCGTGATGAATTGGCAATCGCACAAGCCGATCTTCTACCACGGGCGTACCTATGGGCAGAAAGACCAGGAGTTCGAGAAGTTCATGAAGTTACCGCGTTGCACCGCTGCGCCGATGGAGATCGCCGTCGCCGGCCTGTGGGTGCCGCGCGACCGGCTGATCGATAGCGGCTGGCAGATACGCTCCGGCATGGCTGTGACCACGACCATGGATTCCTATTGGGATTACATCCGCGGCTCGCGCGGCGAATTCGCCATTTGCAAGAACGTGTTCATCGCCACAAAAAGCGGCTGGTTCAGCGACCGTAGCGCCGCCTATCTCGCCAGTGGCCGGCCCGTGGTACTGCAGGACACGGGCTTTTCCAGCCTGCTGCCGCACGGACGCGGCCTGTTTGCCGTCAACAACATCGAGGAGGCCGCCGCCGCCATCGCCGAGATCGAAGGCGATTACGTCCGCCATGCGGCCTGGGCTCGCGAACTGGCCCAAGACATGCTGTCGGTCGATGTCGTCATCCCACGCTTTCTCGCGACATTGGGGCTGTAGGCCATGAACAGCCGGCTGCGCATCGTGCTGCTCGGCTATATCGTGCGTTGCCCAGTAGGCGGTATGGCGTGGAGCCATCTGATGTACATGCTGGGGCTGCGCGGTCTCGGCCACGACGTCTGGTTCCTCGAGGACAGCGGCGACAGCATCTACGCCTGTTACGACCCGGCGACCTATCAGACCGGACCCGATCCGGCGGCGGGGCTGGCCTTCGCCAAGGACGCCTTCGACCGCCTGGGCATGGGCGAATGCTGGGCCTATCACGATGCCTTGGCCGGGCGGTGGCACGGGCCGGCGGGCGCAGCGATGCCCGACATCCTGAAGACCGCCGACCTGGTCATCGACATGGCCGGTGTCAACGTCATCCGGCCGTGGGTGGAGGCGGTGCCGGTGCGCGCCTTCGTCGATCAGGATCCGGTCTTCACCCAGGTCCGCCATCTGACCGATGCCGCCGCCATGGCACGCGCCCGCCAGCACACCGCCTTCTTTACCTTCGGCGAGAATTTCAGTCGCGCAGGCTGCACCGTCCCGGACGACGGACTGCCCTGGCAACCGACCCGCCATCCGATACCGCTCGACCAATGGCCGATGCAGCCGCCCTCGCCGGACGGCGCCTTTACCACGGTCATGCAGTGGCAAAGCTATCCGCCCATGGAATTCGGCGGCCGGCGTTTCGGCACCAAGGCGGCGACGCTGCTCGATTTCATCGATCTGCCGCGCCAGGTGCACGGTCCCTTCGAGATCGCCATGGGCGGTACCGGCTACCCCGAAGCGCGCTTTCTCGACGCCGGCTGGCTCCTGGTCAGCGCCGCCGAGAAGTCGGTCGATCCATGGGTCTATCGCGACTATATTCGCGCCTCAAAAGGCGAATTCGCGGCGGCCAAGCACGGCTACGTCGTCACCCACTCCGGTTGGTTCAGCGAACGCAGCGCCTGCTATCTGGCCAGCGGCCGGCCGGTGGTGGTGCAGGACACCGGCCTCGCGCCGGCCATCGCCACTCAAGAAGGCGTGCTGACCTTTACCGATCCGGCGGCGGCGGCCGAAGCCATCCGCCAGGTCAATGCAGACTACGCCAGCCATGCCGAAGCGGCGCGCGCCGTGGCCGAAAGCCAGTTCGACGCCCGTAAGGTCCTGGCCAGCTTGATCGAGCGCAGCTTCGTACCGCCCGCCGCGCCCACGGCCAAGCCTGCCGTACCGGCACGGCAGGACTGTCAGCCATGACCGCCGCGAACGGCAGGACGCGACCGTTGATCGCCTTCTTCGACCATGCCGACGTGTTCGAGGATTTCTATCCCCACTATGGGGTGACGCAGCAACACTTCGCCACGCGTTACGCCGATACCGGCAACCACGCTTTTCTCACCGTCCTGCAGCGCGACATCGGCGACGTGCTTTGGTACGAAATGTCGATGGCGCCGCAGTTGGGCGTGGCCCGCCACGAAACGGTCGGCTGCCGCATCCAATTGCTGCGCGCCAGCGCGGCCTACCGCGGCCTGTGGCGGGCCTTCTATATGACGCCGGGTGCCTGGCGCTGGCGCGGGCTGTACCGGCACTACGCGCCTTTCGCGGCCTATCTGTCGCTGCTATCGCCGGCTTTGTGGCGGGCCTTTTCGCGCGAGCGGCCCGATGCCATCTTCGCCCAGGACTATTCCTCGGGCCGGTTCGAGATTCTGCTGCTGATGGCGCGCTGGTTCGCCATCCCGCTGATCGCCTATCATTCCGGCAGCCTGCCGGCGCACTACGCGTTCCAGGCAGTGAAGCGGCGCAGCATCCGCCGCGCCGACCGGCTGATCCTGTCGAGCGCTGCCGAACGCACCATGCTGATCGAACGCTACGGCGTCGATCCCGGCCGCGCCGACGTGGTGCTGACGCCGATCGACCTGCAACGATTCCGTCCCCTGCCGCGCGCCGAGGCTTGCGCGGCGGAAGGACTGGCTAGCGACCGGCGCTACCTGTTGTTCGTCGGCCGGCTGGAAAACCGGATCAAGAAGGTCGATGTCATCGTGCGGCAGTTTCAGGACCTCGCCGGGCGCTTTCCCAATGCCGACCTGCTGATCGCCGGGACCGGCCCCGATATGGAGATGCTGCGTGCCATGGCCGGCGGCTCGGAACGCATCCGGTTTCTTGGCTGGGTTTTCGACAAAACGCGCTTGGCCAACCTCTACAACGTCGCCGAAGCGCTGCTGCTGCCATCGTTGAGCGAAGGCTTTCCGACGGTGGTCGGCGAGTCCATGGCCTGCGGCACGCCGCTCATCGCGTCTGCTGTCGGCGGCGTGCCGGAACTGGTCGAGCACGGCGTCACCGGCTGGCTGCTGCCACCCGGCGACGGCGCGCGGCTGGGTGCCTGCATGGCCGAGGCCTTGGGCGAGCCGCAACGGCTGGCCGCCATCCGCCGGCAGGCTCATGCCCGCGCCGAGGCACGGCTGGCCCCCGTCGTCGTCGGCGCCCAACTGCGCCAGGCCTTCCAGGCGGCGGGGGTAGCCCATGTCTGAGGCCGGACTGCATCGCCTGTTGCTGATCGCCACCGACCTGCCGGCGCGGGCCCGCATCTGGGGCGATGGCAGTTGGCGGATGCCGGAGGAACGCGAGGGGCTCGACTGGTTGACCCTGGCCCGCCTGCTCGGCTGGCAGGTGACGGTAGCGTCGCCCGGGCGGCTCACCGGCCTGAAGGCCGCTCATTGGATCGTGGTGGCCTGCGACGGCGCCTTGCTCTTGGCGGACGACGTGGCGCGTATCGAACGCCGGCTGGCCGCCGCACCCTGCCTGCTGGTCGCCCGCGCCTCGGCCCCGGGAAGCCCGCTGGAACGGCTGGTCGACAGCGCCGGGGCACCGACCAACCAACACGCTCGCGCGCTCAAGTGGCATCGAGCCGACGGAAGCCTCGGACGCGCTTTGTTAAAGAAACCGCTGCCGCTCGTCGCGATACCCCTGTCCCTCGCCCACACGGGGGGACGGAACGCGGCGGCGCCGACGCGGTCTACTGTCGACGGCTCACGTAACGGCAAAGCATCGTCCCCTCCCGCCGTGAGGGGGAGGGACAGGGAGAGGGAGGCCACAGCCGGAGAGGTTTGGGCCAGGATCGGCGATCTCCCCCTGGTCACGCTCCGCCCCTGCGGACGGGGAACGGTGGCGACCCTGGCGGTGCAGCCGAGTCTGCTGCGCGATGCTTCGACAGCGGGCACGGCGCTGTTGACCGATCTGCTGGTAAGCAACGCCGGCCGCCCCGTGGTCTGGCTCGATTGGCAGGGAGCGGTGGCGCTGCGCATGGACGATCCGGGCGCCGCCCAGAACGTCTGGCTGGAGAGCTGGTGCTATCCCAAGCTGCACGCAGCGGCTTGGAAGAAGATCGGCGCCATCCTGATGCGCCAGCGGGCGCGGCTGTCCATCGCCTATGTTTCCGGCTGGGTCGACGACGGCGACGCGGCGCGCGGCACGCTGAGCGTCGGCGGCAAAGCGGTGCGGCGCCACCCCGGCCGGGTCCATCCGTCGCCAGACATCGTCTATCGCGACCGGCGGGGACACCAACCGGGCACCCGCCACGACGGGCCCAGCGAATATCGCGGCATCCAGGAGCTGCGCCGGCGCGGCCTGGCCGACGTTGAACTGCACGGCCACACGCATATGCATCCCGATAGCGAAGCCTGGGCGGCGGCGGCGGATCGCTACACCAATGTCGGATGGTTCCGCGAGGTCGGCCGCGCCGCCCTGCCGGTGTTGGCTGAGCGCGGCGCCGCCCGCCACCCGCTGCGCCTCGGACAGGACGCTTTGCTGCGGCAATTCCAGACCCGCCCGCTGGCCCTGGTGTCGCCCGGCGACGAATTCACCGACGCCGCCATCGAACGGGCCATCGCGCTGAAGATCGAACTGGTCAGCAGCTATTATACCGCCATCCGTCACCAAGGCCGCTTCGCCTGGTCGACGCACGTCTGCGCGCCTTATCTGGACGAGGCGGACGCCGGTTGGTTCGCCGGCAATCTGCCCGTCGTTGGTTATTTCCACGACCGCGATTTGGCGGTGCACGGAGTCGTCTGGCTGGAACGCAGCCTGGCGGCGTGGCGCGCCGCAGGAGCGACCCGCTTCGTCGATTTCCGCGAAGTGGCCGCCGCCCTGGATGTAGGCCTGGGCGTCGATACCTCCGCTTGGGGTCACGTCATCGCCGTCCGCGACGGTGGCACGCCGCTGCCCCGCCCGGCGCACCTACGGCTGTACGATCCCCGCGGTCGGCCCGACGGCGTCATCGGTCCGGCAGGCCGAATCGCCGTCGGCCATCGAACCGGGAACACGGCGGCGCTGCTGCTGCGGCCAAAAGCCACGTAGGGCTGGACCGCGCTAGGCGCCGATCAGCAGCACACAACCATTGTCAAGATGCGTCCCGCCGGGTAATCGACCAGCCAGCGGCGGCGCCGCCTGACCCGAGAAGCGGAAGAGCCCCAGACTCGTGCCCTATACCGAGATCCTGCGTCGTTTCTTGATGAACTGGGTGGATGCCTGCCATCGCCATGCCTGGGCGGTGACCTTGGCCTGCCTGGCGGCCGCTGGGCTCGCCGGCTTCCATGCCGCCGGCCATCTCGGCATCGATACCGATACCTCGAAAATGATTGCCGCCGAGGTGGACTGGCGCCGAGCCGAATTGGAATACGACCGTGCCTTTCCCGGCGGGCGCAATCTGGTCATCGTCATCGATGGCCCTTCCAGCGAGGCGACCAGCGATGCCGCCGCCCTGCTGGCAGCGCGTTTGAGCGCGCGGCCGGAGTTGTTTTCCGTCGTCGAGCGGCCCGATGGCCTACCGTTCTTCCGCCGCAACGGGCTGTTGTACCTGTCGATCGACGAGCTGACGACGCTCGCCGACCGGCTGGCCGAGATGCAGCCGATGATCGGCAGCCTGGCCGCCGATCCTACCCTGCGCGGATTGTTCGAAACCCTCAACCTGACGCTCGACGGCATCGCCGACGGACATGCGCCGCTGTCGATGATCGAAAAGCCCTTGGCGCCGGTCGCCGCGGCCGTCGAGGCGGCGGTCGCCGGCAGACCGCGGCCGTTATCGTGGCAAGCGCTGTTGAGCGGGCGCGAACTTGGCGAAAGCGGGCGCAGCTTCATTTTGACCCGGCCGGTGCGCGACTTCGCCTCGATGCAGCCGGGGGCCAAGGCACGCGCCGCCGTGCGTGCCGAGGCG
>CAMCUA010000006.1 GCA_945878455.1 Asaia bogorensis | reverse complement strand
GGGCCGTCAACTCAACGCCCAGAAAATGCCTCGGATACAAAACTCCCGCCGAGGCATTCCTTGAAAACATCAGGTGTTGCACTTGACGTGAGAATCCAGCGCCTATCGTTGACAGCGCAATCCGGGTGGTGTTATTGGCCCGGCCCCCTGAAGCCGATGGGCGACGGAAGGGCAATGGCCGGAAGAGTCGGTTCGGGAATTTTGAGTCGACCCGTTTGACTTGCGACGGGCAATGTTTCACGATGAAACGTGCCGGTGGCAAAAAGATCCTGCGAAGGACACGTTGCCGGCGATGGTACGCTAATGAATGTGTCGTACTGTGGAAGGGGCTTTGCGTAATCAGCACCGTTCGTTCGGTGCCACCTCGAACGAGGAAGTTAAGGAGACGGCCAATGTCCTTCATCGCCGCTAACAGCGACGGGCGCGACGATGTGTCGGCTTGGGCATAACGAAATTAAAGCGGCCTATGCGTGCAGTCGGCTTCGGCGGATCGGGCGTTAGAAGGTTGCTTAAAGAAACTGCAAGACAAACAAGCGACTGACCCATTAATCTAATGGATCGGACGTAGGCTCATACATCACTCAGGAACGTCGGCGTCAAAACGCAAGGCGGCTTCTGAATAAACCCTCGAATGGCGCCGGTTTTGAGCGCGTTGCGAGGAAGGAGATTCCCTTTGGCACGCTATCTGGGACAAAGAGCGCTGCACAGCAGCATCGCGTTGATGGGTTTGATCGTGGCCGTGTTCTTTCTGGCCCGACTGACCGGCGACCCCACCAACCTTTACCTGCCGATCGACGCCAATCTGGAGACCCGGCAGGAATTCGCCAAGCTGCATGGCTTCGACCAGCCATCGCATGTGCAGTTCATTAAGTTTGTCAAAGGCATTGCCGAAGGCGATCTAGGCTTCTCGATCCGCAAGCAGCGGCCGGCCTTCGATATCGTGCTTGAAGCCTATCCGACAACGCTGAAGCTTGCGGCCGTCACCATGACGCTGGTCATTACCTGCGCCGTGACGGTGGGCGCCCTCGCGGCTTACAGGCCACGCGGCGTTTTCGACCGGGTGGCCAGCATCAGCTCCCTGTCGACGGCGAGCGCCCCGGACTTCTGGGTGGCCATCACCGGCATCCTGGTTTTCTCGGTGGCATTGCGATGGCTGCCGACATCGGGCATGGGCGACGGCATCGAATACTGGATCATGCCTGTTACGGTGCTGATGTTGCGGCCCTTCGGTCTGCAGGTGCAGGTGGTGCGCGCTTCGATGTTGGGCGCCTTGTCGTCGGCCTACGTCAAGACGGCGCGCGCCAAGGGCGTGCGCGAGCGTCGGGTCATCTATGTGCATGCTTTGCGCAATGCTCTGCTGACCATCGTCACGGTGGCGGGCGACCAGACGGTGGGCATGATCAATGGCGCGGTGATCGTGGAAACGGTCTTTGGCTGGCCCGGCATCGGCAAGCTAATGGTCGATTCCGTCATTCAGCGCGATTACGCCATCGTCCAGGCGGCGATTACCATCACCGCCAGCGCGATTTTCCTCTTGTTCATCATCATCGATCTCCTATACGTGGCGCTCGATCCGCGCATCCGTCACCGATAAGAGCTGGGGAGAGCAATCATCATGACGACGGTCACCACCACACCGACAAGCGGAGACGCGGAAGCGGTCATCATCCGCCGGGCTCAACCCTGGTGGCAGCTGCTCTGGCGCGACAAGTTCGCCTGCGTGGCTGCCTTCTGGCTGACGGTCCTTGCTTTCTGTCTGATCATCGGTCCCGAACTGCTCGGCGACACCGCCACGCAGCTCAACCTGAAGGCGCGCAACGCGGCGCCCGGGCTTGAAAATGGTCCGATGTGGATTCTCGGCGGCGACCCCCTGGGCCGCAGCCTGCTCGCCCGCCTGATCGTCGGCGCGCGCAATACCATCTCGGTCGCCTTGACCGCTGTGTTTATCGCAATGTGCGTCGGCGGTACGCTCGGCATGCTGGCCGGCTATGTCGGCAAGTGGGTTGGCCACATCATCATGCGCTTGGCCGACGTTGTGCAGAGCTTCCCGTCGCTGCTGCTCGCGGTGATCGTGCTGTACATGCTCGAGCCTCGGGTCGGTAACCTGATCATCGTGCTGGCCACGACGCGGACCCCGATCTATCTGCGCGTGACCCGCGCCGAGGTGTTGGAAATTCGCGAACGTGTCTTCGTCGATGCCTCGCGGGCTTTGGGCAGCGGTCGCTTCCACATCCTGCGCAATCACATCGCGCCGATCGTGGCACCCACCTTGCTGACCATCATGACGGTGGACTTCGCCTCGGTCATGCTGTCGGAATCGGGCCTGAGCTTCTTGGGCATCGGCATTCAGCCCCCGGCGATCACCTGGGGTCTGATGGTGGCGCAGGGCCGCAACTACCTGGCGCAGGCCTGGTGGCTGGCCTTCTTCCCCGGCATGATGATCATGTTTGCAACTCTGTCGGCCAACATCCTGTCGAGTTGGTTGCGTTTGGCCACCGATCCCGTCCAACGCTGGCGTCTGGAATCGCACGAGAAGGAAGAGGACAAGAAATAATGGAGGAAAAAGCTCTTCTCGAAGTGCGCGACCTTCGGGTCGAATTCCGCACCGGCCGAGAAATCGTCAAGGCAGTCAACGGCGCCAACTTTACGGCTTTTCCAGGTAAGACCCTGGCCATCCTGGGCGAAAGCGGCTCGGGCAAGAGCGTCAGCGCCCAAACGATCATGCGCCTGCTGCAAATTCCGCCGGGGGCTATTACCGGTGGAACGGCGATGTTCCACGGCGTCGACATTCTCAAGATGCCGATGGACGAGTGGCGCGCGATGTCCGGCAAGAAGATGGCCATGGTCTTCCAAGACGCCCTGGCCTCGCTCAACCCGGTGTTTACTGTCGGCTGGCAGATCGCCGAGACGTTCCGCATCCATGGCGAATGCAACCGTGCCGAAGCCTTCGAACGGGCGGCGGAGCTGCTGGAACGCGTCGGTATTCCTGCTGCCCGCGACCGGGTAAAGGACTTTCCGCATCAGTTCTCAGGCGGTATGCGCCAACGCGTCATGATCGCCATGGCCGTGGCCTTGAAGCCCGATCTATTGATCGCCGACGAACCGACGACGGCGCTCGACGTCACGGTGCAGGCCCAGATCATGGACCTGATCAAGGGCATCAGCAAAGAAAACGGCATGTCCGTTATCCTCATCACCCATGACCTTGGCGTCGTCGTCGACGTCGCCGATACGGTGGCGGTGATGTATGCCGGTCGTGTCGTCGAGGGCGGCAACGTCAAGGAGGTTCTGAAGCAGCCGGCGCATCCCTATACGCTGGCCTTGCTGCGGTCGGCTCCGCAGGCTCGCGAGAAGGGCGAGCGTCTGCAACCGATCGTCGGCTCGCCGCCCGACTTGGCGAACCTGCCCACCGGCTGTTCGTTCCATCCCCGCTGCTCCTTCGCCACCGATATCTGCCGCCGCCAGGCGCCGCCGATCAAAGTGGTTGCCGAGGGCCGCATTTCCGAATGTCATCACGCCGAGGCCGTGCATCATGAACCCGTCCACGCCTAGCCCCGCTACCGCGGGCAAAAAGCCGATCCTGCAAGTCCGGAATCTCACCAAGCATTTCGGTGCCAGCGGAGGCTTCGGACTGACCTCGCGTTCCAAGGTCATCCGCGCCGTCGATGGCGTCAGCTTCGACCTGTATCCCGGCGAGACCCTCGGTCTTGTTGGCGAGTCGGGCTGCGGCAAGTCGACGGTGGCGCGCACGCTGCTCCGCCTCGAAGAGCCGACCGCCGGCCAAGCGCTGTTCGACGGCAAAGACATCTTCACCATGGACGATGCTGAAATGCGCCACCTCCGGCGGCGCATGCAGGTCATCTTCCAGGACCCCTATGCGTCGCTCAACCCACGCATGCGGGTGGAAGACATCGTGGCGGAGCCGTGGGTTATTCATCCCGACGTGGTGCCCATCGACGAACGCCCGGATCGGGTGCGCGACCTGTTGGAAAGCGTCGGTCTGCGTCGCGACCATGCCGAACGCTATCCGCATCAGTTTTCCGGCGGTCAGCTGCAGCGCATCGGCATTGCCCGGGCGATGACGCTGAATCCCCAGGTACTGATCTGCGACGAACCGGTGTCGGCCCTTGACCTGTCGATTCAGGCTCAGGTGATCAACTTGCTGGAAGAAATCCAGGATCGTCACCAGATCGCTTATATCTTCATTGCCCATGACCTGTCGGTGGTGCGCCACATGTCGGATCGGGTGGCGGTGATGTATCTGGGCCGGGTTGCTGAACTTGGCACCGAACGCCAAGTCTACGGCGCACCACGCCATCCTTATACGAAGGCATTGCTGTCGGCGGAACCGACGATCAACTTCACCAATGAAATGCAGTCCCGGCGCATCCTGCTCCAGGGCGAAGTGCCAAGCCCCGCCAATCCACCGTCGGGTTGCCGATTCCGTACCCGTTGCTGGAAGGCGGAGGAACGTTGCAAGGTCGACGTGCCTGAATTGGTCGTGCAGTCGGATGGCGGCGGGCATATCGCAGCCTGCCATTTCCCCGAGCCGCTGTCGGAACAGCCGGCGCATTGAGTGACGGCTAAACCCATTCATTGCTAAGTCCACGCCGGGCAGACATTCTGCCCGGCGTTTTTCTTGATGGCGTGGGCGTGCAGTCACATCCCAACGACTCTCTAGCTCCTAGAAACCGACGCCGGGTATTGCTGGCCTGGTGCCTTTATGACTGGGCCAATTCAGCTTATCCGACGGTCGTTATCACCTTCATCTTCGCGGCCTATTTCACAAAAGCGGTGGCGACAGACGAGGTGGCCGGAACCGCCGAATGGGCCTTCGCCATGAGCTTTGGCGCCGGCGCGGTTGCCCTGTTATCCCCGGTACTCGGCGCCATCGCCGACCGCGGCGGGCGGCGCAAGCCTTGGTTGGCGGCCTTCACCGCCTTGTGCGTTTTGGCCTCGGCGCTGTTGTGGTTTACCCAGCCTGACCCTGCTTGGTCCCTATGGGGCCTGGCCTTCGCCGTCATCGGCAACATCGCCTTCGAAACGGGCCAGGTTTTCTACAACGCCATGATGCCGGACTTGGTGCCCGCCAGCCATCTCGGTCGCCTATCTGGCTGGGGGTGGAGTTTGGGCTACGCCGGGGGCCTTTGTTGCCTCGCCGTGGCGCTGGTCGGATTCGTCCAGGCCGAAACGCCGTGGTTTGGCCTCGATAGGGCAGCCTCCGAACACATTCGCGCCGTTACTGTATTGGTCGCGGTCTGGTTCGCCGGCTTTTCGCTGCCGTTGTTCCTCTTCGTGCCCGATGCACCCCGTCGACAGGCAACAATGGTCACGGCGATAGGCGAAGGCCTGGCGACCCTGATCAAATCCTTGCGTAACCTTCACCCACGCGGGCAGGTGGCGCGCTTCCTTCTCGCCCATATGCTCTATGCCGACGGCATGAATACGCTTTTTGCTTTTGGTGGTATTTATGCCGCCGGTACGTTTGGCATGGATTTCACAGAAATTGTCCTGTTCGGCATCGCTATCAATGTCACCGCCGGATTGGGTGCCCTCGCCTTCGCTTGGATTGACGATTGGATCGGACCGAAGCGCACTGTCCTCATCGCCTTGGCTCTTCTGGTGCTGTTCGGCGGACTGCTGCTGGTGGTGGAGGGCAAGACCTTGTTCTGGTTGTTTGCCTTGCCACTTGGCCTCTTCGTCGGTCCGGCCCAGTCGGCCAGCCGAACGCTGATGGCGCGCATGACGCCTCCGGGGACGACCAACGAGATGTTCGGACTCTATTCGTTGTCGGGTAAGGCTACGGCCTTTTTGGGGCCTTTGGCGCTGGGCTGGGCGACATTGGCTTTCGACAGTCAGCGTGCTGGTATGTCGACGATCGTGATTTTGTTCGTCCTAGGCGGCCTGTTGTTGGCTTTGACGGTGCGCGACCCTCTAAAGGATCGGGACGTGGCCTAGCGTCGGCCCGAGCGTCACGGGGGAAATTGTGGGGCCTCGGCTGGCAACCTGCTATAACGGCCGCTATAAAGGAGACCACGATGGTGCGCATCCGTAGGCGCAAAGACATCATCGACCGCGAAACGTTGATCACCGAGTTCGATCAACTGATCGAACAAGGTGGCCCTCCGAGCCGCACGCAGGGGGCTGTCCTCGCCCATCTTAAGGACGCCTTGGCCAAGGGCCGGACCGAAGTCCGCCGCCGCTTTGAAAGCGATGACGTGGTTGGGGGCGAAACTGTTCGGGCACTAGCTTTCCTGATCGACGAATTGATCACCGTCATCCATCACATCGCCGCCGACAAGGTCTATCCACTGTCCAGTTCGACTAAGGGCGAATCGATCTGCATCATTGCGACCGGCGGCTATGGCCGGGGCACCTTGGCGCCATTCTCTGATATCGATCTGATGTTTCTGTTGCCCTACAAGCAAACACCGCGCGGCGAACAGGTCGTCGAGTACATGCTCTACACCCTGTGGGACATGGGTCTAAAAGTTGGACATGCCACGCGAACGGTGGACGAGGCCATCCGGCTATCACGCGACGATGTCACCATTCGCACCAGCGTGCTCGAGTCCCGCTGGCTGCTCGGTGCCAAGGAACTCTACGAACAATTCCGCACCCGTTTCCTCAAACAAGTGTTGGCCAATACCGGCCTGGCCTACGTCGAGGCGAAACTGGCCGAACGTGACGAACGCCATGAACGCATGGGCGACACCCGCTATGTGCTGGAACCCAACATCAAGGAAGGCAAGGGCGGGTTGCGCGATCTCAACACTCTGTTCTGGATCGCAAAATATCTGTATCGCGCCGATACGGCGACCGATCTGGTAACAGCTGGCGTGTTTACCCGCGACGATGCCCTGCGTTTTTCCAAGGCGCGCAATTTCTTGTGGACGGTACGCTGCCACCTGCACTACCTAAGCAGCCGGCCCGAAGAACGCCTGACATTCGACGTACAGACAATTATCGCCCACCGTCTGGGCTACACGGACCGTACCAGCGTGCGCGGCGTCGAACGTTTCATGAAGCACTACTTCTTGGTCGCCAAGGATGTTGGCGATCTGACTCGCATTCTATGCGCTGTCCTCGAGGAACAACACAAGAAGCCCCAGACGTCGTCAGTGCGCGCCCTGTTCACGCGCTCGGGCAAAGGGCGACGCGAGCAGATGGTGGATGGCTTCCGTCTAGACGGCGGACGGCTCACGATCGACGATGCGGAGGCCTTCCGCCAGGCGCCGATTAAGCTGCTCGGGTTGTTCCACGCCGCACAGGTACATGACCTCGACATCCATCCGAACGCCCTTCGGTTGGTACGGCAGAACCTCAATCTGATCGACAGCAAGCTGCGCGAGAATGGCGATGCCAACCGGCTGTTTCTCGACATGCTGACGTCGACCAAAGGTCCACGGGCGACTCTCACCCGGTTGAACGAAGCCGGCGTCTTCGGCCGTTTTGTTCCCGACTTCGGCCGTGTCGTGGCGCAGATGCAGTTCGACATGTATCACGTCTATACGGTCGATGAGCACACCATCCGGGCGCTTGGCATCCTGCATGGCATCGAGGCCGGCGAGTTGGCCGAGGACCATCCGATCTCCACCAAGGTCATCCACGAGGTCCAATCGCGCAACGCCCTTTATGTCGCGGTATTCTTGCATGACATCGCCAAGGGCCGCGGCGGCAATCATTCGATATTGGGCGCTGACATCGCCGAAAAATTGGGCCCACGCCTGGGCCTCAGCGAATGGGAGACAGGCACCGTATCCTGGCTGGTTCGTCATCACCTGATGATGAGCGAGACGGCGTTCAAGCGCGACCTGGACGATCCCAAGGCCATCGCTGATTTTGCCGAGGCCGTGCAGTCGCCAGAGCGACTGCGCCTGTTGCTGGTATTGACCGTGGCCGATATTCGCGCAGTCGGTCCAGGGGTCTGGAACGGCTGGAAGGCCACCCTGCTGCGTGATCTCTATTGGCGCACCATGGAAGTGTTGACCGGCGGGTCGGTGACCACCCAGGCCGGAGCACGTGTCACGGCGGCCAAGAAATCGCTTGCTGTCCGCTTGGCCGATTGGTCTGCCGCCGACATCGAAGCGCATTTGGCGCGCGGCTACGATCCTTACTGGCTCGCCTTCGACATCGACGAACTGGAGCGCCAAGCCCGTATCGTCCAGACGGCTGAGGCAAAACAATTGCCCCTGTGCGTCGCAACCAAAACCGATGCTGAGAACGACGTAACCGAGGTCATCGTCTATACCCATGATCATCCGGGCCTATTTTCGCGCCTCGCGGGCGCAATGGCCCTTGGTGGCGCTTCCATTGTCGATGCCAAGATCGTTACCCTGACCAACGGCATGGCCCTAGACAGCTTCACCGTGCAAGATTCAGCCGGGGGCGCCTTTGCCGGACAAGAACGATTGCGCCGCCTACGTGCCCGCATGGACGAGGCATTGACCGGACGCCTCAATATCCGCCGGGAACTGGCCGCTGCGCGGCAGAGCAGCACGGTCGAGGCACGGGCGCGAGCGTTCCACGTCGCGCCGCGCGTGTTAATCGATAACAAAGTCAGCCGCCAGCACACGGTGATCGAGGTCAATGGCCGCGACCGGTCCGGATTCCTTTACGACGTCACTGCAGCCCTGACGCAGCTTGGCCTGCAAATTGCCAGCGCCCATATCTCGACTTTTGGCGAGCGCGTGGTCGACGCTTTCTATGTGAAGGATGTCTTCGGCCTAAAGGTCGAGCGGCCGGAGCAGGTAGAACGTATCCGTGCGTCCTTGCTGGAGGCGATCTCCGAGCAGCGACCCGCATTGGCTACTACGGCCACGGCTGCGGAATAACCCGCCCGCTGTCTGGCGCAGAGCCTGCGAATCCGTTAGACAGGCGTCGCCCCCTCGGTCGCAACGACCGGTATCGCCATCTTCAGCCGTCAGGGACGTGTATGGCTCGCCAACCGGCACTTATGCGTCATATAGCCACCATTGGCGGCATGACCATGGTCAGCAGGGTCCTCGGCTTTATCCGTGACATGCTGATTGCCGCAGCGCTCGGTGCCGGTCCGCTGGCCGACGTTTTTTTTGTCGCCTTCCGGCTGCCCAACCTGTTTCGCAGCCTGTTCGCCGAAGGTGCCTTCAGCATGGCCTTCGTGCCCTTGTTCGCGGGCCGCTTGGAAACGGATGGGCCGCAGGCAGCGCGGGCTTTTGCCGAACAGGCATTGGCCGCGTTGTTGTGGTCCCTCATGGCCTTCACCGTATTGGTCTTGGCGACCATGCCCTTCGTCATGCAGGCATTGGCACCGGGGTTCGTCGACGATGCCGAACGCTTCGACCTGGCGGTCGACCTGACCCGGATAACCTTTCCCTATCTGTTGTTCATCTCGCTGGTCTCGCTATTGGCCGGTGTGCTCAATTCACTGCACCGGTTCGCCGCCGCTGCTGCCGCTCCAATCCTGCTTAATGTGTGCATGATCGGCGCCGTGTTGCTGTTGGCCCGGCTGGCGCCGACGGCGGCACATGCCCTCGCTTGGGGTATCGCCGTGGCTGGTGCGGCGCAATTCGTCTGGCTATCCGTTCAGTGCGCGCGAGCCGGATTTTCGCTGCGTCTGCCGGTGCCACGGTTGACGCCCGATGTCAGCCGGCTGTTGCGCCGCGTTGTCCCCGTGGCGCTGGGGGCCGGCATCTATCAAGTCAATCTGGTGGTCAATACGATGATGGCCTCGCTGCTGCCGGCGGGAGCCATTTCCTATCTGTTTTATGCCGATCGCGTGACCCAACTGCCGTTGGGCGTGGTCGGGGTGGCGGTGGGCACGGCGTTGCTGCCGGTGCTCAGTCGAGAGTTGCGTGGCGGCCGAATGGAGGCCGCCATGTCGGCGCAGAATCGGGCGCTCGAGTTGGCCATGCTGCTGACTCTGCCCGCCGCTGCGGCTTTGGCGGTAGTCGCTGAACCGGTGGTCGTCGTCTTGTTCATGCGTGGTGCCTTCGATGCCGCCGATGCCTTGGCGACGGCAGCGGCTCTCGCGGTTTTCGCGGCCGGGATACCGGCCTTTGTCGCCGTCAAGGCACTGTCGCCCGGATTTTACGCCCGCGAGGACACCGTCACCCCGGTCAAGATTGCAGGACTATGCGTGGCGGCTAACCTGCTGCTGAACCTATGGCTCATGGGCCCATTGGCGCATGTCGGTATCGCCATCGCGACGGTCGTCGCCTCGTGGCTCAACGCAGGCCTGCTTGCCGTCGTCCTGTTCCGGCGTGGCCATTTGGTGGCGGATGACCGCCTACGCAACCGCTTGCCACGTATACTATTGGCGAGTGCCGGCATGGCGGCCTGCCTGTTGGTCGGGCACGGACTTCTGGTCCCCTACCTGGAGTCGGGTGGTTCGACCGCTGTACTGGCCTTGGCCGCGTTGGTGGGGGGTGGCTTATGTACTTTCGCCCTGTTGGCACACGGTTTGGGCGCGGCTAGCCTGTCGGACATCAAGACACTGCTGCGCCGCTGAATTCGCGTTGCCGCCTGGCAGTGCGAGGATCGGCACCAGCGATGTCCTGAAAAATTGCCGATGACAAAGGAGCCGTCATTGAATTCCACCCATCCAGGATTTCTGGGATCGACCGGCCAGCCCGCTTGACCCCTTCGGCAGCAGTCGCCATAACGGCGCGGCCTGCTTGGCATCGGTGCCGGCGCGGCGGTGTGGCGACCCTTTCCCTCCAGCGGATTAGCACATCATGAACCGCATTTTTTCGGGCGTGCAGCCCACGGGCAATCTCCATCTCGGCAACTATCTGGGTGCGATTCGCAATTGGGTGCGGTTGCAGCACGACTACGAGTGCCTGTACTGCGTCGTCGACATGCATGCGATTACTGTTTGGCAGGATCCGGCGGAATTGCGCGCCAACACCCGCGAAGTCGCCGCTGGTTTAATTGCTGCCGGCATAGATCCCCAGCGCAACGTCCTGTTCAATCAAAGCCAGGTATCGGGACATGCCGAACTGGCCTGGATTTTCAATTGCATCGCTCGGCTCGGTTGGCTCAACCGTATGACCCAGTTCAAGGAGAAAGCAGGCAAGCAACGCGAGAATGCCTCCGTCGGGCTCTATGCCTATCCCAATCTAATGGCGGCCGATATTCTTCTGTACAAGGCTACCCACGTGCCGGTCGGTGAGGATCAGAAGCAGCATCTCGAGCTGGCTCGAGATATTGCGTTGAAATTCAACCATGATTTCAAGGTCGACTTTTTCCCCATCATCGAACCGTTGATCTTGGGCGGGGCCACACGAGTGATGTCGTTGCGTGATGGCAGCCGCAAAATGAGTAAGTCGGAGCCCTCTGATTTCTCGCGCATCAATATGACCGACAGCGCCGACGACATTGCCCAGAAAATACGCAAGGCACGTACCGATGCCGAGCCGTTGCCGGGATCCATGGAAGGTCTGGATAGCCGGCCCGAAGCGCGTAACCTGATCGGTCTTTTCGCCGCCCTCGCGGATCGCGAGCCAGCCGATGTTTGCATTGAGTTTGCCGGGCGTAATTTTTCAGACTTCAAAGAAGCCTTGGCAATGTTGGCCATCGCCAAGCTTTCCCCCATTCAGGACGAGATGCGCCGCTTGATGGCCGATCCCGGCCATGTCGATCGGGTGTTAGCGGCTGGTGCCGCCCGAGCCCGAGACCTAGCCGCCCCGATCCTTGCTGAGGTTCAGGAAATTGTTGGATTCTTAAGGGTGTAGATGATTATAAACCGACGGTTGTATGGCCGGCAAAAAACGACTCGCATCAGGCGACTTTTCGACTACACTTTCGGTCGATTAGCCGGCCGGTGGTTCCGCATCCTAAGGGGACATAGTGGGATGCGCGTCGCGTGACGGTGGTTCGATTGCTGTCGCGGGCGACAAGAAGGGGGTCAAAGTCGTTTCAACGGTTGTCCGGATCCCGATGATCGGTATCCGTTGAACGCTGATGCATGCCAATGGCTTATACCGAACGTTGCCTGATGGGCCTGCTCGCGGGCGTTGTCGTATTCCTGGTTGCGACAGCCCTTCGCCTGTCTGCTGTCGACATGAATATTGCTCGGGTTTCCGCGGAACTGCCGGCGATAGGGCCGAAGCAGATCGCCCTGTCAGAAATCGTTGGAGCACCGCAGGAAACCGCCGCCGACGCTTCGTCGGAACCCGTACCGCGCCGGGAAAAGTCCCGCCGAAGCAATGTGCGGCGCACCAGCCAGCCGGACACTACGGCATTGGAGGTTATTCAGTTGCCGCCACCGGCGGCTGACGGGGCAGCCGCTGACATAACCGCTGGGCGCTACACTAGCCGCGAAGAGACAGCAGCCCTCGCCCTGGCTTCGCGGCCGAGTGCTTATCTATTGTCCGAAGCCTTCGGCAGCATGGGCTATAACTTGAAATCGGTCGGTGGCGGCGATCGGGTGCCCCGGCTGTTTCTGACCAACGTCCCCCATGACATGGAATCGCTGCGTGAAGTGCAGATGCGCAAGTCGGTGTTCCTGAAGGCTGTTTTGCCGCTCATCCTGCAGGTGAACGAAGAAATCACTCAGGAACGACGGTTGCTTTGGCGCCTGCACCAAAAGATCGCTATAGGGACTGCGCTGCGGGCCGCCGAATTGCAGTGGCTGGAGTCGATGGCGGATCGTTATGGGGTCGAGGACGCCAACGTCGACATCCTGTTGCGCAAGGTCGATGTCATTCCGCCGTCTCTTGCCCTGGCGCAAGCGGCGGAGGAGAGCGGTTGGGGTACCTCTCGCTACGCCCGCGAAAGCAACGCCTTGTTCGGCGAAGGTGCCTTCGGCGACGGCAGGTCGCCGCCGGTTAGGGCCTTCGATAATCTTCTGGATGCCGTGCGCGGTTATGCGCGCAACCTGAATTCCCATAACGCCTATCGTGATTTCCGCATCGCGCGGAGCACCATGCGTCAACGCGGCAAGCCGCTGGACGGCCACACCCTTGCCGGCTTCATCCTGCGGTATTCGGAACGCGGCGAGAGTTACATCAAATCCTTGCGCGTTATTATTTCGGCGAACGACCTGCGCGGGCTCGACGCCGCCGAATTGCATGGTGATCTGCCGATTGAAACAGATCATCTGGCCGATCCGACGACCTAAAGTTTCAATCTGCCTGATCCGCAATCGATCCGCAGCGACAGGGTGCGGGCTGTTGCCTGTCGTCGTGTTGCCGATATCCTGCCGGGCCATTGCCTCGGCCTCCATTCGGCCCTAATACGGGGTCAAATGCGCGAACGGTTCACCCTTGTGCGGTCCACCATGCTGTGATCGTGTTGGCATTCGATACGGCAACCGTTGCCTGTTCGGCTGCCGTCTGCCGGAATGGAACGGTCCTGGCGCAGCGATATGTGCCCATGGCACGCGGCCAGTCCGAAGTACTGATGCCTATGGTCCAAGACGTTTTGGCAGAAGCCCGCTGTGCTTTCGCCGATCTCGATCTGCTGGCCGTTACTGTCGGACCGGGTTCCTTTACGGGCATCCGAGTAGGCCTAGCCGCCGCACGCGGTTTGGCCTTGGCACGCAGCCTGCCCTGTATCGGCATTACCAACCTCGAAGCCTTGGCGGCGGGCGCATCCAGCGACCTATCCGCTGACGACATCGTCATGGCGGCGATTGACAGCAAGCGCGGTGACATCTTTGCCCAGTTCTTTGATTCGACGCTTCAGCCCCTGGCGACACCCTTGGCCGCCAGTCCAGAGGCGGCAGCCCAGCGGGCCCCGGCAGGACGCCTGGTGATCGTTGGGGATGCTGCTGCCGCGATGGTATCGGCAGCGATGGCGCTCGGTCGCGATGTCCGTCTCGCCAGCACGCGGATAGCGGCCGATCCGGCGATTGTGGCGGCACTGGCGGTCAGCCGGGCGACCATCGGAACCCGCATGCCCGCCCCCTTCTATATTCGCGGTGCGGATGCGACGCCGCAGGTCGGTTAGGACTTGCGGAACAATAGTTGATGCACGCCTTCGGCAGGTTCGGCGGCGGATTCAGGCTCCAAGGACAATACCTCGTGGCCGTGTTCCTTCAGCGAGCGCGGCACATTGGTCAGCGGTTCGTGTCCCTTTAGCCGGACCAGTGCGATCTGCCCGCGTTCCATGCGCTCCAACATCAACTTCGTCTTCACGAAGGTCATGGGACAAATCTCGCCGGTAATGTCCAAACGCACATCGTGCCGGGGCTCTTCATCGATTTTAGCCAAGCTATTCATGAGAAGTTCTTGCTATGCTGTGACTGAATCATTATATAGGGCCGTTCATTTGGACGTGAGGACCTATAATAAATGACTGAGAAGCCAAATTTAAGTGAATTGCTCGAACTGACAACTGAAATTGTGTCGGCGCACGTCGGTAACAATACAGTTGCACTCTCCGAATTGCCGCAACTCATCCAAGAAGTCTATAGAAGTCTGGATTCAGTTGGAGCGACACCGGTACAGGAACGGCCTCAACCGGCTGTGCCAGTAAAAAAATCGATTTTCCCCGATTATGTTGTTTGCCTGGAAGACGGCAAGAAACTGAAAATGTTGAAGCGTCACTTGAAAGCCGCCTATGACATGAGCCCTGATCAATATCGCGAGCGTTGGGGCTTGCCTTCGGACTATCCCATGGTAGCGCCCAACTACGCCAAGCACCGCAGTAATCTTGCCAAGAAGATTGGGCTCGGCACGAAGCCGCGCAAGCGGCGGCGCAAGACAGGTTGAGACGTCCGAAACCGCCCTGCTATAGTGCGGATTGCGCGAACGGGCGCTGCCCGACCAACCTGGGCGGAGCGATATAATGCCGGAAGTGTCCCGTATCGAGCGGGCCTGCCTGGACAAAGGCATGAAGATGACGGAACAGCGGCGTCTGATCGCCCGTGTTCTGTCGGAATCAGAAGATCACCCGGATGTTGAGATGGTGTATCAACGCGCCTCCGGAATCGATCCGCGCATTAGCATCGCTACCGTCTATCGCACCGTCCGCCTGTTCGAAGAAGCCAGAATCGTCGAGCGCCACGATTTCGGCGACGGACGCTCCCGTTACGAGGAAACCACCGAACACCACCACGATCATTTGATAGATATCCAATCGGGACGCGTGATCGAGTTCGAAAATCAGGAAATAGAAAGACTCCAAGAAAAAATTGCCCGGGATCATGGCTTCGAGTTGATTGGTCATCGTTTGGAGCTTTACGGTGTGCCCGTAGGATCGCGTGGGCGGGGCCGTTCGTCGAAGAATTGACGGCGCCAGATTCTGCTATCGAAGCTCGACAGTTCGCATGCCGCGAGGAGGGCGGGAACGGTGATCAACCTCCGTCAGTTGGAGGTGTTCACGGCGGTTATGCGCCGGAACTCCATCAGCGAAGCGGCCCGCGAGCTGGGTGTCACCCAGCCGGCGGTCAGCAAAATCCTGCGGCATACCGAAGAACTGCTCGGTTTCAAGCTGTTCGAACGCATTCGCGGCGGCCTCTATCCGACACCAGAAGCCCGCACCCTGTTCGCTGAGGCCGAGCCTATTTACGGCGGACTCAGCACATTGCGGCGATTGGCCGTCGAACTGCGCGACACCCAGATCGGCCTATTGCGCCTTGCCGTGGTGCCGGCCATCGCCTTCGATCTGGTGCCCGATTCGTTGGTGGCGTTCAAGACCGACCGACCGAACGTGCATATCGAACTCCTGGTCCGCCTGTCGCAACAAGTTGCCGAGCTGATCAATACCCAACAAGCCGATCTGGGCATCGTTCATTTCACCGAAGACGATCCCTTGATCCAGGCCGAAGTCATTGGTTCGGGGCGGATCGTTTGCGTGCTGCCCGCCGATCATCCGCTGGCCGCCCGGCAGGAATTGACGCCTCACGACTTGGCCGATCAGCCACTGATTTCCTATGCCCGCGAGAACCGTTATGGCGAGGTGGTGGAGGCGGCGTTCCGTGCTGCCGGCTTGCGGCTGCGCCCGGCGATTGAAACCAACCTTTCAGCAGTTGCCTGCTCGCTGGCGGCGAAGCGATTGGGCATCGCTTTGGTCGACGAATTCACCTCGCGGTCGGCGGCGTTCAGTTCCCTTGCGGTCCGGCCGCTGATGCCACCCACGCGCATCAACGTCGGCCTGCTTTACCCGCGGTTTAGGCCGCTGTCGCGCTTGGCCCGGGAGTTCGTGCAATGCTTCAAGACGCAATTGGCCAACCATTTGGGCAGCGACCGATGAGCCGCGCCGATGAGGTTGCCATTGTTGTTGGTGCGGCGCGTGGCATAGGCCGCGCTGCAGCCGAGCGTCTGGCCAGTCATGGCATGACGATCATCGGCTTCGATCGCCTGGCCGACGGGTTGGCCGTTGCTGCGCGCGACATCTCTGCTGCTGGTGGGCGATTCGCGGCGCACGCGGTAGACGTTACCGACCGCATAGCGCTGGCCGCTGCGACAAACGCCGTCGTTGCCACCCATGGCCGGATCGACATCCTGGTCAATTGCGCCGGAATCACGGGTATCACCGGCATCAAGGCCCACGAGGTCGATCCCGATGATTTCGACTTGGTCTATCGGGTCAACCTCAAGTCGGCGCTGCTGCTCACCCAGTCCGTATTGCCGGCGATGCTAAGCCGCAATTACGGGCGAATTCTGCATGTCGCCTCCATCGCCGGTAAAGAGGGAAACGCCGGGATGCTGGCCTATTCGGCGACCAAGGCCGGATTGATCGGCATGGTCAAAAGCGCCGCTAAGGATTATGCGGAAACAGGCATAGCCATCAATGCACTGGCGCCGGCCGTGATCCGCACTGACTTGGTTGCCGCCATGCCCGAACAGCAAGTGCGTTATATGACGGACCGTATTCCGATGAAGCGTACCGGCACGCTGACCGAGGCAGCGGCGATGATCGATTGGATCGTCTCGCCGGAATGCAGCTTTACCACGGGTTTTGCCTTCGACATGTCGGGTGGCCGGGCGACTTATTGAGCCGTCTGCGAAGGCTCTACGTGCCGGGTAGGAAATTCGATTAGACTGCGCGACCTCAACGTCGGATGCGACATCTCCTTCAAGGGATATTCGTAGAGTGGGAGAAACGACCATGCAAATCCTCGCCACGCAGCAGGATATGAAGATCACCCGGCTTTCTCAACATATCGGTGCCGAGGTGACTGGCATCGACCTGACCAAACCGCTTGGCGAGGCTACACGGTTACGGCTCAACGAAGCCCTTGCCCAACACATCGCCCTGGTCATCCGCGATCAGAAGTTCACGCCGCGCCAGTTCCTCGATGCATCGTCGTTTTTCGGCGAGCCGATGGCACGCTACCACGATGCCAATGCCATTCCCGGCGTGCCCTTCGTCCATGAGCTGTCCAGCCTTGACCGCAATCAGGACGGCACGGTGCCGAAGTTCGGTCCGCGCTGGCACACCGACCACACCAATCAGGAATACCCGCCGAAATACACAATCCTCTACGCCGTCAAGCTGCCGACGGCAGGAGGCGGCACCAGCGTGGTCAATATGCGCGCCGGCTATGACCTGTTGTCCGATACGACCAAGCAGAGGATCGCGCGCCTGCAAACCGTCAATGTCATGGTCAGTAGTGCTGCGCCGCATATCGAGGATAAGGATGCCGTGGAGCGGCAGAAACGGGAAAACCCGAAGCCGGTCCTGCATCCCATGGTGCGCACTAATCCCGGCACGGGAACCAAGGCGCTCTACTTCCATCCGAACAAGACGGAAAACATCGTTGGTATGAGCCCCGAGGATTCCCAGGCTCTGCTCGACGACTTGTTGGCGCAGGCCATCCGCCCGGAATATGTCTACAGCCACCAGTATCGGCTGGGCGACATGTTGCTGTGGGATAACCGGTCGGCCCTGCACAAGGCCAATTACGACTACGATCCGGCCGATACGACGCAGCCCCGCCTGCTCTACCGCTGCATGATCAAGGGCGAGCGTCCGTACTGAGGATACCGCCCCTGCCGGATCAGGCGATCAGGTTGGAAAGCGGCGGTTGAGTTCAGCGACCTGTTCACTCGTAAGATATCGGGTCCGTTCGCCGCGCAGTAGCAGATGCAGTTTGGCGGTTTCCTCCAGCTCTTCGATCGCATTGGCGGCGCTGTCGAGATCGACGCCAGCCACCACGGGCCCATGATTGGCCAGCAAAACAGCGTGATGCTTCGGCGCGTAGGCGGCGATGGCATCGCCCAGGGCCACGTCGCCCGGCACGTAATAAGGGATCAACGGCAGGCGGCCGACGCGCATGATGTAGTAGGCCGTGATCGGCGGCAGCACGTCGGCGGGATCGACATCGGCCAGGCAAGAGACGGCCACTGAATGAGTGGAATGCAAATGTACGACCGCGCCTGTCTTCTGCCGGTGACGGTACATGGCGATGTGCAGGAAGGTTTCCTTGGTCGGCTTGTCGCCGCCGATGTGATTGCCGCCATCGTCGAGCTTGGATAGGCGGGCCGGGTCGAGGCTGCCGAGGCGCACGTTGGTCGGCGTCATCAACCAGCCGCCTTCGGTTCGCGCGCTGATGTTGCCCGAACTGCCGAACGTCAGGCCCCGGTCGAATAGCGACTTGCCGATGGCGCAGATGTCTTCGCGCAGGCGGCTTTCCGGGCTCATGGTAGCTCTCCCATATCGTTCAGCCTGTCGAAAGCTTTAAGGAAGAAGTCGCGGCCCCCGAAGTTGCCCGATTTCAGCGCCAGGTGCAGGTTGGGGCGGCCCAGGCTGTAGGTCCATGGCACCCCGGGGTCGATCTCAGGCCCGATGCGCAGCCGCTCGACGTTCAACGCCTGGATGACGGCGCCCGATGTCTCCCCCCCGGCGATAACCAATTGAGCGACACCAGTTTCGATCAAGCCCATGGCGATAGTGGCCAGGGTTCGTTCCACGGCCTCGCCGGCGGCGGCCGCACCCAGTTTTTCCTGCGCCCTGCGGACCTCTTCAGGTTCTGCCGTGGCATAGATCAGCACCGGGCCGCCCGCCAATTGCCGGTTCGCCCATAACAAGGCCTCGCGGGCGACACCGGCACTATCGGCCGCGGCCTTCAGAGGATCGATGCGCAAGGCCGGACGCCGTTCGGCCATCCAGGCAACCTGATCGCGCGTTGCCTGGGAACAGCTTCCGGACAGTACGGCGGCCTGACCACGCGCGGGTGGTAGGCGGGTATCGGCGGCTCCCGCCGGCAGCAACCCGGCGGCACGGAAGTTGCCTGGCAAGCCCAACGCGATGCCCGAACCGCCGCCGATCAGAAGCAGGTCACGACAGGCCTCACCGATGGTCAACAGGTTGTCGTCGGTAATAGCATCGACGACAGCTTGGCGCACGCCCTCGCGGCGCAGTTCGGTGAAACGGGTGCGGATGGCCTCCACCCCAGATGCGACCGTTTGAAAGGACACCAGACCGACCTTGCCCTGGCTCTGCCGGCTGAGCACGGCGACGAGATTGGAATCGGTCATTGGCGTCAGCGGATGTTGGCGCATCGGTGATTCCGCCAGCGATACATTGCCGACGAACAGGTGACCCTTATAGATGGTCCGGCCGTTCACGGGGAAAGCTGGGCAAGCAATAGTGAAATCGGCGCCCAAGGCATCCAGCAACGCCTCGCCAACAGGTCCAATATTGCCCTGATCGGTTGAATCGAAAGTTGAACAATACTTGAACAGGATTTGGCGGGCGCCTGCTTCCCGCAACGCAGCAAGTGCGTTCAGCGACTGCGCAACAGCATCCTCGGGCGGTATCGTCCGCGATTTGAGGCTGACGACAACAGCCGCAGCTACATCGCCGGGGGCGCTGAACCCGCCTGCCGGCAGGCCGACGGTCTGTATCGTTGGCATACCCTGCTTGACCAGGGTGTTGGCCAGGTCGGAGGCGCCAGTCAGGTCGTCGGCGATACAGCCCAAAATCAGCGACACGGCGACCCTTCCTTCGTTTGCAGTTGCATCACCAATAAGCCGATTTGCGCCCCTGCGGCAAGACCGGGGGCAGGATCCGACTGCCGCCATTCCTTGACAGGGCAAGGCGGAATGCTACCCTCTGACTGGAACAGACCAGAGTCGGAGCTTGGAAACTTAAAGTATGACCGACATGTCGCTTCGCAGCGCTGAATGCACCGCGTGAAGATCGCCAAGCCTTGGCCAAAAAGCTCCACATAAAGACCTACGGCTGTCAGATGAACGTGTACGACTCCGCCCGCATGGCGGATGTCCTGGCGCCGCTCGGCTATGAGTTGGCCGGTGATGTGGCCAGTGCGGACATGGTCATCCTGAATACCTGCCACATTCGCGAAAAGGCCGCCGAGAAGGTCTTTTCCGAACTCGGCCGCCTGCGCGAGGTCAAGGAGCAGAAACGCCTGGTCGGACAGCCGATGATCGTCGCCGTTGCGGGCTGCGTCGCGCAGGCCGAGGGTGCTGAAATCCGTACACGGGCACCGTTCGTCGACATCGTTCTGGGGCCGCAGACCTATCACCGTCTGCCCGAAATGGTGGCGCGTGCCAGTCGCGCCGGTGGCGTCGTTCTCGACACCGAATTCCCGGCTGAATCGAAGTTCGACAGCCTGCCGCCGCCCGGCCGCGTCGAAAACCATGCGGCCTTTCTGACAATCCAAGAGGGTTGCGACAAGTTCTGCACGTTTTGTGTGGTGCCCTATACGCGAGGCGCCGAGTATTCACGGCCGGCGGCAGATGTGCTGGCTGAGGCCCGCTATCTGGCGGCGCTGGGCGCGCGCGAGATCACGCTGTTGGGCCAGAACGTCAATAACTATCACGGTGCCGCGTCCGGCAGCGAATGGACGCTCGGGCGGTTGATCCGCGCCGTCGCCGACATCGATGGTATCGAGCGCATCCGTTACACCACATCCTACCCCGCCGACGTCGATGACGACCTGATCGCCGCCCACCGCGATGTGCCGCAATTGATGCCCTTCCTGCATCTGCCGGTGCAGTCGGGATCGAACCGGGTGTTGGCGTCGATGAATCGCCGACACACAGCGGAGGATTATCGCCGGCTGGTCGAACGGCTGCGCACCGCCAGGCCCGATCTGGCCCTGTCGACGGACCTTATCGTCGGTTATCCAGGGGAAACCGAGGCCGATGTCCAAGCCACCTTGGCTCTGGTCGACGACATCGGATTCATCCAGTCCTATTCCTTCAAGTACAGCCCGCGTCCAGGCACTCCGGCAGCCCAGATGGCGGGGCAAGTTGCCGAGGCGGCCAAAATCGACCGCCTGGCGCAATTGCAAGCGCGTCTTGCGGTCATTCAGGAAAACTTCAATCGCGCCTGCGTCGGCCGATCGATGTCGGTATTGCTCGACCGCCGCGGCCGCCGGCCGGGCCAGCTGCTGGGACGCAGCCCCTATATGCAACCGGTGCATGTCGTCGTCCCCGAAGCCTTGCAAGGCTCCATCGTCGATTTGTTCATTGATGCATCGCATGCCAATAGTCTTTCCGGCACCCTTATGGCCCATCGTGGGGTGGCTGCTTGAAGACGGGTGCAACGACATCGGCTAGCGGTGCGGACGAAATCCGCCGGCTCGAATTGGAATTCGACGACAATGGGTTGCTCACCGATCTGTTCGGTTCGCATCACGGTAATCTGGCGCGCATCGAACGCGCCCTGGACGTGACCGTCAACGCCCGCGGCAATCAGGTGGTCGTCAGTGGCGAGCCGCAATCCGTCGCGGCAACGCATCAAGTGCTCGACGCTCTGTACATGAGGCTCCGCCGCCACCTTCCCGTAGGACCGGAGGAGGTCGCCGCCGCCCTGCGCATGGCGACCCACGTCGGCCCCAAGTCCGCTGGCGCCGAACAGGTCATCCATACCCGCAAGCGTCATATTACCCCGCGGACGCCCAACCAAGCCGCCTATATCCAAGCCATCGACGATTACGAGTTGGTCATCGGACTTGGTCCGGCAGGCACCGGCAAGACCTATCTGGCTGTGGCCAAGGCGGTGGAGCGGCTGGTCCGTGGCGAAGTTGACCGCATCGTGCTGTCGCGCCCGGCGGTGGAAGCTGGGGAACAGCTGGGCTTTCTGCCCGGCACCATGCGCGAAAAAGTAGATCCCTATTTGCGCCCCCTTTACGACGCCCTGCACGACATGCTGCCCTCCAATCAGGTGGCGCGGCGTCTAGAAAACGGCGAAATCGAAATTGCACCCTTGGCCTTCATGCGCGGGCGAACGCTGGCCAATGCTTTCGTTATCCTCGACGAAGCACAAAATACCACCGCCGTGCAGATGAAGATGTTCCTGACTCGGCTCGGCGAAAACGCCAGGATGGTGGTGACCGGCGACCTTAGCCAGGTCGATCTGCCGCGCGGTACCCGTTCCGGCCTGCGCGATGCCATCGATATCCTGTCGAATGTCGAAGGTGTGGGCATCATGGCCTTCACCGACAAAGACGTGGTGCGCCACCCGCTGGTTGGCCGCATCGTCCGTGCCTACGATCAGGCGGAGAGCCGAAGGCGCAGTTCCGCTCCCTATGAATCGACCGATGGGTCAGACCGCGACCGGGATGCCTAGAGCCCTCCGCATCGCGGTCCGTGTCGCCTGTACCGATTGGCGGCAGACCGTGCCCGGCGCTGTTGACCTTTGCCGCCGCGCCGCGCGAGCAACGCTGGTCGCGGCGGGAGTGCCCGGCGCCGTCGAAGCCAGTATACTGCTCACCGACGATGCGACGGTTCGCGGGCTCAATGCACGCTATCGCCATATCGATAAACCGACCAATGTCCTGTCTTTTCCGCAGCAGGACGGCGAGCCCACCGCGCCGACCGCGCCGACCGCCGTGGGAGCCGGGCTGTTGCTGGGCGATGTCGTCGTCGCCTACGGAACGGTCTGCGCGGAGGCGGAGCGCGATGACAAACCGATTGCCGATCATCTGTGCCATATGATCGTACATGGTATGCTGCATCTTCTCGGTTACGATCATCAGCACGATGCCGAGGCGGAACATATGGAATATTTAGAGGCCGACATACTGGCATCGCTTGGCATTGCTTCGCCCTATGCCGACCGCCCCCAGGAAACAGTGGGCCCGTTGAATCCAGGCCATGAACGACGAACGACCTAATGCCCTACCGGCGGAGCCGCCGCTCAGTCCGTCCTCCGTCGCCGATATGCTGCGCCGGTGGTTGCGTAGTCTGCGCGGGTCACGCGAGGGCGAGGAAACGGTACGCGAGGCTCTCGAAGATCTAATCGAGGAAAGCGATATCGACGAAACGCCGATCGATGCCGACGAACGCAGGATGTTGTCCAATATCCTGCGCCTTCGCGAGCGCACGGTACACGATGTCATGGTGCCGCGGGTCGATATCGTCGCAGTTGACATCGGCGCATCGTTGGCTGAGGTCTTCGGCCTGATGGTCGCCGAGGGCCATTCCCGGCTGCCGGTCTATCGCAGCGTGCTCGACGACGTTGCCGGTATGGTACACATCAAGGACGTAGCAGCTTGGCGCGGTGCGGACGCTGAATTCTCGCTCACAGGCATCCTGCGTAAAATTATTTTTGTTTCGCCCGCCATGCGGGTCATGGAATTGCTGCTCGACATGCGGACGAAGAGATCGCACATGGCGTTGGTTGTCGATGAATTCGGCGGGATCGATGGTCTGGTCACCATCGAAGACCTGGTTGAAGAAATCGTCGGTGAAATCGAAGACGAGCATGACCCTGCCGCCGGGCCCTTGCTGATTCGCCGTCCCGATGGATCCCTCGATGCCGATGCGCGTGCGTCGGTGGAAGAATTGGAAGCCATATCCGGTCGCCTGCTGAGCGATGAAGCGCGCGAAAATATCCATAGCTTGGGCGGACTGGTATTTTCCGAAGCCGGAAGAGTACCCGTGCGCGGCGACCGCATCCGCCATGCCTCCGGCATTGAATTCGAGGTGTTGGATGCCGACCCAAGGCGCATCAAGCGTTTGCGTATCCGCGGCCTGCCGCCGGCACCAGGGGGGTCAGGCTGACCGCGATGGCCCTGGGAAGATGGCGCGAACGGCTGACCGCGATGGTCGGCTGGCGGCGTGCTGCCATCGCAGTTTTCCTGGGTACGTTGGCGACAGCCGCGCTGCCGCCCTTGCATCTGCTTCCCCTGCTCGTTCCTGCTATGACGGGGTTGCTCTGGTTGATCGGCGCCGCGCCCAATCGCCGCGCGGCATTTGCCTTGGGCTGGTGGTTCGGCCTCGGCCATTTTGCTAGCGGCTTTTATTGGATCTCTGTCGCGCTGCTGATCGATGCCGCTCGCTTCGCCTGGATGATTCCCTTTGCCGTGTTCGGGCTCGCGGCTTTTTTCGCCCTGTTCACCGGTTGCGTGACTTGGCTGGCCGTAGGTGTCGCACCGCGTCGCGGCGCGCGGGTGCTGGCCTTCGCTGCGGCCTGGGCCTTTCAGGAATGGATACGGTCATGGTTATTGACCGGCTTTCCCTGGAACCTGATGGCAACCGTCTGGGTGCCGGTCGAGAGTGTCCTACAGTCGGCTGCTCTTGTCGGCCCCTACGGGCTGGGGTTGTTGACCGTCGGGGCGGCAGCCGCGCCATCGCTCGTAGCCCAACTCCCGGGATCCCTCAGACGGCGTATGTGGGTGGGTATCGGCCTGCCGACGGCGCTGTTCCTGCTGTTGGCCGTCGGCGGTGGCTTGCGCCTGTTATGGGCGGACGATGCCCGGGTCGCGGGCGTCAGGCTCAGACTGGTGCAGCCGGCCATTGCGCAGCAGCTGAAGTGGCAAGACAACATGCGTGAGCGCCACTTGGCTGCTCATCTAGAGCTGAGCTCGACACCGGCATCGCCGGCACCGACACACATCATCTGGTCGGAGACGGCAGTCCCTTTCTTCCTAGCGACGGATACGCCGATCCGCGAATTGGTCGGCAGAATCGTACCTGAAGGCGGTTTGCTGATCACCGGCGCCCCACGTGGCGGACGCGACTCCGATGGCACCGCCCATGTCTGGAACAGTCTATTGGCCATCGATTCAAAGGCACGGGTCGTTGGCAGCTTCGACAAGTTCCACCTCGTTCCCTTCGGTGAATACGTGCCGTTACGCGGCATTATCGGGCTGAACAAGATTACTGAGGGCCGCCTCGACTTCTCTTCCGGACCCGGGCTGCGCACTCTTCGCCTCCCAGGCCTGCCGCCGGTCAGTCCGCTGATTTGCTATGAAATCATCTTCCCCGGTGCGGTCACCGCGCCAACCGATCGGCCGGAGTGGATTCTCAACATCACCAACGATGGCTGGTTCGGTCATTCCGCCGGGCCTTATCAGCATTTCGCCGCCGCTCGCTTGCGCGCCGTAGAGGAAGGTCTGCCGGTCGTCCGGGTCGCCAATACCGGCATTAGCGGTGTGGTCGATGGTTACGGCCGTGTTACTGCCCGGCTCGGACTTGGCGAAATGGGCTACCTCGACGCCGATCTGCCGACTGCCCTACCGCCCCCACCCTTCGCCGGCATGGGAGATATCGTGACGGCTCTGCTCATCTTGGTGGCGGCCGGTAGCGGATGGGTGGGTCATCGCCAAAATCAACTTAGGGATTCCCCTATAAGAAATGGGGTTGACCCTAAAATCATTGGCGAATACTCACTATAATATTGTAGATTGCTCCCGCAGGTTGAGGCCTGTTACCGCAATCTGCACCTGTGCCTCCAGGGGGCTGGATTGGCACGCAGGGTAAACCACTCAGAAGCGGGCATGAGCAGATGGCGAAGCGTGGAAGAAAGCCGGGGAGTCGGTCAGGGGCGGATGAAGATCGCGTATTGGGGACGCCGCGGCCCGTCGATGTGCATGTTGGCCGGCGGGTCAGATTACGCCGCACCTTGCTGGGTCTGAGCCAGGAAAAGCTGGGCCAGGCTATCGGGCTGACATTTCAACAGATTCAGAAATACGAACGAGGTGCCAATCGTATCGGCGCCAGCCGGCTCTTTGAGTTGAGCAAGGTGTTGGACATACCCGTATCCTTTTTCTTCGACGATATGGCCGACGACGTAAAGGCCAATTCCGGTCGTCCGGTTGGTGGTTTTGCCGATCAGGCCCAAACCAGTTTCGAGCCCGATCCACTAACCAAACGCGAGACGCTGGAGCTTGTTCGCGCCTATTATCGCATCACTAGCCCGCAGATTCGCAAGCGCCTGTTCGAACTGGTGAAGTCCATAGCCAACGCGCCGTCGGAAGAATAACCGCGCCACCACCTGGCGGCCAAGTTTCGACCGCTCGCTGGTGGTAGCCGTACTTGACGTTCCCTCTAAAGATTGCGAAAAGGGCGCCTCCTTGAGGCTTGGCCTTGGGGCTATTGTCCAGGGCGTGGATAGATTTGGACCGCTTGCTACCACGCGAAAAAAGGCTCTAAGTGGGTGCGACGAGTTCTTCCCCACGAGAGGAAGAATTGGATGCCCCGGTCCGGTTTAAGGATGACACGTCAGACGGGGGTATCGACGATGGCGAATTCCGATTACCTGTTCACCAGCGAGTCGGTGTCCGAAGGACATCCCGACAAGGTCAGCGACCGCATTTCCGATGCGGTGGTCGATACGTTTCTGACGGCCGATCCGCATTCGCGGGTCGCTTGCGAAACGATGTGCACGACCAACCGCATCATGCTGGCCGGCGAAGTGCGCGGTCCCGCCTCGATAACGTCGGCGACGCTTGAAGAAGTGGTTCGCCACGCGGTGAGGGATATCGGCTACGAACAGGAGGGCTTCCATTGGAAGCATGCCGACGTCGCTATCTATCTGCATGCCCAGTCCATGGACATCGCACAAGGCGTCGATGCCGCTGGCAATAAGGACGAAGGCGCCGGCGATCAGGGCCTGATGTTCGGTTTCGCCTGCTCCGAGACCGAGGCGTTAATGCCGGCCCCGATCCATTACTCTCATGCCATCTTGCGGTCCCTGGCTGAAGCCCGTCATTCCGGTGCGGAGCCGGGCCTCGGGCCCGACGCGAAGAGCCAGGTGACACTACGCTACGTCAACGGCAAGCCGATTGGGGCGACGAGTGTTGTCGTGTCGACCCAACATGCTGAAAACCTCAGTCAGGATGCCATCCGCGAAATCGTCCGGCCGCATGTGCTCAAGGTCTTGCCGAAAGGCTGGATGTGCCCGGAGGCGGAATTCTACGTCAATCCCACGGGCCGCTTTGTGATCGGCGGGCCGGACGGAGATGCCGGGCTGACCGGCCGCAAGATCATCGTTGATACTTACGGCGGCGCTGCACCACATGGCGGCGGTGCCTTCTCGGGCAAGGACCCAACCAAAGTCGACCGCTCCGCGGCCTATGCGGCGCGCTATCTGGCGAAGAACGTCGTCGCCGCAGGTTTGGCGGAGAAGTGCCTCATCCAGGTTGCCTATGCCATTGGCGTGTCCAAGCCGTTGTCCGTTTACGTCGACACTCAGGGTACGGGACAGGTTGCCGAGGATCGGCTTTCTATGGTCCTGCAAAAGGCGATGAACTTGTCGCCGCGCGGCATCCGCGAACATCTTGGCCTCAATAAGCCGATCTATGCGCGCACCGCCGCCTATGGCCACTTCGGCCGGGCGCCCGATGCCGACGGCGGATTCTCTTGGGAGCGCACCGATCTCGTCGCCACGCTCAAGTCCGCGTTCGGGGCTCACTGACGTTCCGGTGACGACAGACCCCGCGTCGCGGCCGCTACGCACCTTCGGCCGCCGCCGCGGGCATCGCCTACGCCACGCCCGCTCCGCTCTCGTCACGGAATTGCTGCCGGCCCTGCGCGTGCCGGCGGCAGGTGCTATCGACACGGTGGGCCTGTTTGCCGCGCCGAAGCGATCGGTCTGGCTGGAAATCGGGTTCGGCGGCGGAGAACATCTGGCGACCCTGGCGACGGCCCATCCGGACGTCGGGTTCATCGGCTGCGAAGTCTATGCCGATGGTGTCGCCAGCCTACTCCGCCACGTCGACCAACTCGGCCTGCAAAACTTACGCGTGCACGACGGCGATGCGCGCGAGGTGTTGGAGCGCTTGCCCGATGCTAGCCTCGAGCGTGTCTACCTGCTGTTCCCGGATCCCTGGCCAAAGACACGCCACCACAAACGCCGCCTTATCTCGCCACCTGTGCTCTCCACCCTGTCGCGCGTACTGGCGGATGGCGGACAGTTGATCTTTGCCAGCGACCATGCCGACTATGCTTGGTGGACGTTGGAACGGGCATCAAATCATCCTGACTTCCGATCGTTGACCAATGGCCCGTCCGATTGGCGCCGGCCGGGCGACTGGGTCGAATCCCGCTACGAGGCCAAGGCCCTTGCCGCCGGGGCGCGTTGTTTCTATCTCTTGTTCCAACGACAAACGCGCCAAGCTGCCCACTGAATCGCGGTTTTGTCTTGTTTTCCAACCCGTCCAGGTATAAGACACGGGCAAATCGAATGTCCGCGCCGTGATCGCTTAATGCCTTGACGGAGCAAAAACAAGGTGGGCCGGCGGCCCTCCTTTTTGTTTTGGGCCTCCCCCTAACGTCCGGGTCCGTGCCGGTCGCCGATCCGCGGCGGGAGGGAATGGCTACGGATGCCGGTTGCCAAGTTTGGCTTTTGAGGAGACGGTATGGAGCTTTCCGCGCGCATCGAAGAACTGGTCGGACCGACAATCGGCATCTTGGGCTTCGATATCGTCCGGGTGCAGCTGATGGGAAAGACGCACAAGCGGTTGCAGATCATGATCGAGGCTCCGAACGGGCGTCCCATCACGGTCGACGATTGCGCCGATGTCAGCCGCGCCGTTTCCGCCATACTCGATACAAACGACCCGATCGAAGAGGCCTATGCGCTAGAAGTTAGTTCGCCGGGTATTGATCGACCGTTGGTGCGCCTTGCCGACTTCGAACGGTTTGCCGGTTTCGAGGCAAAGCTCGAAACGGACCGGCTGCTCGACGGGCGCCGCCGGTTCGCCGGCCGGTTGGTCGGCGTTGCCGATGGCAATGTCCGCCTTCAGGCCGAAGGTTCCATCCACGATATTCCATTCGCCGCGGTATCCCGCGCCAAGTTGGTCATCACCGACGAACTTCTCGCCGCCGCACGCCAGCAACAGCAACATTGAATTCAGATGCCCATGGAAAACGAAATCATTCATACTCGCCCCGAGTTGCTCCAGGTGGCCGATACCGTTGCCCGTGATAAGGGCATCGACCGCGAGGAAGTCCTCGAAGCCATGGAGCAGGCGATTCAAAAGGCCGGTCGTTCCAAGTACGGCCTGGAGCACGATATCCGTGCCCGGATCGATCGTGCGTCGGGGGCCATCAAACTGGCCCGCTACCTACAAGTGGTCGATCAGGTTGAGGACGAGGCGACTCAGATCACGCCCGAACGGGCGCATCGCAAGCATCCGGACGTCGCCGTCGGCGAATTCGTCATCGAGCCGCTGCCGCCGATCGATTTCGGCCGTATCGCCGCCCAGACAGCCAAACAGGTCATCGTTCAAAAAGTTCGTGAAGCCGAACGCAAGCGGCAGTTCGAGGAGTTCAAAGGCCGCATCGGCGAGATCGTCAACGGCCTGCTCAAGCGTATCGAGTTCGGTAACATCGTCGTCGATCTCGGCCGCGCCGAGGCATTGTTGCGTCGGGACGAAGCGATCCCACGCGAACATTTCTCCACTGGTGACCGCCTGCGCGCCTACATCATGGATGTGCGCGAAGAGCCGCGGGGTCCGCAGATTTTCCTGTCACGCAGCCATCCCCAGTTCATGGCCAAGCTGTTTGCGCAGGAAGTGCCGGAAATCTATGACGGCATTATCGAAATCAAGTCGGTCGCCCGCGATCCCGGCTCACGTGCCAAGATCGCCGTGCTGTCCAACGACTCGAGCATCGATCCGGTTGGCGCTTGCGTTGGCATGCGCGGTTCTCGCGTCCAGGCAGTGGTCAGCGAGCTGCAGGGCGAAAAGATCGACATCATCCAATGGTCGTCGGATCCGGCCACCTTCATTGTCAACGCATTGGCACCGGCCGAGGTCACCAAGGTGGTTTTGGACGAGGAGTCCAACCGCATTGAAGTGGTGGTGCCCGATGACCAGTTGAGCTTGGCCATTGGCCGGCGCGGTCAGAATGTGCGCCTCGCTTCGCAGCTGACAGGTTGGGATATCGATATACTCACCGAAGCCGAGGAATCGGACCGACGCACCGAAGAATTCCGGTCGCGTTCGCAGATGATCATCGATGCACTCAACGTCGATGACGTCATCGCCCACCTATTGGTTACCGAGGGCTTCTCGTCGGTCGAGGAAGTTGCTTTCGTGCCGCTAGAAGATCTGACCGATATCGAGGGCTTCGACGAAGATGTCGCCCATGAACTGCGTGAACGGGCGCGGGCCTATATC
The DNA here is from genome assembly GCA_945878455.1 of Asaia bogorensis. Lineage (GTDB taxonomy): Bacteria > Pseudomonadota > Alphaproteobacteria > Rhodospirillales > CAMCUA01 > CAMCUA01. The sequence continues at coordinate 1,784 of CAMCUA010000006.1, read as the reverse complement.
GCCGCCCGCGACGAAGAGTTGACCAAGCGCCGCCGCGAACTCGGAGTTGCCGACGATGTGGCTGGTATCGAGGGGTTGACGCCGGTCGTCTTGGTCGCGCTCGGCGAAAAAGGCGTTAAGACCCGCGACGACTTGGCCGATCTAGCCGGAGACGAACTGATCGAAATCGTACCTCCGGGAAGCCTGACGATCGAGCGGGCCAATGAAATCATCATGGCGGCCCGCGCCCATTGGTTTGCCGATGACGTTAAGGCCGGCACGGCTGAAGGAGAGACCCATACGGCTTGAACTCGCGACAACCGAACAACGGCCTGACGCGAAACGGCGCGGTGCGGCGCGGGACAAGGACGCGCCGACGCGCCGTTGCTTGGTCAGTGGCGACACGTTGCCCAAGGAAGTTCTGGTGCGATTCGTCGTCGGACCGGATGGCAGCGCGGTGATGGACTTGGCTGAACGGTTGCCAGGCCGGGGTTTGTGGTTGAGAGCGTGTCGCGATACGGTTAATACAGCCGTGAAGAAAAAGCTGTTTGCGCGCGCCGCGCGTGCGGCGGTAACGACACCCGCGGACCTTGCCGATCGGGTGGCCGCGGCACTAACCCGGCGCTGTCTCGACACGGTGGGCTTGGCCCGACGTGCCGGTGTGGCGGTCGCCGGGCACGATAAGGCGCGGGAGTGGTTGAAGGCTGGCCGTGGCGGCTTGTTGTTGCTGGCGTCGGACGCTTCCGCAGGCGAGGCGGCAAAAATGCGGGCCGCAGCCGGCGGAATAGCGGTGTCGGCGCTGTTTGGCCGAGAGGAATTGGGATCGGTATTCGGGCGTGAACAAGCCGTTCATGTGGTGATTGCGCCGGGTGCCTTGGCGGAAAAGCTGGTGCGGGAATGCGGACGGCTCGAGGGCTTCCGCGACATTACCGCGCCATCGGTCTGATAGCAGATCGGCGCGGCCGATCGACATCTTTGGAACTGGTTCGATATGACGGAAATCAAAGAACAAGACCAGCAGAAAGCCTCGCCGCTAAGCCTGAGCAGGCCCGGTAAGCTGGAGCTGAAAAAGACGGTCGAGGGCGGCCAGGTTCGCCAGAAATTTTCGCATGGACGCACCAAGGTGGTCGCCGTCGAGGTGCGCAAGAAACGTACCTATGCCCTTGACGATGCCGGCAAGATGACCAGGGTACGGGCCCGAGAGGTTCCAGAGGAACTGCCCGAAACGGTGGTGACCGAGGAAGAGCAGGAAATTGCTCGTGCCGCCACGGCCAGCCTGACCAACGAAGAAAAAGCAGCCCGTGTTCGCGCCTTGCAGGTTGCCAAGCGGGCCGGCGATGAAGCGCCAGCCACCGGGACGGATCCCGAGGTTGAAAGTGCGGCGGTGGAAGAGCCGGTCGAGGCACCGGCTTCCGAGGTGGTGGTGCCAGAGATTGCTGCCCCGGTCGATGTCGACACCATGCTCAAGGCCGAAGCCGAAGTACGCAAGGCCGAGGAAGAAGAAGCCAAGCGGCGCGAAGAACAGGCCAAGGTTGCGGCGGCCCATGCTGCCGCCAAACTAAAATCTCTCGAGACCGAAGGCGATGATGACGCCGAACGGGCGCGCCGTCGTCCGGGTCGGGCTGAAGTACGCCGCCCCAGCTTGGGCGCCAAGCGTGGCGAACCACGCCGACGTACCGGCAAGATCACGATCACCGAAGCCCTCGATGACAGTGAGGAGCGTACGCGCAGCCTGGCTTCCGTCCGGCGTGCGCGCGAACGTGAAAAAAAGCGGCTCAGCCAGTTGCAGGCTGGCGAAACCCTGA
>CAMCUA010000005.1 GCA_945878455.1 Asaia bogorensis | reverse complement strand
TCAGGCGGCCGATCTCTCGAACGCCTCTACCGTCCTCCCGGAGACGATAAAGCTCGTAACGCTCATCAAGGTCGAGCTGACCATAGTGAATTCCCATCGCAACTCCGAAGCATAACGGTGTTGCACTTGGAATGAGAATTTAGCGTCTTTTCCGCTTCAACGTCTGAATGTGCCGGCAGCGGCCTTGCCCGCCCGGCTTTCTCCCTGCTTAAATCCAGCCGCCATCACTCAGGGAGGAATACGTCATGGGCAAGACCATCACTTTGAAGGCCGCCGACGGACATGCATTCGACGCCTACAAGGCCGAACCGACGGGCAAGCCGCGCGGCGGGATCGTTGTCATCCAGGAAATCTTCGGTGCCAACAGCCACATACGCGCCGTGACCGACAGTTTCGCCGCGCAAGGCTATCTGGCCATCGCGCCGGCCCTTGTTCGACCGGGTCAAGAAGGGCATCGAATTGGGCTACGAGCAGACTGATATCGCCGCCGGCCTCGATATTCGCGGCAAAATCGCCTGGGATGACGCATTGAAGGACGTTGCCGCCGCCATGGACGCCGTGAAGGGTGCCGGCAAGGTCGGCGTCGTCGGCTACTGCTGGGGCGGATCGCTTTCCTGGCTGGCGGCCTGCCGGATAAAGCCTGCTGCCGCCTCGTGCTACTACGGCGGACAGCTCCACGACTTCAAGGACGAGAAGCCGACCTGCCCCACCATGCTGCACTTCGGCGAGAAGGACGCCAGCATCCCGCTGGAGAAGGTCGAGGCAGTCCGCGCCAAGCACCCCAACCTGCCGCTGTTCATCTATAAGGACGCCGGCCACGGTTTTCATTGCGACCAGCGCGGCAGCTTCCATCCGACCAGCGCCAAGCAGGCGATGGAACGCACGCTCGACTTCTTCCGCAAGAACGTCGGCTGAGCAGAGGAAAGACAGGCGGCTTTGAAACCCGCCTCTACGCGCGTAGGGGCCGGTTTCAAATCGGCCCGCCACCGCCCTTAGCTTCGGGGACCCGTTCTGGAAACAGGCCGAGCAATCCGGCGCGCGAGGCGGCGCAGACGCCGCGTTCGCAGATCAGGGCAGTGACGAGACGGGCCGGGGTCACATCGAAGGCATAGTTCGCTGCCGGGCTGTTTTCCGGCGTTATCGTGATCTCGACCACAGATCCGTCGGCGGTGCGCCCGGCGATGCGGGCCACCTCGTCGGGCGTACGCTGTTCGATGGGAATGTCGGCGCCGCTCTCCAGGTTCCAATCAATGGTCGGCGACGGCAGCGCGACATAAAAGGGCACGCCATTGTCATGGGCGGCCAGCGCCTTCAGGTAGGTGCCGATCTTGTTGCACACATCGCCGCCGGCCGTGGTGCGGTCGGTGCCGACGATGCAGAGATCGACCTGGCCACGCTGCATCAGATGGCCGCCGACGTTATCGACGATGACGGTGTGCGCCACACCATGTCCGCCCAACTCCCAAGCGGTCAGGTGAGCGCCCTGATTGCGCGGCCGGGTTTCGTCGACCCAGACGTGAATCGGGATACCAGCATCGTGCGCCTTGTAGAGCGGCGCCAGCGCCGTGCCCCAGTCGACAGTGGCCAGCCAACCGGCATTGCAATGAGTCAATACCTCGACACGGCCACGCTGGCCCTTGCGTTGCCATGCCTGGCGGATCAATTCCAGGCCGTGCTCGCCGATCGCCGAATTGATTGCTACATCCTCGTCGCACAGCTCAGCGGCGCGGCGCCAAGCGGCTTCGGTGCGGCGACTGGTCGGAAGCTGGGCGAGCACAGCCAGCATCTCGTCCAAAGCCCATCGCAAGTTGATCGCCGTCGGCCGGGTGACGACCAAGGCGTCGTAGGCGGTGCGCAAGGCCTGGTCGGACGGATCGTCGCGCAGGGCCAGGCACAGGCCATAGGCGGCAGTCGCCCCGATCAGCGGCGCGCCCCGCACCAGCATGACCTGAATGGCATGGGCGGCATCGGCAACCGTCTCCAGCCGGCACGTGACGAAGGCATGCGGCAGTTTGGTCTGGTCGATGATCTCGACGGCCCGGCCGTCCGCCGTGCGCCAGATCGAACGGTAGTGCCGCCCACCGACCTTCATGGCCTGCGCACGCCAAGCACGCGCCCGGAGACCGCATCGAGCTTGGCCAATACAGCCGGATCGCGGGCCTCCGGCGCGGTGATGAGGGCGTTGTCCAAGGCGCGGTGACAGCCGGCGGAGCAGATGTCCTGACGTCCGGCCAAGCGGGGGATCGTCGCCTTGACCAGATTGCGCGCCTTGTCGGCGTTGCCGAGCAGTACCTTGATCACCGCATCGACAGTGACGTGGTCATGCTCGGGATGCCAGCAGTCGTAGTCGGTGACCATGGCGACGGTGGCGTAGCACATCTCGGCCTCGCGGGCGAGTTTGGCTTCCGGCATGTTGGTCATGCCGATTACATCGCAACCCCAGGAGCGGTAAAGCTTGGACTCGGCCAAGGTGGAAAACTGCGGCCCTTCCATCACCAGATAGGTGCCGCGCCGTACCGTCGCGATACCCAACCCCTCGGCGGCCGATTCCAGATGATCGCCGAGGCGCGAACAGACGGGGTGGCCGAAACCGACGTGCGCCACCATGCCAGTGCTGAAAAAAGACTTGGTGCGCGCGAAGGTGCGATCGATAAATTGATCGACGATGACGAAGGTGCCTGGCGGCAGATCCTCGCGGAACGAGCCGCAGGCGCTGAGGCTGACGATCTCGGTAACCCCGCAGCGCTTCAAGGCGTCGATGTTGGCGCGGAAGTTCAGTTCGCTGGGCGGGATGCGGTGGCCGCGTCCATGACGCGGCAGAAAGACGACGCCCTGCCCATCCAGCTCGCCGAACAGGAATTCGTCGGACGGTGTGCCGAAGGGCGATGCGACGCGCCGCCATTGAGCGTTCTGCAGCCCCTCGATCTGGTAAACGCCGCTGCCGCCGATGATGCCGACAACCGGCGGCGTGCCGGAATTTGGGGCCATATCAATTCATTCCCTCGTGGTTGGCGCCAATTTTTTGCATCGAACAGTCAAGGGTGCAATTACATTCGAGAGGTAGCGGGACCATCGCCTTGCGACGAACGTCGTGTTACCAATAGCATCGAGTCATGGCTCCTTGCGAGCGGTAGGGGAAAGAGGACCAAGCGGTGGCTGATGAGCAAGATGGGCCGCGCGTGCTGTTCCTCGACGATGAACGAGAACTGTTGGCGGCAAGCGAAGTACAGTTGCGGCACCTGGGACTACGGGTCACCGGCCACACCAACGGTGTGGAAGCCCTGGCCGAATTGGCACGCGACCCCTATGCCTTCGACGTCTTGGTGACCGATCTATTGATGCCGATCATGGACGGTCAGGAACTGATCGGACAGGCGCGCCGCATTCGCGCCGACCTGCCGGTCATCCTGTTGACCGGCATGCGCGAAGCTGTCGATCCTGCCACCATGGATACGTTAGGACCCATCCGCGTCATGGGCAAACCGCTGCGGATGGCCGATCTGGTCCATGCAGTGCGGGAACTTATGGACCATCGGCCCTAATGGCAGCTGCAGGCGTCAGAGCGGCGGCGAGCCGGGGGAGCGGCGGCGATGATCGAGCCGCCGGGCGAATTCTTCCATGATCGCCAGATACAGGGCATCGCCCATCACCTGATCCTCGATGCCAGCGTCGATATTCGGATTGTCGTTGACCTCCATGACGACGACTCCGTCGGCAGTCTCCTTGAGGTCGACGCCGTACAATCCGTCGCCGATGAGGCGGGCGGCGCGCAACGCCGTTTCGACCACAGCCTTCGGCGCTTCTTCGACCGAGAAGGTGCGGGCGCGCCCGAGGGCCGGTCCGCTGGCCCCGTGACGAATGATCTGCCAGTGATGGCGCGACATGAAGTACTGGCAGACGAACAACGGCCGGCCGTTGAGGATGCCGACCCGCCAATCGTAGTCGGTATAGACATACTGCTGCGCCAGAATCACATCCGACCGCTTGAACAGTTCGCTGGCACGCTGGCGCAGTTCCTCACGATTCTGAACTTTGTGGATGCCGCGCGAAAACGATCCGTCGGGCACCTTCAAGACCATCGGATAGCCTAATTCCGATTCCGCGGCGGCCAGGCGGTCGGGCTCCAATACCACGGTGCGCGGCGAAGGTACGCCGTTGGCGGCCAGCAGTTCGGCCAGGAAGACCTTGTTGGTACAGCGCACGATCGAATCCGGATCGTCGAGAACTACCATGCCTTCGTATTCGGCCCGGCGCGCCACCCGATAGGTGTGATCGTCGATGGAAGTGGTTTCGCGGATGAACAGGGCGTCGTATTCAGCGATCTGCAACAGATCTTTCGGTTCGATCAGCTCCACTTCCATACCCAGCGACATGCCGGCCCGAATGAAGCGGCGCAAGGCGCGCGGCGATGACGGCGGAAAGGCTTCACGCGGATTGTGCAGCATGGCGATGCTGTAACGCGGCGCGCTGCGTGCAGCCTGCCGGCCGAAGCCGACGCGCAGGTGGCGCTCGAGCGCCAGCTGGAACAGGGCGAAGCGGTCTTCGTTGAGATCGCGGCTGGCCAGCGCCCGGACGGAGCGCACGCACCAGCCGTCTTCGCGATTTTCGATCCGCAGCAGCAACAAGGGGCAGCGGAATCGGTCAAAGGCATGACGGGCCAACTTCTGAAACCGGGAATCGTCCGTCTGTCCGAAGGCGACGAACAGGTCGAACATCGGTTCCGGCGGTTCGGACAGGCGCGAGATGCGCCGCCGCAGAGCGGCGTCCAGTTCCGGCAGGGCAAGGCGAGACAAGGCGCGACTGCCCAAGGTGAGAATGCCGGTCACGGTGGGTATCACCCGATGGCCGCGGGCTTCTGCCAGCAGCGAGCAGTAGTAGCCGTAGTCCATATAGGCGTAACGGCGACTGAGATTGATGATCCGCGTGCCGCGACGCCCAAAGGCCCGGGGAAAGCCAACGTATTCCCTGGCGGTCACAACGCGCACGTTCAGATCGGCAAATCCTGCTTCGAGCAGCCGTTGCTTGGTCCAACGATCGACAATGACGACCAGCACGGCGGGGGCCGGCCGCTCAGTGCCGGCCCGGGCCCAGCACGATGCTGGCCTGGAGCTGAGCCCGGCCATAACGGACCATCCGGGCGAATTCAGCACGCGGTATCGGCATGCTCATACAGTCGGTGGCACTTTGCTGTTCTTTCACGTCGACGAAGGGATCGTGCACATAGACAAACTGGTCATCGATGTCGGCCAGCGTCACCCAGTGCGGCATTTTCTTGCGATCGAAGCGATAGGAACTGACCATCACCACCGGCACGGCACCCCGGGCGAAAGAGGCGGCGAGATCGTCGATGCCCAACCTTCCGCGCTGCACCACCATATCGGTCTCGGCGATCTCGGCGAGGAAATCTTCTTCGACCAGACGGATGACTTCTTTCTTATGCGCGCTGCGCACGGAATCGATGAACAAATCCGTCTCGTCGCTGACATGAACCCGAACATCGAAGCCCCGCCGATAAGCGGCCAAGGCCAAGCCATGCGGTCCGGAGCCGCCGTGGCCCTTGGTCATGTAGACCGTGGTCGATTCGCGCCACAGGCGCAACTCCAACCGGCGGTCGAGACGAAGATTCCGGTCGAGCGCCCCCATCGCCATCATCAGCGCCGCCGCCCCGCAGGTGAATTCCAGGGTCTGCGCATAATAAGGAACCCGCGTCTGGTCGGGACCCGGACCGGTAATCAGCCGCTTCTCGAACCGTTTGGCATCGGCGTGATCCTCGTAATAGTCCGGATAGATGCCGAACTCCCGATACCCTGCCGCCGCATAAAGGCCGATGGCGGCATCGTTATGAAGATGCGCTTCAAGCCGCATGGTAACGCAGTTACGTGCCCGGGCCGCCGCCTCTCCGGCTTCCAGGAGCATGCGCCCGAGCCCCTGCCCCTGCGCATCGGGATCGACGGCCAGGGAATACATACGGGCCATCGGTAAGCCCTGTCGGAACAGCACCAGCACGTAGCCGAGAATATCATCTTGGCGCTCAACCAGCTGGCAGATGGCATTTCCGTGCGCGACCAGGTGCTGAAAGCTGCGCCGTGACAGGCGGTCGATCGCAAAGCAGCGTTCTTCCAAACCCAATAACGCTGGGACGTCGGCGAGGGTTGCATCGCGCAGGATAACCCCGGCGCGCGGAACTTTGGCGGCCTGGACCATGATCATCCGACTTCTCCACCCGACGCGCGACAGCGCGGCGGAACGAAAACGCCCCCGCCGGGCCACCGCAGGCCGCCGACGAGGGCGTCTTCATCACTCGGCGGCCCGGACGGACCGGGCGGGTCCGACCTAATGCAGTTTCTGCCAGATGGTTCGCATCAAGGCATAAAGCAAGCCGGTCAATACCAGAAGGAACAGCATCACCTTGACGCCCAGGCGCTTGCGCGCCTCCATCTCGGGTTCCGCCGTCCATGAAAGAAACGTCACCAGATCCTTGGCCATCTGCGAAACGGACGCTGTCGTGCCATCGGCGAAGGTCAGGGCGCCTTCCACCAGGGGCGGCGCCATGGCGATCTGATGGCCGGGGAAATATTCGTTGTAGTTCATCCCCGGCATCAGCGTCATGCCGGCCGGCGGCGCCTTGAAGCCCGTCATCAGGGCATAAAGGTAATCCGGTCCCTGCTTGCGCGCCTTGGCGATCAGCGACAGATCCGGCGGCAAGGCGCCGCCGTTAGAGGCACGCGCCGCCTTGGCATTGGCGAAAGGCGCCGGGAAATAATCGCTCGGCCGACCGGCGCGCTCGAACATGTCGCCGGCATCGTCGGGACCGTCCTTGACCTTGTAGGCTTCGGCCACCGCCTTGACCTCCGGTTCGCGGAAACCGATGTCCCCGAGATGTCGGAAGGCGACCAGGTTCAGCGAATGGCAGGCCGCGCACACCTCGCGATATAATTGCAGGCCGCGACGTGCAGCAGCCCGGTCGTAAGTGCCGAAGACCCCCTTGAAGGACCACGCCTGAGCCGGCGGCGCGCTGCCTTCGGCGGCCTGAGGCGAAGATTGCGGTACAAGAACCGTCCCGGCCAGCAGTAGGGCGAGCAAAGCTTTATGCATGACCCGCCTCCTTGCCCTTACCAGTCATGACCGATGCCGAAATACTATCCGGCAAAGGTCGGGGTCGTTCCAACCATCCGACCAGGGGCAATACGATCAGGAAGTGGAAGAAATACCAGAAGGTGGACAACTGACCGACGGTGATGAACCAGCCTTCCGGCGGATTGGCGCCGACATAGCCAAGCACGATGCAATCGGCGAGGAAGACCCAGAAGAACACCCGATAGACCGGACGGAAACGCGCGCTGCGCACCCGCGAGGTATCCAGCCACGGCACCAGCACCAGGATGAGGATCGAACCGAACATGGCGATGACGCCTAAAAGCTTGTTCGGGATCGCCCGCAAGATGGCGTAGAAGGGCAGCAGGTACCATTCCGGTACGATATGGGTCGGCGTCACCAGCGGGTTCGCCTCGATGTAATTGTCCGGCTCGCCGAAGAAGTTGGGCGCGAAGAAGACGAAGCCCAACAACGCCAGCATCAAGACGCCCAACCCGAAGGCATCCTTCACCGTGTAGTACGGGTGGAAGGGGATAGAGTCTTGCGGCCCCTTCATCTCAATACCCAGCGGGTTGCTGGAGTGATGCGCATGCAAGGCCCACAGGTGCAGGAAGACCAAGGCGAATATAACGAAAGGCAACAGATAGTGCAGCGAGAAGAAGCGGTTCAGGGTCGGGTTGTCGACAGCGAAACCGCCCCACAACCAAGACACGATGGACTCGCCTATCAGCGGAATGGCCGAAAACAGATTGGTGATCACGGTCGCCCCCCAGAAGCTCATCTGGCCCCAGGGCAGCACGTAACCCATGAAGGCGGTGGCCATCATGGTCAGGATGATCAACACGCCGATGATCCACAAAATTTCGCGGGGGCTTTTGTAGGACCCGTAATAGAGGCCGCGAAACAGATGGATATAGATGCAGATGAAGAAGAACGACGCGCCGTTCATGTGAATGTAGCGGATCAGCCAGCCGTAGTTCACGTCACGCATGATGCGTTCGACGCTGGCAAAGGCCATGCTGACATGCGGTGTGTAGTGCATGGCCAAGAAGATGCCGGTGGCGATCATGATCACCAGCACGATGCCGGCCAGAGAACCGAAGTTCCACCAGTAATTCAGGTTCTTCGGCGTCGGATATTCGATCAGCTGTTCGTTGGCGAAGGTGAATACCGGCAGGCGGTAATCGATCCACCGGACAACCGGGTTGGTCCAGGTCGGCTTGCTCATGGTGGCGCCCCCTAGCCGATGCGGACGGATGTATCGTTCAGGAATTCGTAGGGCGGCACGGGCAGATTTGCCGGTGCCGGGCCCCGGCGAATGCGCCCGGACGTGTCGTAATGCGAACCGTGGCAGGGACAGAACCAACCACCGAAATCGCCCCGTGCATCACCGCTTTTCTGACCCAGCGGAATGCAGCCCAAATGAGTACAGACGCCGACCAGGATCAACCACGCCGGCTGTTTGACACGAGCAGTGTCAGGCTGCGGATCGGGGAGATCAGCCACCACCACGGAACGGGCGGCGGCGATTTCTGCCTGGGTCCGGCGACGGATGAAGACCGGCTTGCCGCGCCAAACGACCGTGATCGCCTGTCCTTCCTGGACCGGCGTCAGATCGACTTCAGTCGAGGACAGGGCCAGCACGTCCTTGGCCGGGTTCATCGTATCGATGAGCGGCCAGACCGAGAGCCCGGCACCCACCGCGCCCGCCGTCAAGGTCGTGAAAAGAAGGAAATCCCGTCGAGTCGTCCCGTCGTCGTCATGACCACCGGGGGCCGTCATTGCCGTATCACTCATGCGCAATCCTTTTCCTCGCCCACCATACGGAGAGGCCGGCTGTCGATAGCTAGCCGTGGTCTTGGACAGTGGAAGCCGAAGTACAGCCGCTTTTGAGCGCCGTGCCACCGACCGCCGTAGAACCGATTCCGGGCGTGGGTATAATGCAATTCCCCTTGCTTGCAAAGGGACAAAGGCTTGGCCGGCCCAGCCTAACCGACCGGCGAAGACACATGCGAATACAACCGACTAGGTGCCGTCCAGGTGGCGGCAAACAGGCAAGAACCTTGCGCCTCATACTCGTTCAGCCCGATATCCCGCAGAATACCGGCGCCATGCTCCGATTGGCCGCCTGCCTCGGCACACAAGTCGACCTGATCGAGCCGGCCGGTTTCGTCTTGTCCGACCGGCGGCTGCGCCGGGCCGGCATGGATTATCTGGACGGCGTCGATATGACCCGGCATGCCTCCTGGGAGGCCTTCATCGCCACCCGGCAGCAACCGGATTCGGCATCCCACGGTCGGCTGATCCTGTTGTCGACGCGCGGAGCAATCCCCTATACAGACTTTCGCTTTGCTAAGGATGATTGTCTTATGGTCGGTAGCGAAGCCGCCGGTGCTCCCGTCGCCGTTCATGCCGCGGCCGATGCCGTCGTAAGGATTCCCATGCGGGCCGGTTTGCGGTCGCTCAACGTCGCACTGTCCGCTGCGATGGTATTGGGCGAGGCCTTGCGCCAAACAAGCGAACATCCAACTCAGGACTGAATGCCGATGAACCTTTCTGCCGAGCGCCAGAAGCAAGCGGCCGCCGACTGGTTCACAACCCTGCGCGACCGCGTCTGCTCCGCCTTCGAGGCCATCGAGGACGCCGTAGCCGGACCCAATCCGGCCAGCAGCGGAGCGCCCGGGCGTTTCGTTCGCACCGCCTGGCAACGCCCGCCCGAGGGCGAGGCCGGCGGCGGTGTCATGGCCGTAATGCGCGGCCGGGTGTTCGAGAAGGTCGGGGTCAACGTATCGACCGTCTGGGGCGAGTTTACCGAGCCGTTCCGCAAGGAGATTCCCGGCGCCGACAAGGATCCTCGGTTTTGGGCTTCCGGCATTTCACTGGTCGCCCACCCCTGTTCGCCCAATGTGCCGGCGGCGCATATGAACACCCGCATGATCGTTACCGCCGACTGGTGGTTTGGCGGCGGCGGCGACCTGACGCCCGTCACACCAGTGGCCGACGATACGCGGGATTTCCACGCCGCCTTTCAGACAGCCTGCGACGCCTATCGCCCCGGGGCCTATGTCGAATATAAGGATTGGTGCGATCGCTATTTCTTCCTGCCGCACCGCAATGAGCCGCGCGGCGTCGGCGGCATTTTTTACGACCGGCTAAATTCCGGCGATTGGGGCGCCGATTTCGCCTTCACTCGGGCCATTGGCGAATCCTTCCTCGAGGTCTATCCCCGGCTGGTGCGCCGTCATATGGATGAAAGCTGGACCCCGGAAGACCGCCAGGCGCAGCGGATCAAGCGCGGCCGTTATGTGGAATTCAACCTGCTGCACGACCGCGGAACCCGCTTCGGCTTAATGACCGGCGGCAATACGGAAGCCATCCTGATGTCGCTGCCACCCGATGTCGCCTGGCCCTGAGGCGACGCAGGACCTCGCGGCAGCACGCTAATATACACAAAATAAATGGATTGAAGTTTATAAAAACACGCTCATATTGTTTTTATGGACATTACCCAAAAGACCAGTGTTTTTTAGAATGATCGCGCTTCGTGCCGCCACGGCTACTATGGATCTAGTCTCGGTGGGGGGAGCCTCGCAACGGGCGGCCATTGCCGTCGAAGCCGCCCCGGAAGGCATCAGCCGCGAGGAATTGAGCCAGGTCAAAGCCCGTTACGGGCACCTAACGGGCCCTGAACTGATCGCCGCCATTGCCTTTCAAGTGGTACCCGGGCGCTTTGCCATTATCTCTTCGTTCGGTTCGGAATCCGCCGCACTGCTGCATATGGCGGCCAAGGTCGACCGGTCATTGCCGGTAATCTTCCTCGATACCGGCAAGCTGTTTCCCGAGACCGAGGCCTACCGCACCGACCTGTGCGCCCATCTTGGCCTGACCGGCGTGCGCATCATCCAGGTGGAATCTCGCGACATCGCCCGCCACGACCCGCACGGCGATCTGTGGCAGCGCGACCCCAACGCCTGTTGCGCCATTCGCAAGGTCTGGCCGCTGGACAAGGCATTGGACGGTTTCGCCGCCTGGGCGACCGGACGCAAACGCTATCAAAGCGGGGGGCGCAGCTCGTTGCCCAGTCTCGAACTCACCCAGGGGCGGCTGAAGGTCAATCCGCTGATCGAATTCACGCCCGAGGACATCGACGCCTATTACGCGCGCCACCGGCTGCCGCGCCACCCACTGTTCGAAAGCGGTTTTCTGTCCATCGGTTGCGCCCCCTGCACCCGCGCCGTGCAGCCCGGCGAAGAAGCCCGCGCCGGCCGCTGGGCCGGGACGGCCAAGACCGAGTGCGGCATCCACCTGTAAGGGTTGGACGGCGGCCGTGGGTTCAAGGCGCCTAGAGGCGATTGTACTTTCGCAGGAAAGTCTGGTGCTGGTGACGATACCAGAGGTATCGGACAACGCGGGCACCGTAGAAGGTGGAAAAAAAACAGCTGAGCGAACAGGCTAAGGCTGCCCAGATCAGCGCGGTTTCCCTGTCGGCCGTAAACAATCCTATCCAATCGCCATGCGTCACAACGAAATAACCAACTCCAAGGCATGCAGCAGCTGATAGAAGACAGAACATCGTTGCGTAAGAAGCGCTGCGCAGGTGTTCGAGGATGTGACGCGCTTCTTCCTCCGCGCCGATCAAGCGAAGATTGTCGTCTCTCGGCATGACCATGACCGCACCGCAGCTCCCGAAGCTCGCACGCTTGCACGATAACATGCTGCGCGCCGGCAGGTGTGACCAAGGTCACACGCTACCCCCCCCCTCAACGCTCCCTGACAATCGCCGTCAACCGCGCCAGGCAGGCCTCGCGGTCGGCCCGGCAGCCACCTTCCTCCCACCAATCCTCGACTCGCTTAATTGCTTGGCCGACGGCGGGCCCGGGCGCGAGGCCAAGGGCCAGCACATCGCGGCCGTGCAGCGGGAAGGCTATCGGCCGCCAAGTCGCCGCCGCTTCGACGATGGTACGCCAGGCGGCTGTGCGGGCTTCCGGTTGGCGGGTGTCGACGGCGCGCTCGGCCGCCCAGCCGATCAGCGCCAGATCGCGCACCGTCTCGCCGCCCCAGCGATGCAACGCGCGGCGCAAGGCGTCGTCCTGCATGCTGGCGACAATGTCGAAGCTGGGCGCTGCCAAGCCAATCAGCCGATCCGTCTGTCTATTGGACAGGCGCAGCCGTTTGGCGACGCGGGCGGCGCCTTCGGCGTCGGTGTCAAGCACGGCGGCCAGCCGCCGCATCGTATCCGGTTCGATGGCATCCATGCCGAGCGCTCGGGTTTCCAGCCAGACCAACGTGCGCAGACGGCCGATATGGCGGGTCCTTTCGCCAACTTCGGGCAAAACCCTTTCGAGCACGCGCTCGCCGCGCATCAGCAGTAGGGCAGCGGCCGGATCGGGAGCGAGCAGGATGCGCAGCAGTTCGTTGCGCACCCGTTCGCCCGATAGGCTGTCGAGGCGCGGCGCGCGCAGCCGACAGGCGGCCAGTGCCTCCGCATCGGCCGGCGGGCGGCCGTAATAGGCCTGGAAGCGAAAGAAGCGCAGGATACGCAACACGTCTTCGTCAATGCGTTGCGTCGGATTGCCGACGAAGCGCACCCGCCCGCGCGCCAGATCGCCCAGCGCCTCGAACGGATCGAACAAGTCGCCATCCAGCGTGCAGGAAAAGGTATTGATGGTGAAGTCGCGGCGGGCCGCGTCGGCGACCCAGTCGTCGGTATAGGCGACCTTGGCCCTGCGCCCGTCGGTCTCCACATCGATGCGCAGCGTCGTCACCTCGAATTGCCGGTCACCGGCAACGGCGGTGACCGTGCCGTGATCGATGCCGGTCGGCACCGCTTGGATGCCGGCACGCTGCAACAGTGCCACGACCCGTTCGGGATGATCCGGCGTGGCGATGTCGATATCGGTAACCGGCCGCTTGAGGATGGAATCGCGCACGCAGCCGCCGATGAAACGCACTTCGGCGCCTTCGGCGGACAGGGCAGCAACGACGGCGCGGGTCTCGGGCCAAGCCATCCACGGCTGCGGCGGCAGCTTGCCGTTGGCTTCGACGACAGGGGAATGTTCGCTCACCGGCCGGACCAACTACTCGAAAGTGCCCGGCACCACCCGGCCGTTCTCCAGATGCGGGGCCCGATACTTGGAACCAGCCGGGGCACCGCCGGTCAGGGCGGAATAGGCGAGCGCCGCCACCAGCAGCAGGACCGAAGCCACAATCAGCCACAGCCAGGGACCGCCACGCAGCCGTTCGGCAACCGACTGGTCCTGACCCTGCCACCGGTGGCTGAGCAATATCCAGGCAACGAAGATCGCGATCGGCAGCAGGAACGGCAGCAGGAATTCGATCAGGACGCGGATCACGGCGAACCACCGGCAGACGCCGCCGCCACGGTCGACGAATCGGCCGACAGCCTGTCGTACAGATTGATCAGCATGCCCGCGGTTGCCCCCCAGATGTAATAATTGCCATAGGGCATGGCGTAGAATTGCCGTTCATTGCCCTTATGCGTCCGACTGTGGCGTTGATGATTGGCCGGATCGAGCAGGAAGGCTAGCGGCACCTCGAAGACTTCGGCCACCTCGTGCGGATCGGGGACCAATTCGAAGGGCGGGCGGACCAGCGCCACCACCGGCGTGATGTGAAAACCGGTCCGCGTGACATAGGGATCGAGCCGGCCGAGGATTTCGATATGGCGCCGGTGCAGTCCGATTTCCTCTTCGGTCTCGCGCAGCGCCGCGTGTTCAGGGGTAGCATCGTCGGGTTCCTGGCGGCCGCCCGGGAAACTGATCTGGCCAGGGTGATGGGCCAGGTGATCGGTACGCCGGGTCAGCAGCACGGTCAGCCCGTCGGGACGTTCGACCAAGGGCGCCAAGACGGCCGCCCGGGTCAGACTTTCCTCTGGCGCCCCATCGCCGGGAGCCCAACCGGGATTGAGATCGTGGTCGCCACGGAAGGCGGCGGGCGGCGGCGCCAGGCGGGCCAATAACCAGTCTCGCGTCACGATCCTGCCTCCCTCGGGGCGCCAAATGGCGTGGGGGCGCCGGCCTGCGTGGCGGCGCCATCGATGCCGGCGTCATCCAGCCGGCCTAGTATGAACAGCGTTCCCGCGCTCCAGACACCGAACACGGACTCGTTATTCACCTTTTCTTCCGTTCCCAGCGATACCAGATCATAATAGACACTGCGCACGATGCGGGCTTCCATTCGTTGCCGCACCGTCACGTAGGGCGAAGGTTCCCCGGTCTTGGGATCGATAGCCACTCGAATCGGATGACGGTCATCGCAGGTTATCGACTCGTCGATATTGGTACGGAAGGTCAGAACCTGATCGCGCCCCTGGCCAAATACCAACATGTCGACAGCGATGAAGGGTGCGTCATCGACGCGGATACGCGCCATTTCGGCCGGGGTGACCAACCAATACCCCTCCGACCGATCGCGTGTAAGTGTACCGGCAAAGAGTTTGACCAATTCCAACCGGCCGATTGGAGAGCCTTCATGATACCACGTGCCGTCCCGGGCAATGCGAATGTCGATGTCGCCACAGTTGGTGCGTCCGCGCGGGATGGCCGGCGGCAACGGCAAGTCGGGGTCCGCCACGAACAGAACTGCATTTGCGTTAGATTTTGCGTTGAGCATCATTAACGTATTGTAACGTACTTTCACCCGCAGCGGAGACGCCGGCTTGACCCCCATCGTCGATACCGTCACCAACCTAAACGATTCCCAGAAGCTGATCGACGCCATCGAGGCGCTCGGCCAGCGCATCCGCGATGCCAAGGCCGGTATCGGACGGGTCATCTTCGGCCAGCCAACGGTCATCGAGGAAACTATGATCACCTTGCTGGCCGGCGGCCATGTGCTGTTGATCGGCGTTCCCGGCCTCGGTAAGACCAAGCTGGTCGATACCCTTGGTACCGTATTTGGCCTGGAATCGCGCCGTGTCCAGTTCACCCCCGACCTGATGCCCGCCGATATCCTGGGTTCCGAGGTTCTGGAGGAATCGGATACCGGCCGGCGGTCATTCCGTTTCATCCAGGGTCCGGTGTTCTGTCAGCTGCTGATGGCCGACGAAATCAACCGCGCCAGCCCACGCACCCAATCGGCCCTGTTGCAGGCGATGCAGGAGCATCGGGTGGCCGTGGCCGGGCATCATCATATCCTGCCGCGGCCGTTTTACGTGCTGGCAACGCAGAACCCGCTGGAACAGGAAGGCACCTATCCGCTGCCGGAAGCCCAGCTCGACCGCTTCTTCATGCAGATCGATGTCGAATACCCCGATTTGGCGGCCGAGCGCGACGTGCTGATCGCCACGACCGGCGCCCGCGAGGAACACGCACCGCGTGTCATGACCCCCGACGACCTGATCGAGGCACAGCGGTTGGTGCGCCACGTGCCCGTCGGCGAAAGCGTCGTCGAGGCCATTCTCAAGATCGTCCGCAGCGGCCGGCCGGAAGGCAGCGATATCGACGCGGTGCGCCGCCATGTTTCGTGGGGGCCGGGGCCACGCGCCAGCCAGGCCTTGATGCTGGGTGTGCGCGCCCGGGCCGTTACCCAAGGCCGCCTGTCGCCCAGCATCGATGACGTCATGGCACTGGCCCATCCGATCCTGCGCCACCGCATGGCGTTGAACTTCGCGGCCCGGGCCGAAGGCGTCGGCGTCGGGCAGATTATCGACAAACTGTGCGAGAGGGTTTCGTGACGCTGGCGCACTGCCGCCCATCCCATCCAGCGGTACCGGAGGCGGCATGAGCGAAGCCGCCGTGCCCTTGCGCCTGCGCGCCGAGGCGGTAGCCGCTGAACTGCCGCCTTTGCTAGTAGCGGCCGAGCGCGTCGCCTCGATGGTGTCGCAAGGCGTGCACGGCCGGCGTCGGGTCGGGCAAGGCGAAACCTTCTGGCAATTTCGTCGCTATCAGCCTGGCGACTCGGCACAGCGCATCGATTGGCGCCAGTCGGCCAAGTCGGTGCCGGTCTATGTGCGCGAGACGGAGTGGGAAGCGGCGCAGAGCATCTGGCTGTGGCGCGACACCTCACCGTCGATGCACTTCACCGGCGGGCGCGACCGGCCGGAAAAGGCGGAGCGGGCCAACCTGCTGTTGCTGGCGCTGGCGTCGCTATTGGTGCGCGGTGGCGAACATGTCGCCCTGCTCGGTTCCGGCTTGCCGCCTTCGGGCGGCCGTGGCGCCATGAACCGACTGGCCGCCCTAATCGAGGACAAAGCCGCCTCGACGGCGAGTGTGCCCTCCGTCGAACCGCTGCCGCGTTACGCCCGGGTGGCGATTTTCAGCGACTTTCTGTCGCCGCTGGAAGAAATTCGGCGCGCGGTCGAGGGACTGGCCGGGCATGGCTTGCGCGGCCATCTCGTGCAGGTGATGGACCCCATCGAGGAAGCCCTGCCCTTCGACGGGCGTGTCCAGTTTCAGGGACTGGAGCAAGAGGGCGACATCATCATCGGCCGCGTCGAAGCCATTCGCTCGGATTACCAGGCCCTGCTCGCCCATCTTCGCGAGGCCCTGCGCGACATGACCCGCGCCGTCGGCTGGACCTTTGCCGTGCACCGCACGGATCAGCCGCCGCAAGCGGCCTTGCTGCCGCTGTTCGTCACCATGAGCATGAGCGAGAAGATGTGATGGGCACACGCCTACATCCATCGACACTTATGCGGCAAGGGATGCCGCCGACGAGGTCGCCATGCTGAGCCTAGGCACCTTGTCGTTCGCCGCACCTTGGGCGCTGGCGGCCCTAGCCTCGCTGGTGGTGATTTGGTGGTTGCTGCGCCTGACCCCACCAGCGCCGCAACGAGTGCAGTTCCCGCCCATACGCCTGTTGCTGAGTCTGGCATCGCGCCAGGAAAGCGCAGTCAAAGCGCCGTTATGGCTGTGGATCCTGCGCATGCTGTTGGCTGCGTTAATCATCCTGGTCGCGGCCCATCCCTTATTTAACGCCGCCACCGCGTTACTCGGCAACGGTCCGCTGGTGCTGTTCATCGACGACGGCTGGGCCGCCGGGCGCGAGTGGGCGTCGCGCGAAACCACCATCGGCAGCCTGCTCGACCAAGCCGAACGGCAGAACCGCCCGGTCATGTTCGCCGCCACGGCGACGCTGACCGGCGAGGTTGGAGAGTCGGCGCGAAACGCCGGTCCGATGTCGCCCGGCGAGGCCCGCTTGCTCCTGCGCGGCCTGCAACCGAAGCCATGGCCCGGCGACCGCACCGCCGCCGTCGCCCGTCTGCGGGAGGCCGTCCAACTGGCGGGGCTGCCGACGGCCCAAGTCGCCTGGCTGAGCGATGGACTGGACGACGGCACCGCCGAGGCAACCGCCGAAGCCTTGGCCGGCATCGGTTCCGTCACACTCTATGCCGATGCGGCAAGCGCCCTAGCTCACGTCCTGCGTCCACCCGTGAGCGATGGCGCCGCGCTGCGCATCAGCGTGACGCGGGCTACGGGCGAGGCCACCGACAATACCGTCGTGCTGGCCTATGGCGAGGATGGCACGGTATTGGGCCGCCAAGGCATCGCCTTCGCCGCGGGTGAGCGGACGGCACAGGCGCGTTTCCTGCTGCCGCCGGAACTGCGCAACAGGCTGTCGCGCCTGCAAATCGAAAACGAAGAGACAGCCGCCGCCGTCGTCCTGCTCGACGAGCACTGGCGCCGCCGGCCGGTCGGGTTGGTATCGGCTCAAGGTACATTGGCCGAGCAGCCGTTGTTGGGCGATTTATTTTATCTGGAGCGGGCGCTGTCGCCCTTCACCGAACTCCGCAAAGGATCGGTCGACTCGTTGTTGGAACGTCAACTCGCGGTGATCATACTGGCCGACCCTGGGGTGCTGGCCGATAGCGAAAGCAAGCGTTTGGAAGCGTGGATCGGCAAGGGCGGCTTGGCAGTGCGTTTCGCCGGTCCGCGCCTGGCCCAGGAGGTCGATGGCCTGCTGCCAGTCCGCCTGCGCCCGGGCGATCGCATCTTGGAAGGCGCGCTGGCTTGGGGCCGCCCAGCGACGCTGGCCGCCATCGACGAAAGCAGCCCGCTGTATGGCATCCGTTCGACCGGCAACATCCGCTTCCGCCGCCAAGTCCTGGCCGAACCGTCCATCGACCTTGCCGCCAAGACCTGGGCAAGATTGAGCGACGGCACGCCCCTTGTCACGGCCGAGAAGCGCGGCGATGGATGGTTGGTGCTGGTGCATACCACCGCCAATACGGAATGGTCGGATTTGGCATTGAGCGGAGTCTTCGTCGAAATGCTGCGCAAGTTTGTCAACTTGAGCCAGGGCATCGGCGGCACCGAAGGCACCACGCCGCTGCCGCCGATGCAAAGCCTGGACGGTTTCGGACGTATCGGTCCGCCGCCGGCGGCAGCCTTGCCGGTGATCGCCAACGAATTGGAACGCACCACGGTCGGCCCGCGCCACCCGCCGGGTTATTATGGTGAGGAGGAAGCGCGCCGGGCGCTGAACCTCAGCCAAGGCCTGGCCGATCCGCAGACCCTGCCGCCTCTCGACAATTCGGTGACGGCCGAGTCATACGGTACGGCGCATGAAACCGATGCACGCCCGTGGCTGCTCTTGGCAGCCCTCATCCTAGCAGTAGTCGACCTGATCGCCAGCCTGGGGCTCCGGCGTCTGTTGTACGTGACGCGGCCGGCGATGCTGGCCCTGGCGTTGTTGCCCTTCGCGGCACCCGATGCGCCGGCCCAGACCCGAGCCCCGGCACCAGGTTTGGTCCAAACCCAAGGCCAGACCGGCGATGCCTTTGCCATGATGGCCAGCTTGACCACCCGGCTGGCCTACGTGCTGACCGGCGACAATCAAGTCG
The DNA here is from genome assembly GCA_945878455.1 of Asaia bogorensis. Taxonomy (GTDB): domain Bacteria; phylum Pseudomonadota; class Alphaproteobacteria; order Rhodospirillales; family CAMCUA01; genus CAMCUA01. The sequence goes on along the minus strand of CAMCUA010000005.1, from coordinate 15,463 downwards.
ACGACGTCAGCCGGCAGGGCTTGCGGGGCCTGGGGGTCATCGTCAACCGGCGCACGGCAGCGGAGATGGGCGATCCCGTAGGAATCAATCCAGAGCGCGACGAACTGTCGTTCTTTCCCATGATCTATTGGCCCATGAGCGACGCTCAGCAGAAGCTGTCGGCGGTGGCCGCCGACCGCATCAACGCCTATATGCGCAATGGCGGCACCTTGTTGTTCGATACCCGCGACGGCGAAAGCGGCGATCATGCCGGCGTCTTGCGCCGGATCGGCGAGGACCTGGACTTGCCGCCGCTGGTCGCCTTGCCGGAGGATCACGTGCTGGGTCGCGCCTATTACCTGCTGCGCGACTTTCCGGGGCGCTACACCGGTGGCCCGGTATGGGTGGAGCGGACGGGCGAACGCATCAACGACGGCGTATCATCGGTCATCGTCGGTTCGAGCGACTGGGCCGCTGCTTGGGCGATGAACGATGCGCAACAGCCGCTGTTTGCCGTGGTGCCGGGTGGCGAGCGGCAGCGCGAATGGTCCTATCGCGTCGGCATCAACATGATCATGTATACGCTGACGGGTAACTACAAGGCAGACCAAGTCCACCTGCCTGCCATCATCAACCGCCTCGGCCAATGACCGGTATCGCGGGAAACCTGGAACCATGGGAAGATGGGAACCGTGACCGGTAGCATCACCTTCGACCCCGTAATGCCCTGGCCGCTGATCGCGACGCTGTTTGCGATCGGGCTGGCCTTCGTGCTGCTCGGCGCCGTCCGTCGCAGCCGAGGCATGGTGCTGCGCCTGTTGGTGCTCTCGGTTTTGGCCTTGGCCTTGCTCGACCCGCGGATCATTCGCGAGGAACGCGAGCCGCGTCCAGACATCGCCGTTGTCGTCGTCGATGAATCGCGTAGCCAGAACGTCGGCGATCGCCGGGCGCGAAGCGAACAAGCCCTGGCCAAGTTGAGCGAAGCGGCAGCGGCCTACAACGACCTGGAATTGCGCATCGTGCGGTCCACCGACCGTGGCCGCGAACGTTCCGACGATGGCACGACCCTGTTTCGTAGCCTGGAAGAAGCGCTGGCCGAAATACCGGCGCGGCGATTTGCCGGCGCCATTTTGATCACCGACGGCCAGGTGCATGACGTGCCGCCCCTCGACAAGCGCGACACGGCACCCGGCGAGGGCCGAGGCCTGCGCCTGAACGCGCCGACGCACGTCCTGCTGACCGGCAAGCACGGCGAGCGCGACCGCCGCCTGATCGTCGAATCGACGCCCACCTTCGGCTTGGTCGACAAAGAGGTCACCGTCGTCTACCGGGTAGAGGATCAAGGCGTCGGACAGACCCCGACCGTGGGCGCGCCACAGGTCCGTGTCAGCGTGCGCCGCGATGGCGGCGATCCGGAAACCATGTCAGCGACATTAGGCCGCCCGACACCGCTGACCTTTACGCTGGAACATGCCGGCCCGACCGTGCTGGAGCTGGAAGCCGAACCCGTCGAGGGCGAGCTGTCGGTGCAGAACAACCGTTCGGCAGTCAGCATCAACGGCGTCCGCGACCGGCTGCGGGTGCTGCTGATTTCCGGCCAGCCTCATGCCGGCGAACGCACCTGGCGCAACCTGCTGAAGTCCGATCCTTCGGTCGATCTGGTGCATTTCACCATCCTGCGGCCGCCCGAGAAGGACGACATGACGCCGCTGCGCGAACTGTCGTTGATCGTCTTTCCCATCCAGGAACTGTTCCAGGTGCGGCTGCACGAATTCAACCTGATCGTCTTCGACCGCTACATCGTGCGCGACGTCTTGCCGCCGTCCTATTTCGACAATATCCAGAACTACGTGCGCAAGGGCGGTGCTCTGTTGGTGTCGAACGGTCCCGAGTTCACCGGCAATCGCAGTCTGTTCGACACGCCGCTCGGACAAGTGATGCCGGGATCGCCCACCGGCCGGGTGATCGAACAGAGCTTTCCACCGATCCTGAGCGACCTCGGCACGCGCCATCCCGTCACCGCATCGCTGCCGGTGGGGGCCAATCCAGCGCGCCCGGATTGGGGCCGCTGGCTGCGCCAGGTGGAAGTCGACGTACGTTCCGGCCAAACGCTGATGGAAGGGCTCGACAACCGGCCGCTGCTGCTGCTCGACCGGGTGGAAGAAGGCCGCGTCGCCCAGATCATGAGCGACCATGCCTGGCTGTGGGCGCGCGGCTACGAAGGCGGCGGTCCCTACGCCGAACTGCTGCGCCGGGTATCGCACTGGCTGATGAAAGAGCCGGAATTGGAAGAGGAAAGGCTGGCCGCCCACATCGAGGACGGTCGGCTGACCGTCGAGCGCGGCAGCCTGCAGCCCGAGTTGCCGACCATTGCCGTAACGACGCCCTCTGGCGAGACCCGCTCGCTTGCTCTGACGCCAGTACGCGGCGGCGTGGCGCGTACCACCATGCCGGTCGAGGAAACCGGGCTCTATCGCGTTACCGACGGTGAGAAGATTGCCTTGGCCGCCTCGGGCAATCTTAACCCCGTCGAATTCGCTGATCTGCGCACCACCGACGAAAAACTTGCACCTGTAGCCCATGCCACCGGCGGTGGCCTGTTCTGGCTCGAGGACGGCGGTATGCCAGACCTGCGCCGGGTGCGCACCGACCGCGATAGTAGTGGCAATGGTTGGATCGGCCTGGTGCGCAACGAGGCCTTCACCGTGGTCGGCCAGGCACCGTTACCCTTGATGCCGGGATTGCTGATCCTTGCTCTCGCCTTGGGTGGCTTAATGGCCGGCTGGTACCGCGAAGGGCGATAGCTGCTACGCATCGCAGGTGCGGCCCGTTGCCGATGCCACGCCCTAACTACCGCCGTCGCGTTTGATAATATCGGCAATGCCTTGCGCAGCGGCGGAGGCGATGGCCGTCGCCGCTTCACCCCAGGCACCGTCCAGGCTGCCAGCGGCAAGAACGTTCTCCTGGGCGGCGCGGCCGACGGCCCGGCCGCTGGGTGTGCCGTCACGGGCCACGACCCGCCAGACAATGCGGACCGCCTGCCTGCCAGCCTGCGGCGGGGTGATATCGACCTCGCCCAGTAGCCGATAGGCCGAAGGGTATCCCGCATCGACGACGGGAAGGCCGCCACGAACTAACGCCTGACGCATGGCCCGCGCCAACGCACCATTGCCATCGCCGGGGGCGCCTTGAACCGCCTCGACCATGAGCGATCCTGCGGCCGGCGGCGCGATGCCGCTGTCGGCATCGGCGGTGACGCGGGCCAGCGCGCGCGCCGCCATGGCACCGATCCGTTCGAGGAGGCGAGGCTCGCCGCTCATAAAGTCTTCCAACGTACCGCCGATGCCCTGATCGTGAACGCCGACAGCGTTACCGTCGGCATCGAGCAGCAGCCAATGCACGACCGCCACATCGGGAGCCGGCACAGTATCGTTCACTGTCCCAATGAGCCGGTAACGTGCATTGCGGGCGGTGCCGACGACCGCCGGAATGTCGATCCGACCCAGGTGCTCGGCAATCTTACCCGCCATTTGGCGTGCCAAAGGTTCCGGTATGCCGGACAGCGGCGCGATGACGATGTCGACGGTTTCGTCCGGCTGGGCCAGCGGATTGGTCGATTCGTGGAACGGGCGCGGCAATTCGCCGCAAGCCGCCAGCCAAATGGCAACGATCCACACCAACAAGCCATAGGGATGCAGCATCCGCGACAGCATCGCCGACTCCGTCCTTACGCTATGACGCAGGTCGCCATCATGGCCAGGATGAAGACGAGACAGAGAATGATGAGGTATGGCATGGGAAAGCGGCCCGATGGCTGAAAGGCATTGGTATCCGGCGTCATTCTACCATGGCTATGGCCGCCAGGGCGCGGCCATAGCCGCCTTCGCCGTTGAGCACGCTGCGCCGATAGCTGAAAAAGCGTTCGGCATCGGCGCAGGTGTCATATCCGTTGTCGCCGACAGCGGCTAGGCCTATGGCCGACAAGCGGGCGACGGTATAGCCGGCCAGGTCGAACTGGCAATGGCCAGCGCGGCTGCCTGGCGAAAAGTACCGGTCGTTACGGGGGTCGGCGGCCAGAAAGCGTTCGCGAAAATCGTCGCCGACTTCGTAGGAATTTTGGCGGATGCAGGGGCCGATGGCGGTGACGATCCGATCGGCTGCCGCCCCGAGGGATTGCATGGCCTGCACCGTTTCTTCCAACACGCCGCCGATGGCGCCCTTCCAGCCGGCATGGGCCGCGCCGATGACGCCAGCCCGGGCATCGGCGAACAGCACCGGCACGCAATCGGCGGTCAGGATACCGAGCGCAATACCCGGCCGGTCGGTCACCACCGCATCGCCTTGCGGAGCGCCGGGTCCGCCCGGCCAGGGATCGACCACCGTCAGCACGCGGGTCGAATGAATCTGAAAGGGCGTGGTCAGCGCCGCTGCCGACAGACCGAGTTCACTCATGGCGGCAGCGCGGTTGGCCGCCACCACCTGTTTGTCGTCGCCCGAACCGAGGCCGCAGTTGAGCGCGGCAAAAAGACCGCTGCTATTGCCGCCGCGGCGAGAGAAGAACGCATGGCGGATACCGGACAACTTGGCGAGCGGCGACGCCTGCAAGGTTTCAGGTATGGGACGCGACGAATCCATGCTGCGATTATGCGACGCGCGGCAATTCAGGGCAAACAGGCAGGCGTGCCATCAACCATCGAAACCGGGTGGCTTGGGCTGACTCGGGTGGGTTAGGGCCAACACCTTGAACAGGTCACCCATGGCCGTCGCCCCCGTCAACCGTTCCACGGCAGCGCCTACCGCCGCCGTATGGCGACCGCCATCGGCGTGACTCAAGGTCTTGGCGCGAGCAGCGATGTCGAGCGCCGTCAGAAAGGCACCCTGGCCGATGGGGCCATGTACCGCACACCCGGCTTCCGCCGCGACTCGGCCAAGGGCCGCGAAATCGACATGGGCGGTCAAATCCGCCTCGCCAGGATCGGCCAGGACATCGGCGAATTCATGGCGGCGTACAGCCTGCAGCGTTTCGCCGGCACCGCCTGCGGCATGGCCATAGTCGATCACTAGCATGGCGATACCGCCCGTCGCGATACGGCCGGCCAAGGCCGCCATCAGACCGATGGAAGCGGGCGATACCTCGACGACGACGCCCGGCGCCACGTCGCGCAAGGCGAGCGGCACCAAGGGTTGGAATGGCGCAGGCGGGCCGAGCACGAAGCGCAGTCCGCCGTCCGGGCCGGCATCGACCAGGCGTTCGTGCCAGCCGGCGGCGCCGCGCTGGAATTGGCGGATCGGTAACGCGTCGAAGAACTCGTTGGCGACGATCAGCAACGGGCCATCGGGTAGGGTGGCGATGCCATCATGCCAGCGCACGGGATGGCGCAGGGGAACGCCGGCCAGGTTCGTCGCCTGTACTTGGCGCAGCACGGGGCTGGTCTCGACCAGATGCAGCTGCACGGCGTCGAGAAAGGCCGGCACCCGGGCGGCGGCGCGCAAGGCATCCTTGGCCAAGGTGCCCCGTCCGGGACCCAATTCGACAAGATGCAGCGGCGCCGGCGCCGCCGCCGACTGCCAGACGACAGCAGCCCAAAGACCGATCAGCTCGCCGAACATCTGGCTGATTTCCGGCGCCGTGACGAAGTCGCCGGCAGCACCGAGCGGATCGCGGGTGCGGTAATAGCCATGCCGCGGATGACCGAGCGCTTCGGCCATATATTCGGCGACGGTGAGCGGCCCGGTCAGGGCGATGCGTTGGAGCAGAAGATCGTGCAGGCGTTCAGACGCGTTGGCCGGAGTCGGCCGCATCAACCCCGCACCCGGGCGCGGACGATCAGCAGTACACCCACCGCCGCCATCGGCAGCGACAGCCATTGCCCCATGGTGCTGCCGCCAAACAGGAAGCCGATAGACGCATCTGGCTGGCGGAACTGTTCAACGAAGCCGCGTGCTAGGGCGTAGCCCAGCAGGAACACGCCGCTAAGCAGACCGTGACGCCGGCGCACCCGTTCGTGGCGCGCCAGCAGGCCGAGAACAATCATCAGGACAAAGCCTTCGAGCAGCGCTTCGTACAACTGGCTGGGATGGCGTGGCAGCGGGCCGCCGCCGGGAAAGACCACGGCCCAGGGCACGTCGCTGACCCGCCCCCACAGCTCGCCGTTGACGAAATTGGCGATGCGGCCGAGCAGCAAGCCAATGGGCGCCACCACGGCGAGCAGATCGGCGAAGACCAGGAACGGGATTTTGCGGGCACGGGTATAGAGCAGAGTGGCGACAGCGACGCCGAGAAATCCGCCGTGAAACGCCATGCCGCCGCGCCAGACCTCCAGGATCGCGAGCGGATCCTGGGCGAAGTATGCTGGCTGATAGAACAGCACATAGCCGGCGCGACCGCCGAGGACGACACCGAGCGTCGCCCAAATCAGGAAATCGTCGACATCCAAGGCGGACACCACCTGCGGAGTTCGGACCGCCAGCTGGCGCATATAGCGCCAGCCGAGCAGCAGGCCACCGACATAGGCCAACGCATACCAACGAATGGCAAACGGACCGATCTGTACGATGATCGGATCGAAGGCGGGAAAGGCGATGGCCAGCATGCTGAATTGACTTTAGCGGTAAGGATCGGCGGCGTTCAGATAGTCGCGCACGTAGCGGCCGACACCGTCTTCCAACGGCGTCCAAGCAGAAACGAGTTCCGCGTTGCGGCCGTTTTCCGCTTGCGTGAAATATTGGTACCGCTCGCGCAACGGTTCGGGCGTCGGCACGTATTCAATGCGCGGTTCTAGGTCCAGGGCGGCGAACACGGCGCGGGCGAGATCGGCGAAGCTACGCGCCTTGCCGGTACCGCAGTTGTAGATGCCGTTGGTCACCGGCCGGTCAAGCAGCGCCAGGACCATGGCAACGCAATCGTCGACCCAAACGAAATCGCGCATCTGGCCGCCGTCCGGATAATCCGGCCGGTGGGATTGGAACAGCTTCACCGGACGCCCGGCCTTGGCCTCGGGGACGATATGGGCGACGACGCTTTTTTGGCCGCCCTTGTGGTATTCGTTCGGGCCGTAAACGTTGAAGAACTTCAATCCGGCCCACCGTGGCGGCACCGGACCGCCGGTCGCCACCAGGCGCGCCACGCGGCGGTCAAACAGGTGCTTGCTCCAGCCATAGGCGTTGAGCGGCCGGAGACGGGCGAGCGCGGCGGGCGAATCGTCATCGCGAAAGCCGGCTGCACCATCGCCATAGGTGGCGGCCGAGGACGCATAGATCAGCGGCACGCTTTGTGCCGCGCACCAATGCCATAGATCGAGGGACAGTCGGACGTTGTCGCGCACCAAGGCATCGACATCGGTCTCCGTTGTCGACGAAATGGCACCCATGTGAAGCACCGCACGCACCCGCGACGCATGCGTGCCGAGAAACGGCAGCAGAGCCTGCGGCGGTATTAGATCGGCCAATTCGCGCTTGGCGATATTGCGCCATTTCTCGCCCGTGCCGAGCATGTCGGCAACAACGATGTCGCAACCGCCGCGGGCTTCGAGGCCGGCCACGATGTTGGAGCCGATGAAACCGGCGCCGCCCGTCACCACGTACACGGCATTCCCCGCTTTCCAAGGGTTATCGCCCTCTGGCCCAAAGGGCCCGCGACGTCCCACAGGTGAGCCCGCCTTATAGGTGAGCATGCCGAAGGCCGCAAGGCGGGGCCGGGTTGCGCCGGTGCGCGGCGGAAGTCATAGTACCGACATTGCCCCTCAGAACCGCGGTAGCCGCCATGCAGACCAAGAGCCGTTTCTTCGAAGACCTCGCCCGGATAGCAGGCGGCGCCGTCTCCACCGCCGCCGGTATCAAAGAGGAAATTGAGAGCCTGATCCACCAACGCATCGAAGGGATGCTGGCGCGCATGGATGTGGTGCCGCGCGAGGAATTCGAAGCGGTGCGCGATATGGCTGCCAAGGCACGCGCCGCGCAAGAAGTGCTCGAGCAGCGGGTCGCGGTGCTGGAAGCTGCGATGGCGCCGACCGCCGAAGCCAAACTGAAATCCCGCAGCCGTCGGGCGAGCGGCGAGCGCGCCGGGAACTGAGCGCCGAATTTCAGGCTTTGGGTGCGATGCAGACCTAGGGTTATCCCTCACTGCCGCCCCTCATTTTTAGTTTTCCACAATAAGATTGCGTTGCGATGCAAAAGGCCCCTTGCGTCGACCATCCTCATTTGGCAGGCTACAGATTGTAGGAAGGAGGTAACGAATTCGCAACATTTGGCGGCTCACACTACATCTTGCGTATCGTCCCTCCCGAGCGCCGCTTTAACAGACTCCCCCTTTCGAGGAGAAGCGGACATGACGACGACAAGTCACTTTGGCGTGACCCACGAGCATAAGCCGCTCGATGTGGTCGAACAGATCGCCAGCACCAACGATTGGCTATTCGATCGACGCAATGACGACGAGATGGCTGTTCAGGTGCCAGGTCGCTGGTGCGATTACAGTCTCTATTTCGCCTGGAATGATGAAGCCAGTGCCCTGCACGTAACCTGCGCCTTCGATATGCGGGTGCCCGACGAGCGGCGTAAGCTGGTCCACGAACTGCTCGCCTTAATCAACGAAAAATTGTGGCTCGGCCATTTCGGCATGTGGGAGGACGATGGCCTGCCGTTGTTCCGCCATGCCTTGCCGTTGCGCGGTCAAGGCGGCCCAACCGTCGAGCAGATGGAAGACGTGGTCGATACGGCCCTTGTCGAGTGCGAGCGATTTTATCCGGCCTTCCAGTACGTCATCTGGGGCGGACGCACGCCGCTCGACGCCATGACTCTTTCCATGATCGAGACCGTCGGCGAGGCTTGAGACAATGGCCATCAGGCGACCGGGCTTGCTGCTGGTCGGTGGCGGCAAGATGGGCAGTGCGTTGCTGGCGGGATGGCTCGATCGCGGCATGCCGGCCGGCGACATCGCCGTTGTCGAACCCGATCCGATCCAGGCTTCATGCGTGCGCGAGCATCATGGCGTTGCCGTGCGCACGACGGCGGCAGAAGCGGCCAGCGATAGCCCGCCCGGCGTCGTTGTGTTCGCCGTCAAGCCGCAGGTCATGGATGCTATTGTTCCCGCCTACCGCGATCTGGCCGGACCGGAAGTTGTCTTCCTGTCGATTGCCGCTGGACGCACCATCGATTCCTTCGCAGCCATGCTGGGCGAGCGCGCCGCCATCGTGCGCGCCATGCCCAATACCCCAGCAGCAGTGAGACGCGGCATCACGGTCGCCTGCCCCAACGACCGGGTTAGCGACGATCAGGTCCGCCGCTGTCACGACCTGCTGGAAGCGGTCGGCGAGGTGGCCTGGGTCGACGACGAATCGCTGATGGATGCTGTGACCGCCGTATCGGGCAGCGGCCCGGCGTATGTTTTTCTCCTGGCCGAATGCCTGGAGGCGGCCGGAAAGGAAGCCGGATTGCCGACCGAACTGGCGCAGCGCCTGGCCCGCGCCACCGTATCGGGTGCGGGCGAACTGTTGGCACGTTCGCCGGAAACGGCCGCCGTGCTGCGCCGCAATGTCACCAGCCCGGGCGGTACCACCGCAGCGGCACTCGATGTCTTGATGAGCGACGGCGATGCCAGCCTGCAAGGGCTGATGACCCGCGCCGTCGCCGCCGCCACCCGTCGCGGCAAGGAACTGGCCGGCTAAAGGCCAACTAACCTTCCCTGAAGGCGGGTTGCAGCAGGGTACGCAGCTTATCCAATGCGATCCGTTCCAATTGTCGAACCCGATCCTTGGACAGGCCGATCTCGCGGCCGATGGCATCGAAGGTGGCCCGGGCTTCGGCCAAATAGCGGCGCTCGATGATCAATCGTTCGCGCGGCGGCAGCATACCGAGTGCGCGCGCGACAATGTCATCGAGGAAGCGGCGTTCGCTGACCTGGGCCAGGGCTTCTTCGGGATTAGGCTGAGACGAGGCGAGGAAACCGAGCCAGCCGGAATGCAACGCGCCGGACGACCCCGCCCCCGGATCTGCCACCTGAGGTTCAAGGGGCTGGTCACCGCCGCCCGCCAATCGGCGGGCCAGGGCAGCGACTTCCGCAGCGGTGACTCCGAAACCCCGGGCCAGCTTGTGAACGATGTCATCACTCATCTCCTCGGCGTTGCCGAGCCATTCGGCCGACATTCGCCGCAGGCGTAGAAACAGGGCTTTCTGTCCGTTTGTGGTTCCGACGCGAACCAGTGACCAGGAGCGCACCACATGTTCCTGGATCGAGGCCCGGATCCACCACATGGCATAAGTTGACAATCGGATGCCGCGATCCGGATTAAACTTGCGCACGGCATGGATCAGGCCAAGCGTGCCCTGTTGCACCAGGTCGTTCATCGGCACGCCGGAATGGCGGTAGCCGCGGGCGATTTTGATGACGACACGCAGGTGGCTGAGGATGAGATGGCCTTCCGCTGCGCGATCGCCGGCCGAGGCTTCGCGGGCCAGGCGCGTTTCCTCGTCGTGGCGCAGCATCGGTTGCTGCGCGGCGGTGCGCAGCAAGCGGATTGCCGGGGCTACAGTCGGTCTGTTCATGACGGTATGCTTTTCCGCCGTCCAGTCCCCGTTTGTGTCACCTGTCATCGCGAGGCCGGCGTCGAATCGTTCCATCAGTTCCGCACCACGGTACTTTTGTAGTATACTGAATGATCGATTGAAGGCCCAGCCTCCGCCCGCAGCCTTGACCCGCCTTGTCGGCGGCCGAAGCCCAGGACGGATCGATTGCAAGGGATACCGATGGCCCGCAAAGCCCGCCCCGCCGCCACACCCAAGCCAGCGACCAACCCCAATGAGAGCGTCTTCGCCGCCGCTCTGGCATTGGCCGTGGAAAGCGGCTGGCCAAACGTGACGCTGGCCGATATCGCCCAGCGTGCAGGACTTCCACCGGCCGAGGTGCATGCCGTCGCCCCCACCCGGGCCGCCATCGTCACGGGCCTGATCGCCGATATTGACCGTCAGGTCCTGCATGGCGGTGCCACGGATGCGGCCGACAGCCCACGCGACCGGCTTTTCGACCTGCTGATGCGCCGCTTCGATGCGCTGGCGGCACGGCGAGAGGGCATCGTTGCCTTGATGGCGGGAAGTCGGTCCGATCCGCTTACGTTTCTGTGCGCGGCGCCGCGCGCGCTGCGCTCGATGGCTTCCATGCTGGAGATGGCCGGCATTCCGACCAGCGGCATGCGCGGATTGCTGCGCACCCAGGGACTGGCGCTTGTCGCGGCCGGCGCATTCCGCATCTGGCTGAGTGACGATAGCCCGGACATGGCCAAGACGATGGCTGCCCTGGACAAGGGCTTGGCGCGGGCCGAGTCCATGGCGGGATGGTTGAGCGGCATCTGCGGCGGACAACGCCATCGCCAGAAACGCGGCGAGGAAGCCGCGTAGGTTCGAGGCGTCGAGTTGAATGCCGCGCGGATCGCCTCCATCCTTGCGAAAGGAGTGTTGTTGTTTTTATGTTGCACTGCAAAATAATCTATTGACTCCGAGGATCGACCGCCTATTTAATGCAAGTTGTGCAGTGCAACATAATTCCTGCGAACAGTTTATTGAAGATGGAGCTCCTCTCATGGCAAAGACACCATACGCTACCCCGGAAACGGACATCACCAAGATGTGGGCGGCTTTCGATCCGTCGAAGGTGATGGAGCAGTTCAGCAAATTCACTGGTCCGACCGAAATGCCGGTGATTGACGTTAAGGCTGTCACCGACAGCCAGCGCAAGACTTTCGAAACCCTGATCACCGCCCAGCGTCAGGTATTCGACGGGTTGCAGGCATTCGCCCGCCGTCAGGCCGAAATTGCCCGCGACGGCTTCAAGGATGCCAATACGGCGATGGAATCCATCGTCAAGGCGAGCACGCCTCGCGACGCCGCCATCAAGCAGGTTGAGTTCGTCCAAGGCGCCTACAAGCGCTTTGCCGATCAGGGCCGTGAACTTGCCGAGATCGCTGCGAAGTCGAACGCCGAAGCTGTCGAGATCATCAACGCCCGGGTTACCGAGCAGATGGATGAGTTTAAGACTTTGGCCGCCAACGGCAGCGCCACGAAAAAGTCCGTCTGATCCTCGTTCGTCAGACGTTGCGATGATGATGGGCCGCCCTTCGGGGCGGCCCTTTCATTTGGTCTCCCCGTGCTTGACGCGGCAATTCCCCTCGGTCAGGTTCAGCCGACGCCGAACGGGGTAGCCACCATGACCATCACCTTCGACGATTTCCTGAAGGTCGACGTGCGCATCGGCCCTTTTCTGTCGGCATGTCTGGATCCGGGCATTCCCGATACCGCCGGCAATGTGGGGCTGGTCCCTCCGGCACTTCCCGTTCCCAGTGGCGGGTGGCTGTTCTAAATGGCCATTGAGCGGATCGAGGATTTCTACGCTGCCTGTGCAGCGGACCGCACCTATGCTGCCGCAGAACCGAAGCGCAAACACCAGCGTCAATTCGACGAACAGGTCTGGCGGCCGGCATCCTGTTCGGCCAATCTGTCGTTCCTCGAGTTGGGTTGCGGCACGGGTCTGTTCTTGGCCTACTTGCGGCAACGCCGTGTCGACAATTTTCTCGGTATCGACAGCGAACCTCGCGTCCTGGAATACATGCCAAAGGACTTGCACGGACATGTCCGCATCGCTGGCATCCAGACAGCCTTGGATGGGGAACTGTCCGGTCGATGCTACGATCGCATAGTTTTGCTCGACGTTTTCGAGCATTTCTCGCCGGTCGAGGGCGTTGGCTTGCTCGAACGGCTGCAGCGGCATCTGGCGCAAGATGGCCGAATCGTACTGCGCTTACCGAATGCTGCCTCGCCATTCGGGCTGAAGCACCACTTCGGCGACGTTACCCACAAAGCCGCTTATACACCCGATAGCCTGCGCCAAGTTGCCTATGCCGCCGGATTTTCTCCACCGCATTGCCTGCCCGTTTACCGACGCACCGGTTGGCGTCGGGCTCTGCAGCGCCTGAGCGAAGGTGTAGCAGCCTGTCTGTTTGGTGATGCGCCCAGTATCTGGACCGCCAGTTTTATCGCCGTGCTGACACCCCGGCCATCCCCGGCCCAGGCCACCAGCAGGAACTGACACCATTGGCCATGCCCGCGCCTGCGTACAGGGAAACGCCGCGCGGCATGCTGTGGATGAGTGGCGCCATCCTGAGCTTTCTGGCTATGGCCATTGCCGGCCGAGAGTTGTCAGCCGAACTCAACGTCTTTCAGATACTGTTCGCACGCGGTGCGGTCAGCTTGCTCATCATGCTGGCCTTACTGCCGCGAATCGGCATCGCCAACCTGCGCACTGCGCGGCCCTTCACCCATCTCGGGCGCAACATGATCCATCTTGGCGGTCAATGGGGCTGGTTCACCGGTGTCGCCGCCATCCCGTTGGCCGAAGTCTTTGCCATCGAGTTCACCACACCGGTCTGGACGGCGCTGCTGGCCGCCTTCTTTCTTGGCGAACGGCCGAACCGTTATCGGCTGGCGGCGATCGCCCTTGGGTTGATCGGCGTGGCGGTTATCCTGCGCCCCGGCATCGCCATCATCGACACAGCCTCGTTGGCCGTACTGTTCGCCGCCGTCTGCTATGCCAGCGTCTATGTGATCACCCGCCATCTGACAACCACCGAAGCTAATGCTTCCGTGGTTTTTTACATGGCCGTGATGCAGTTGCCGGTGACCATGCTCCCGGCCCTTCCGGGATGGGTATGGCCGTCGCCGGCACTCTGGCCCTGGTTGGCCGTGGTCGGCATCGGCTCGATGGCGGCGCATTACTGCATGACCCAGGCCTTCCGCCATGCCGAGGCCACGGTGCTGATGCCGCTCGATTTCCTGCGCCTACCGGTGGCGGTGGCCATCGGCGTCTATGCCTACGGCGAACCGTTGGAGGTCGTGGTTACCATCGGTGCCGCCATTATCCTGGCTGGCAACGCCATTAACCTCTGGGGCGAACGCAGACGCTGAGGGCCGCTAGTGTCCCGATTTGGGACACGTCGCGTTACAAAATCAGTGGCCCGCTCATCCCCGAAGTTTGCTGCAAGATGCAGCGAACTTCGGGGGCAGGACACTAATAGACCCCCTTTGTGGCACCGCCATCGACGGCGATACCGGCGCCATGGATGTGGCGCGAGCGGGGCGAACACAGGAAGGCCACCAGATGGGCGGTATCGGCGGGTTCGCCGATGCGGCGCAGCCCCTGGGCGACAAGCGTCTCGCGGCGAATCTCTTCGATGCTTTTGCCGGCCAGCTCGGCGCGCTTGGCCTGCAATTCGTTCAAGCGCTCAGTCTGCGTCATGCCGGGCAGAATCCAGTTGACGTTGACGTCGTCCTTCAACCCCTGGTCGGCCAAGGCCTTGGAGAAATTCGACAGCGCCGCATTGACCGCGCCGCCGACCATGAAGTTGGCCGACGGGGTGCGCGACGCACCGCCAACGATGTTGATCACCGTGCCGTGCCGCTTCTTGATTTCCGGCCACAACAATCGGCTGAGGCGCACCGCACCGAAGAATTTGAGGGCAAAGCCGTCCAGCCATTCCTCGTCCGGCTGGTCCGGGAAGCGGCCGCTCTGCGTGGCCCCGGCGCAGTTGACCAGGATGTCGCAGCCTCCATAGACCGCCCGTGTCTTTGCCGCCACGGCCTGGCAGCCCTCCAAGGTTCTGAGATCGGTGGCGCACCATTCGACCCGCCGGCCCGTCGTTCCGGCAATGCGCTGCGCGGCGGCGGCCAGGCGTCCGCTGTTGGTGGCGGTAATCATCAGATCAGCCCCCTCCTCCGCCAGGCGTTCGGCGCAGCCGAGACCGATACCGCGCGAGCCGCCGGTGATCACGGCGACCTTGTTATCCAGTTCCGCCATTGCCGTCGTTCCTTTCCCTATAAGGAGCGGCCGTCAGCCGCCTTGCGACTGCACCTTGGCCCAGGTATCGCGCAAGCCGATGGTGCGGTTGAAGACCGGTGCCGATGCGCTGCTGTCGGGATCAGCGCAGAAATAGCCCAGCCGCTCGAACTGCACCGCCTCGCCGGCCGCCGTGTCGATCAATGCGGGTTCCAGTTTGCAGTCGGTCAGAACGGTCAGCGATTGCGGGTTGATGTCGTCGAGGAAGTCGCCGCCGGCTCCCGGCGTCACCGTGGTGAATAGCGCGTCGTAAAGTCGCACCTCGGCATCTAGCGCGTGGCGGGCTGAGACCCAATGCAAGGTCGCCTTGACACGGCGGCCATCGGGCGCGTTGCCACCGCGCGTCGCCGGATCGTAGCGACAGCGCAACTCGATCACCTCGCCGGCGGCATCCTTGACTACGTCGGAACAGGTGATCAGATAGCCATAGCGCAGGCGCACTTCGCGGCCGGGCGCCAGGCGGAAGAATTTCTTCGGCGGGTCTTCCATGAAGTCTTCGCGCTCAATCCACAGTTCGCGTGCGAAGGGGACCTGGCGGCTGCCGGCGGTGGCGTCATCCGGATTGTTGACCGCGTCCAGTACTTCCCCGTCGCCTTCGGGATAGTT
>CAMCUA010000004.1 GCA_945878455.1 Asaia bogorensis | reverse complement strand
CCCATCAGGCGGCCGATCTCTCGAACGCCTCTACCGTCCTCCCGGAGACGATAAAGCTCGTAACGCTCATCAAGGTCGAGCTGACCATAGTGAATTCCCATCGCAACTCCGAAGCATAACGGTGTTGCACTTGGAATGAGAATTTAGCGGAAACGATGGTAGCGCCAATCTTCACGTATTGTTGACCAAACCCGCCGGCTTGTTTTTTCCCCCTGGCGTGGGTATTTCTAAGGTCGGAGGGGCCAATGTCCATGGTGCGGATCAAAGCCATGCGTGGAAAAACAGGTTCCTATCTGTCGGGGCAACTGCTTGTCGCCATGCCCGGCATGAAGGATCCGCGGTTCGCCAAGACCGTCATCTACATGTGCGCGCACAGTGCAGAAGGCGCCATGGGATTGGTGGTCAACCGGGAAATGCAATCCCTGAAATTCCCCGACATGCTGCAGCAGTTGAACATCGATGCGCCGGATCCGCAGCGCGAAATCCGCGTGCATTTCGGGGGGCCCGTCGAATCAGGTCGCGGTTTCGTGTTGCACAGTGCCGAGTATGTGCGTGACGCTACCCTAGTGGTCGATTCGCAAATCGCCCTGACCGCCACGGTCGATATCCTGAAGGCCATCGCGCGCGGCAGCGGACCCCATCATTCGCTGCTGGCGCTGGGTTACGCCGGCTGGGGTGCCGGTCAGCTCGACAACGAGATGAAGGCCAACGGCTGGTTGCACGTCGAAGCGGATCCCGATCTCATTTTCAATTCTGACCTGGACAGAAAGTGGAACCGGGCGATGGCCAAGCTGGGTATCGATCCATCGATGCTGTCAGGTACCGCTGGTCACGCCTGAACGGCACCGGTTTCCCGAATTTCCAAACCTGAGTTGCTGACCTGTCCTTTCCCTGCGGCCGATTGCGCGGCGTGGGATACTGCCTCTATGCTGATGGGCGAAGTTCAAGTTTTTGCATAGTTTCAGGCATAACAACATCATCGGGAGGGAGCTACTCATGTATGAAAACGCATTGCGGGCGGGCGTCGAGCGCGGCGAGTTGCAGATCGGCACCTGGGTCAACATGGTGCGCAATCCGGCGATCTTGACGCTGATGAAGGCGGCAGGACTCGATTTCGCGCGGATCGACATGGAACACTCGACGCCGGATTTCGAGACCATCGCCAATATGGCGGTGTTGGCGCGTGCTCTCAATTTCCCCATCGCTGTGCGCATGCCGAAGGCCGATCGGCCTTGGATCACGCGTCTGCTCGATGCCGGCGTTTGGAACCTCCACTGCCCACAGGTAGAGAACAAGGAACATGCGGCGGAAATTGTCGCCGCTTCGCGCTATACGCCAAAGGGTACGCGCGGCATGGCCGGGCGCAGCCCAGCGTCGGAATACGCTATCGGCGGCAATGCCATGGAACGCTTGGCTTTCGCCAACAAGAACGTCTTCGTCACGGTGATGTTCGAAACCGAAGCGGCATTCAAGGACCTCGACGCCATCGCCTCGATGGACGGCATCGATTGTCTGACCATCGGCCCGACCGACCTGGCCCAGGATATGGGGGTGTTCGGCAAGCCCGAGATGGGCAAGGTGCTGGATGGCATGCGCGACCGCATCCTGGCTGCCGTCAAGAAGTACGGTAAGTCGGCGTCCATGCTGGTCAACACAGCCGAACAGGCGAAGCAGTGGAAGGATGCCGGCGCCTTGGTCCTCGCCTACAAGAGCGACGTCGAGGTTCTGCAGGAAGGGTTCAGCAAGGTCACCGCCGACATCAAGGGCAAGAAATAAGCCCGGCGGCGGCCCGAACGATCAGATAAGGGCCGTCCGCACCTCACCGATCTGCGGGACTTTGGCGATCGGTCCCAGCGATGCTAGCGTCACCGGCCCGGCGAACAATCGCCGGGCGGTGGCGACAGTCGTTTCCACATCGACAGCCTCGATGCGGGCGATCACTTCCGGCACCGTCAATGGCCGGCCGTAAACCATGACCTGCCGTGCCGCCTGTTCGCAGCGCGCCGACGTGCTTTCCAGCGACATCAGGATCGATGCCTTAAGCTGGGCGCGGGCGCGGGCCACTTCGATGTCGGTGATCGATTGCATGATCTGGCGCGTTTCCGTGCAGATCACATCGAGCAGCGCGGCGGCGTCGTTCTCTCCCGTGCCGGCATGGATAGCGAACAGGCCGCTGTCCGAATAGCACGACAGGAAGGAATAGATGCTGTAACAGAGCCCGCGTTTCTCGCGGGCTTCCTGGAACAGGCGCGACGACATGCCGCCGCCGAACAGGGTCGACAGCACGGACGCTGCATAGAAATCCTTGTCGTCGAACGGCACCCCGGGGAAGCCGATCACCACCTGGACCTGTTCCAAATCGCGCTCGCCGCGGAATTCACCGCCTTGATAGCGAGATGCCTGGACGGGACTGATACCGACGGCGGGCAATGCGGCGAACGCATGGCGGGCCAGAGCTGTCAGCCGGTCGTGCTCGATGCGTCCCGCCGCAGCGATAACAGTGCGCGGCGCGCTATAGCTGTTGCGCATATAGGTTGCGACACCATCGCGCGCCATGCTGCCGACCGACTCGGCGGTGCCGAGCACGGCGCGGCCGAGCCCCTGATCCGGATATGCCGCTTCCTGGAAGTAATCGAACACGATGTCATCGGGCGTGTCGCTGGCCTGATTGATTTCCTGGATGACAACCGAGCGTTCGCGCTCCAATTCTTCGGGGTCGAGGGCGGCGTTCTGCACCAGATCGGCGATGATATCGACGGCCAGCTCGATGTCTTCCTTTAGCACCTTGGCATAAAAAGCCGTGTGCTCGCGCGAGGTATAGGCGTTGAGATGGCCGCCCACTGCTTCGATTTCCTCGGCGATATCGCGGGCCGTGCGGTGGCCGGTGCCCTTGAAAACCATGTGTTCGAGCAGATGGCTGACGCCATGCATTTCGGGTACTTCATGGCGCGAGCCGGTGCCGATCCAGGCGCCGACCGAAACGGTTTCCACCGAATCCATCGAGTCGCTGACCACCTTGAGGCCGTCGCGAAGGTCGGTGACATTAACGCCGGTCATGCGGCAACTCGTTCTTTCAGTCGCATGTCGACATGGTCCTCGATAGTGCGCAGGTCATTGGGCAGGCGGGTGCATCGTTCTTCGCGGTCGTATAGATCGGCAAGCTGTGCCGGCAGCTTCGGCACGACGCCGGCGGCCTCGGTCACGGCTTGCGGAAATTTGGCTGGATGGGCGGTGGCGAGGGCGACCACGGGAATGCCCTTGCCGGCACCCAAGGCGCGCGCCGCGGCAACCCCTATGGCCGAATGCGGGTCGAGCAACTCGCCAGTGGCGCGATAGGTAGCGGCGATCTCGGCACGTGTCGCATCGTCGTCGCAACGGAAGCCGGCGAACATCTGGCGCGCCCGGGCCAGGCAGCCGGCATCGACGGCGAAGGCACCGCTCTGGCGCAGTCCCGCCATCCGGCCGTTGACGGCATCGCCGTCCCGGTCCAGCAGTTCGAACAGCAAACGCTCGAAGTTCGACGAAATCTGGATGTCCATACTCGGGCTGATGGTGGGATGCACCGTCTCGGTCGCCATTTCCCCCGATGCGAGGAAGCGGGCGAGTATGTCGTTGCGGTTGGTCCCGACGTAAAGCGCGGCCACCGGAAGCCCCATGCGTACGGCGGCATAACCGGCGAAGACGTTGCCGAAATTGCCGGACGGCACGGCGAAGGCGATGGGACGGTCGGGGGCGCCCAGAGCCAGAGCGGCGCGAAAGTAGTAGACGATCTGCGCAGCGATCCGCGCCCAATTGATCGAATTGACTGCCGACAGCCGGTGGCGAGCGCGAAAGTCGGCATCGTTGAACATCGCCTTCACCAGATCTTGGCAATCGTCGAAGGTACCATCGACGGCGATATTGTGGACATTCGGCACGCGAACCGTGGTCATCTGCCGACGTTGCGCTTCCGATACCCGTCCATGAGGGTGGAGCATGAAAATTTCTGCCGATGCGCTACCGCGCACCGCCTCGATGGCGGCCGATCCCGTATCGCCCGAGGTCGCACCGATGATGACGATTCGTTCGCCGCGGCGGGCGAGCACGGTATCGAACATGCGCCCCACGACCTGCAAGGCCATGTCCTTGAAGGCAAGGGTCGGACCATGGAACAACTCCATCAGCCAGATATCGTCGTGCAATTGTTTGAGCGGAGCGACGGCTGCGTGGCTAAAGCCGGCATAAGCGGCGTTCATCAGTCCAGCCAGTTCGCCGGATGTGAAAGCCGTCCCGACGAAGGGCTGCATGATCCGGGCCGCCAGCTCGGCATAAGACAGACCGCGCCAGGAACGGATGTCATCAGGTGAAAACGTCGGCCAGGACTTCGGCACATAGAGGCCGCCGTCCGTTGCCAAGCCGGTCAGCAGCACATCCTCGAAGTTCAGAACCGGGGCGCTGCCCCGGGTGCTCACGTAATTCACGTGCCGCCCCGCGCTTGCTTCATCCTGGGATGATCACAGATGGCGCACCCTAACCGCCGGCTGGCATGGCGGCAACACCGAGGAACACACGAAACTAGAGAACGCTGCGGAAGTAGGCGACGGTGCGGGCCAACCCCTCGACCAGCCGCACGGTAGGCTGCCAACCCAGCGCTTCGACAGCCTGCGAGATGTCCGGGCAGCGCTGTATCGGATCGTCTTCTGGCAGCGGATGGCTGACCATAGGCGACTTCGATTCAGTGGCGGCCAATACGGCTTCGGCGAGCTGGCGGATGGTGAATTCCTCGGGATTGCCCAAATTGATCGGGCCGGTGATTCTGTCCGGGGCCTTCATCAGGCGGATGAAACCTTCGACCAGATCGTCGACGTAGCAGAACGACCGGCTTTGGCGGCCATCGCCATAGATGGTGATCGGTTCGCCGCGCAGGGCTTGCACGACGAAATTGGAAACGACCCGGCCGTCGCCCGGGTGCATCCGCGGTCCGTAGGTATTGAAGATGCGGGCGACGCGGATGTTGACGCGGTGCTGGCGGTAGTAATCGAAGAAGAGAGTTTCGGCGCAGCGCTTGCCTTCGTCGTAACAGGCGCGCGGTCCCGTGGTGCTGACGTTGCCGCGATAGGATTCGGTCTGCGGATGGACAACGGGATCGCCATAGACCTCGCTGGTCGAGGCTTGAAAAATCTTCGCTTTGGTCCGCTTGGCGAGACCCAGCATGTTGATGGCGCCGAATACCGAAGTCTTGGTCGTCTGCACCGGATCGGACTGATAGTGGATGGGTGAGGCGGGGCAGGCCAGATTGTAGATTTCATCGACCTCGACATACAGGGGGAAGGTGATGTCGTGGCGCAACAGTTCGAAACGGGGATTGCCCAGAAGATGGACGATGTTGTCCTTGGTACCGGTGAAAAAATTGTCGGCGCACATGACGTCATGGCCATCGGCTAGCAACCGCTCGCACAGGTGCGAACCGACGAAACCGGCGCCGCCGGTAACCAAAATGCGCTTGCGCGATGGCATGCCTTATAAGTTTCCTTCTGTCCGGAATCGTCGTCTGCGGCGGGATTATCCTATCGCATTGCGGCGCTGTCGTCGGGTCGCGATGGCTAGGTCGGGCCGGATGTGTCGAGGAAGCGCCGGGTGGCGCCATCGAGGACAAGGCATGTCAGGCAATCGCTGCGAAAAGCACCTGTGTCGATGCCAATGCGGTTGGGTTTGATTTCCGGTTCGCTGACGATGCTGCGGCCATGGACCACCATTTTGCCGAAGTCGTCTTCGGCGACGAGAAATTCTTTCCGGATCCACATCAGGTCCTCGGCATCTTGTCGGTCGAGGGGGACACCGGGTCTGACGCCGGCATGCACGAACAGATAGTCGCCCTCCAGATGCGATAGCACCAAGCTGCGAAAGAAGGCGAGATGGTCTGCGGGTATACTGCGTTCCAATTTGCTCCGCATGCGTTGCAGCCCTGACTGGCCCAATAGAATGCCCAGGGTGGAAACGCCGTAGCTTTTCAGGGTAGGACCCCCGCCGTTGCCCAGCCAGGATCGGGCCAGGCTGCCATCCGTCACAAAGCGCAGCAGCAGATCCTCGTGATTGCCCTTGAGGTAGACATGCTCGAACCCGTCAAGCGGCTGCGTGGCGAGCAGATCGACGACCCCGTAGGAATCGGGTCCCCGGTCGATATAATCGCCCAAATAAACCACGATTCGCCGTGCTGCTCCCGAAGTCTCGGCATCGCGACGGATCATGTCGTGCAGCCGCAGCAGCAGATCGAGCCGGCCGTGGATATCGCCAATAGCGTAGACTCGGGCACCGGCCGGTACCCGCGGACGCTTCTCGAGGACACCTGCCGGCATGGATCGCCCGCCATGTTGTGCGCTTGGCATGTGCGGACATATCATGCCAACTGCGGCACCCGTCAACTATTGATCGGCGGGCGTCTGCTGGTAGGCGGGAACCGGATGGTCGTGACGAAGCATGGCTGAACCCAGCACGGCGGTTTCTCTGATCCCGACGGATTCGCCCAGCGAAGACGGCGTCCTGCTGGATCATTTGCAGCGGATCGAACAGACCACGAAGGGCAGCTACGCGGTCCACCTGCACCTGTCGCGGTTGCGACCTGAATTCCGCAAGCGCCACTTTTTGCGGATCGCCGCGCGCACCTTCGATGCGCTGGTCAATAACCGCGACGTCACGCTCTACATGCTGTCAAACGGCGATTTTGTACTGATGTGCCGCGAGGTACCCATCGACGAAGTGGATCAGCCGATCAACCGCATCCGGGCCTTGTTCAGCGAAGATCCCTTGACCTTCAGCGAGGTGGGTTCGCCCGACGACCGCTTCACCTCGTGGTTGGACCTGTCGCAACCCACCGAATATGCCGTTTTTTTCGCCACCGTGACGGAAATCGTCGAAGCCGAACGGGATCGCCGCCGCCGGGAGTTGGAGCGCGGTGCGGACGGTCGTCAGTTTTCGGTCATGCGCGGTGAGGCGCTGGAGCCGGAAACTCTGAATACCATCAACGAACGTCTGAAAAGCGTGCGCATCCTGGACCTGATCCGCCAGCAACAAGCGGTGGCCATCGAAGGCGGCCGGGCAGGCGAGGTTCTGTTCAGCGAGTTCTTCATATCGATGTCGGAATTGCAGCAGCGGGTTGCGCCAGAGATCAACCTGTTTTCCAGTCCTTGGATGTTTCAGTTCCTGACCGAAACCCTCGACCGGCGCATGTTGTCGGTGTTGATGCGGCAAGACCCGACGAATTTGCCCTATCCCGTCAGTTTGAACCTCAATGTCGCCACGGTGCTATCAACGGGATTTCAGTCCTTTCACGGTATGGTGGGAAACACAACGCATCGCGTCGTCATCGAAATGCAGACGGTCGATATTTTTGCCAATATGACGGCATTCGAAGATGCCCATGCTTGGCTGAACGAGCGAGGCTACCGCGTGCTGCTGGACGGGCTCAATCCGCTGTCGCTGAGCTTTTTCGATCCGGGCCTTTTGCGCCCCGATTTCGTCAAGATCAGCTGGAGCCCGGAATTCCATTCCGGTGTGCCGGCCGGCCGCCTGGCCGATATTCGCGACGTCATCAGCCATATTGGCGCCGAGCGCGTCATCCTTGCCCGTGTCGATTCCGAACAGGCCATTCGATGGGGGCTCGGCCTCGGCGTCTCGCGCCTTCAAGGCCGCATGATCGACCGTCTGATTCAGCGCACGGCGGAACGGGGTGATGCCTGATCATGGCCCGTCCTCCCTTCGAAACGCCGCGCCGCGCGCCCAGCCAGGAATATCTGTTGCTCGATTACGTCCGTCGTCTTGAACAGCACAAGGATGAACGCAAGGCGGTGCATATTCACCTGTCGCACTTGCGTCCCTTCAACCGACGCGAACATCATATTCGCGTGGCGGCGGACAACTTCGAAAATCTGATCCATTCGTTGCAGGGTCAACTGTTCCAGATCAAGAATTCGGACCTGTTTTTCATCTACAAGGACGAAGCGCATACAGCAGCGGAAAACGCCGTTCAACGCGTCCGTTTCTTGTTCAGCGACGATCCCCTGTTGGCCGAAGGGGAGACGGCAAACCGGCGATTTTGTACATGGTTCGACGTCGCCAGCCAATATGATGACATTCTGCGCTTCGCCCAAGGACTGGTCGATTCCGAAGAGCATCGGCAGACCGGCACGCGGGCCAAGTTGGATACCCGCGCGGCGTTGCGCGCCAAGCAGGATAAGGGCGAGCCGCTGACGCCTTTGGTGCTGGGCCGCATGGAGACGGCGCTTACCCGCACGGACCTGTCGAATCTGGTGCGCCGGCAATTCATCTGCATGCTGGGGCCGAAGCTGGCACCCGAGCCCGCCTTCAGCGAACTGTTCATTTCCATCCGGGATTTGCGCGAGACGTTGTTGCCCGGCGTCGATCTGTCCTCCAGCCCCTGGCTGTTCCAGCACCTGACCGAAACGCTGGACAGGCGCATGCTATCGATGTTGGCCAAGACCGATCAGATCACCATCTCCGGCGACATCAGCTTCAACCTCAACGTCACCACCATGCTATCGCCGCAATTTCTCGGTTTCGACGACAACGTCCCCGCTGGCCGGCGCGGCCACATGATCGTCGAGCTGCAGGTGGTCGATCTGTTCGCCGATCTGGGCGCTTATATGTTTGCCCGCAGTTTCGCTCAGGAACGCGGCTATCGTATCTGTATCGACGGTCTGACCTATCAGACCATGTCGATGATCGACCGCGAACGCCTGGGGGCCGATTTCCTTAAGCTGTACTGGCATCCCCAATTGGTCGATGGCGGCGAGGAAATGCGCAATCGCATCCATGCCATGATTAAGCGCAGCGGCGAGGATCGGGTTATCCTGTGTCGCTGCGACAATCGCGAGGCCATCGATTTTGGCCGTTCCGTAGGGATATCCCTGTTCCAGGGCCGGCATGTGGAGGTGCTGATTGCCGAGGAAAATCGCAAACGGGAGCTGCGGCGCCTGAAAACCCGCGTGCAGCGTAACGGATGATGGCGTCCGATCAGGTCGCCGCATCGCCGGCCATTTCCATCGTGGGACTGACCAAGCGCTTCGGCGATGTGACCGCCATCGATTCGCTGACCTTCTCGGTGGCGCGCGGCTCAACCACGGCCTTGCTGGGTGGCAATGGCGCCGGCAAGACGACGACGCTGTCGATCATCCTGGGATTGTTGCTGCCGACGGCCGGGACGGTGACGGTGCTCGGCGAAGATATGGCCCATCATCGCTTTCGCGTCTTGGGCCGGATGAATTTTTCCTCGCCCTATATCGATTTGCCAAAGCGGCTGAGCGCGGCGGAAAACCTAACCGTATACGGCCATCTGTACGGCCTTTCCCGGGTGCGCGAGCGCGTCGCCGAACTGGCCAGCGATTTGGACATGGGAGCCTTTCTGCACCGGCCATTGGGCAGTCTTTCGTCGGGACAGGCAACCCGGGTGGCTCTGGCCAAGGCCTTGCTCAACGAACCGGAACTGCTGCTGCTCGACGAACCGACGGCTTCGCTCGATCCCGATACCGGAGACTGGGTGCGTGGCTATCTGGAGCGTTACCGGCAACGGGTGGGTACGACCATCCTACTCGCGTCGCACAACATGGGCGAGGTTGAGCGCCTGTGCGACCGGGTGCTGATGATGCGGGCGGGGGCCATCGTCGACGACGGCGCCCCGACCGATCTGCTGCGCCGTTACGGTCGAGAAAACCTAGAAGAGGTGTTCCTCGACGTCGCCCGCCAACGCCGTTCCGGAACCTTGTCCGGAGCGACGAAATGATGGCCGCCGAGTCCGGCTCACCGGGACGGCGGATCGGCGCCATTATCCTGCGCCACGCTTACGTCATGCGCCGTTCCTGGCCACGTCTGTTGGAACTTGCGTACTGGCCTTTGATGCAGATGCTGATGTGGGGTTTCATCACCACATTCTTTCTGCAGCACAGTTCGTGGGTGGCTCAGGCGGCCTCGGTGCTGATCAGTGCTGTCTTGCTCTGGGACGTGATGTTTCGCAGCAATTTGGGTTTCGCCATCCCCTTTGTCGAGGAAATGTACGCCCGCAATCTCGGCCAACTGTTCGTCAGCCCCCTGCGTCCCTACGAATTTGTGATCGCCTTGATGACCATGAGCCTGTTGCGCACGGTGATCGGCGTCTTGCCGGCAGCACTGCTGGCTTTGCCGTTTTATGGCGTCTGGGTTTTCGAACTGGGGCCGCCGCTGCTCGCGTTTTTCGCCAATCTGCTGGCCATGGGCTGGTGGCTTGGCCTGATCGCATCAGGCATCGTTCTGCGCAACGGATTGGGTGCGGAAAGCTTGATCTGGTTGGGGGTGTTCCTGTTGGCGCCCGTGTCCGGAATCTATTATCCGATCTCTACCCTGCCCGATTGGCTGCAACCGGTGGCCCTGGCCTTGCCCTCGGCGCATGTCTTCGAAGGCATGCGCGCCGTTTTGTTCGAAGATCGCTTCGACGTACCGCACCTTGTCTGGGCGGCCGGCCTCAACCTCGTCTACCTTGCTGCGTCGATTGGATTCTTTCTCTACATGTTCCGGCTGGCCCGGAGTCGGGGTCTACTGCTGCAGCAGGGGGAATAAGGCCAGGAGCGGACCTGCCTTCAAAAGCGTGGCAGATCGGGAAACGGCAGCTGTCCGCGATGAACGTGCAGGCGGCCCAATTCGGCGCAGCGGTGTAAGGTGGGATAGACCTTACCGGGATTGAGCAACCCCTCGGGATCGAAGGCGCATTTCAGCCGCTGTTGGTGGCCAAGGTCGACAGCGTCGAACATCGCCCCCATCAGGTCGCGCTTTTCCACGCCGACACCGTGTTCGCCGGTCAGAACGCCGCCAACCTCGACGCACAGGCGCAAGATGTCGGCGCCCAGTTCCTCGGCCCGCTCCAATTCGCCCGGCAGATTGGCATCGTACAAGATGAGCGGGTGCAGGTTGCCGTCGCCGGCGTGAAAAACATTGGCAACGCGTAGGCCGTACTTTGCCGATAATTGTGCGGTTCGGCGCAAGACCTCGGCCAGGCAGCGGCGCGGGATGGTCCCATCCATGCAATAGTAATCCGGTGAAATTCGCCCGACGGCAGGGAAGGCGGCTTTACGTCCGGCCCAAAAGCGCTGGCGCTCTTCCTCCGACTCGCTGACGCGCACGAATACGGCCCCCGTGTCGCGGGCGATGGCCGTGACCCGTTCGAGCAGATAGGCGACTTCGGCTGCGGGGCCGTCCAATTCGGCGATCAACAATCCGGCGACATCGCGCGGATATCCGGCGTGGACGAAGTCTTCGGCGGCGTGGATGGCGGGTGTGTCCATCATTTCCAGGCCACCCGGCACAATACCGTTGCCGATGATGGCGGCGACACAATCGCCAGCCGCCTCGGGCGATGGGAAGCCGAGGAGGACGGCGCGGGCCGTTTCCGGGGCCTTGAGGATGCGCACGGTAACCTCGGTGACCACGCCAAGCAGCCCCTCGGAGCCGGTGATGACGCCGAGCAGATCGTAGGTGCCGGGGTCCAGATGGCGACCGCCCAGGCGGATGATGTCGCCCGACGTCAACACCATCTCGACACCCAACAGATTATGGGCGGTAAGCCCGTACTTGAGACAATGCACTCCGCCGGAATTTTCGGCGACATTGCCGCCGATGGTGCAGGCGATCTGACTCGAGGGGTCAGGCGCATAATAGAAACCGGCATGGGCCACGGCCTGGGTTATGGCCAGGTTGGTGACGCCGGGCTGGACGACGACGCAGCGGTTGGCAAAGTCGATGTCAAGAATGCGGTTGAATTTACCCAGACCTATCGTCACCGCATCGGCCAACGGTAAGGCACCGCCGGATAACGATGTGCCGGCGCCGCGCGGCACCACTTTGACCCCATGATCCCGGCAATAGCGCAGGACGCGGGCGACCTGTTCGGTGGTTTCCGGCAGGATGACGATCAGCGGTAGTTGACGATAGGCGCTGAGCCCGTCGCATTCGTAAGCGCGCCGGGAATCCTCGTCGGCAATGATGCATTCGGCCGGCAGTATCGCGCGCAAGGCCACAAGGATTTCCGGGCGCCGGCTGAGGACGTCTGGGTCGGGCGGGGGCATCTGCATGCGGTCTCTCCAGCTTTGCCGCAGCGATCATAGGCAACGACGCCGCCATCGGAAACCCATGGCGTCATCGATAGGCGACCGTCGGGGGTCGGAAACGCCGATGAGCAGAGCGCAAGCCTATAGGCCGCGCGCTCGTTCACAAGTGCGTGAGCTGGTGTGGATGGTTAAAGTAGGAGCCAAGTATCGGTGACGGATTCGACGTGACCGTCAGCCCTGGCGCGCCTTGAAGCGGGGGTTGCGCTTGTTGATGACGAACATGCGCCCTTTGCGCCGGACGAGAACGCAGTTCTTGTCGCGGGTTTTGGCCGATTTAAGCGAATTTCTGATCTTCATGGCCTGAACTCTTGCGCTGCTCGCATCCACTGTTCGTCCCATCACCGTGCCTTTGGGGCGCGGCCGGGGGCGGACCATAGGGTAGGGCCTGACCCCTGTCAACGGCTGCCCGCCCGGCGTTGGTGTAGCCCATTCAGCGCGGTTGACGGCGCGACAGCCAAGCGTTGCAACGGGCCTGCAGAGAACGCACCGTGGGCTCCATATCCGCTTCTTCCAGGTGATCGATGATCCCATCGTCGGCCAGCGCCTGAGCAATTAAGCTATTGAGCTGACTGGCCAAAGCGTGGACATCTAAGCTGGAGCCGCGGCCGCGATGGATGCGGCTGACATTACCAAGATTGGCGGGCGCCAAGACGGCATCTGCAAACTCTGGGGGTAAAACAGCCATCAACCGCAACATATAGGCAAAACTAGGAGTGGCCTGTCCGCCCTGATAGCTTTTTAAGGTGCGCTCGGGAATGCCGGTTGCCTTAGCGAACTCGGTGACGCTGAACGGCCGCCCGAGCCCGACATATCGGCGCAGCGTGTCCGTTACCTGCTTCTGGACAGCCTCCTGACTGATTTCATCGATGTCCGACATAAGGTGACGGTTTTCCTTTCAATGACGACTGGCCGTATCGATCGACGGTGCAAAGCCAACCGGTAGGGTACTGATTTTATCCGGGTTGCCGGCTCAATGGCATCTTCACTCTATTGCCCCGTTATGGAATTTACGTGCAATTCGATATATATACGTTATATTCTATGCTATAGGTTATGTCGCGAAGGATAATCCGACATGGCTGTCGACTCATTTGATACGACTCAGCCGGTCAAAGTTGCCTTGTTGCCGCTCGCCGCCGCTCGCCAAGCTGTCCGTTTGGCGAGCGAGCAAAATGAGCAGTTGCGCCAAGTACGATTGACGGCCGATGCGAAAGCTCAGGAGAGCCGCGACGCCGCTGCCACACAGCAGGCGCGCGACGTCAGCGCACCTGCGCCTGCTGCCAACAACGGCCAGCTCGATATTTCCGTCTGACAGGCCAGACTGGTCGGGTCTTTTGTCTGCAAGCCCCTCCTGGTGAGGGGCTTTTTCATTGGTACCTGCTGAAACTCAACATCCGAAACTCAACGACGGAGAGCGGCAAGCCAGCTCGCCGGATGGGCGAGGGCAAAAATCTCGATCGGTCCATGCCGCCCGGATACGTTCGACAGGTGGCGTCCCTCGCCTGGCGCTTCGATGCCGGCAGCCTTGACCGCCTCGACGGATATGACGACGGGGGCGTCGTAGTGTTTCGTCAGCGACTCCAGCCGAGCGGCCACGTTAACATTGTCGCCGATAGCCGAGAGTATCGGTGCCGCCGGGGGACCCATGGTGCCGACGATGGCCTCGCCGCAGTGAATGCCGATGCCCATGCGCAGGGGTTCGGCAAGTTCCATTGCCAGGACCTGATTGAGTTGCTCGAGCCGATTTAGCATCTGGTCGGCGCCAGCCATGGCCTGGCGGGCGGCTCGTTGGATATCGCCGTCGAGACCGTAGAGCGCCATGAGCCCGTCGCCGTTGAATTGGGCGTAGTGCCCATCCGTCGCGCGCAAGGCGGCGGCCATCTCGGCGAAAAATTGGTTGAGGATGAACAGCACGTCATAGGGTAATTTGCGTTCGCCCAAACGCGTGGAACCGCGCAGATCGGCGAAGAGAATGACCACGGTCTGTTCGCGGCCGTTAACGCCACCCGCCGCCGAAGAACTGGCCACGGCCTGGGGCGGCAGCAAGGGCAGCACCGTCAAATCGCCGCGCGGGCGCAGCTGGCAGGCCAACCGAACGTTTTCCGGTGTGCCCAGACGCGACAAGGCGCGGCTCTCCACCTCTTCGGGCGGTGCCAGACCGGCCCGGCCTTCGGTAACCCTGACCCGGCAGGTCGTACAACGACCCCGTCCGCCGCAGACCGCCGCATGTGGAATGCCGGCGGCGCGGATTGTCGCCAAAACAGTCTGGCCGACTGGAGCGATCAATGTCCGTCCGTCGGGACAGCCCAGGCGATAGCGCCCATGGCGGTTTCGATATGCCGTTCGCACCAACCGGCAGACGAGCGTCAGCGCGATGGCGCCGAAGATGGCACCCATCAGCGCATCGGCGGTCTGCTGCAAGGTCGCCTTCGCTGCCGCCGGGGCATTGTCGCGCGGCGCTAAAAGACTGGTCCGCCATGCCGGGTCAGCGGCGTCCAACGCGCCGACATCGGCCCCGGCCCGCACGAAACCGGCGACAGCCAGCAACGGCAACAGCACTGCCAGGGGATAAAGCAACGGCACGATACGCCGGTATCCAGATCTCAGGCGCAGCCAAAAATGCAGCCCGACGCACAGATGACCCCAGACGACGAAGACCAGAAGAATTTGCTGCAACCATCCCCATTCCCGCACCAACCAAAGGGTGGCGACCACCAGGGGATAGGTCACGTCGATGCCGAGCAACGTAGCGGCTCCCCGCGTGCCAAGCGCATGCGCGAGAAGCAAGGGCCAGACCAACAGACCTAAAGTCAGCTGGGCAGCCTCCCACAGCGGCATGCGTAAGTGGGGGCGGCGAAACAGCGATAGTAGGCCAAGGCTAAAATGTATCAGGAACGCCCCGTACAATGCGATAGTCCCGGGCAGGCTGTACCAGACAGCAGAGATGACCTGCCGCAGCCCCTCCATGGCGTCGAGCGAGATCAAGCCGAGCGTGTGATTGAGCAAGTGCGGAACAACGTAAGCGACGAGGACGAGCCCCGACCACAGACGCAATCGTCCTTCGTTCAAAGCCAGCCTCAGGGTGGGCATGCTAGCTGCCATCGGTTGTCTGTTGCGGGGGCGTGGCGCGGACTTTGGCGAGCAGGTCGCTCATATGCCGATCGCGGATGCCCAGCGCCTGCATATGGGAAACCGTATTGGTCAGATACTCGGCGCAAGGGCCCAGCCGGCCGCATGCCGTCGCAATAGACGCCACCACGGTTTCCTCGGGCAGAATGCCGGCATAGGCATCGTGTTGCGGATTGATCACGAAGGTAATGGCGGTGACAACGCCCTCCGGCGTGTGGACGCGCACCCAACTCGGCCGATAGGCGCCCCTGACCATCTCACGCCGCCACAGGATATCGGTTTCCGATTCGACGACCTGGGGTGCGATGCGCAAGGCCAGACCCTGGCAACTACCGCCGCTGGCAAGGCCCAGCATCAGGCCGGGATTATCGGGACTGCCACGTCCCATGGTCGACCATAGGCAGAAGCGACGGCGATAGCCGAAGATGGTGCCCGTCCGCGACTCGACAAAGTGGAACGCCGGGTTCCACATCAGGGAACCGTAGCCGAAGATCCAGACCTCGCCATTGGCCGCATTGCGGGCCAGCGCCTGCCGGCGGGAAAGCCTCAGCTGCTCTTCAGACAGCGGCTTGCGCCCGGCCTGTTCGTGAGCCACCAGGCGCTGCACATAGCCATCCCTAATGC
The DNA here is from genome assembly GCA_945878455.1 of Asaia bogorensis. Lineage (GTDB taxonomy): Bacteria > Pseudomonadota > Alphaproteobacteria > Rhodospirillales > CAMCUA01 > CAMCUA01. Next base: position 19,367 of record CAMCUA010000004.1, on the reverse strand, counting down.
TTTCCCGGGTCAGAATCATGGACGAGGCAGCGGCTCCATCGATGCGGCGGCGCCGAAAAAGTGTATACGCCGCGTCAATGCCATTTAACGCGCCGCAGGTTAAGAGAGCGTCAAGATGGGCCCGATGTCGCGCCGTCAGGCCGCGCCGAGCCAGGCGGCGGGGCGTTCGACTATTGGCTCCAGAGCGATGGCCGATTCGGCCGCCGCCGTGCGTTCCGGGTCGACCGCGCCATAAAGGGTGGTGCGTGGCTGGGGCTGCCGGCCGGCCGAGCGGATCAAGGCCGCCATGGTGGCGGGTGGCATCTCCTGTCCATGGGTGGCGCCAGCCGCGCGGGTGATCGATTCGTTCATCAGCGTGCCGCCCGCATCGTTGGCCCCGGCCGCCAAGCAGGCCGCCAGTCCGTCCGGTCCCATCTTCACCCAGGAAGCCTGGATATTGACGAACCCCGGGAACAGCGCCAGGCGGGCGATGGCATGCATCAGCATGGCTTCGCGAAAGGTGGGGCCGGCGCGGCTGCGGCCCCTGAGGTAAAGCGGCGCTTCCATGGCCACGAAGGGCAGGGGCACGAACTCGGTGAAACCGCCGGTGCGCTGCTGCAAGGCACGCAGCCGCAACAAGTGTCGTGCCCAGTTGGCCGGTCCGTCGACGTGGCCAAACATGATCGTGGCGGTCGAGCGCAGCCCCAGGTCATGCGCGCTTTCCATGACCGACAACCAGGAATCGGTGTCGAGCTTGTCGGGACAGATAATGGCGCGGATGGGATCGTCGAGGATTTCGGCGGCGGTACCGGGCAGGCTGCCCAGGCCGGCGACTTGCAGACGGGTCAGAAACGCCCGCACGTCGATGCCCAGTGTTGCGGCGCCCTGGCTCACTTCCAACGGTGTGAAGGCATGAACATGCAGGCCTGGCGCGGCGGCTTTCACGGCGGCCAGAACGTCGAGATAGGTCTGTCCCGTATAGGCTGGATGGATGCCGCCCTGAAGGCAGATCTCCGTGGCGCCGCGTGCCCAGGCTTCGGCCGCCCGCCGGCCGATCTCGCCGAGGTCGAGGGCATAGGGCCGGCCGCGTTTGTCCTCCTGTACGCGCCCCTTGGAAAAGGCGCAGAAGCCGCAATGGTAGGTACAGACATTGGTGTAATTGACGTTGCGATTGACGACGTAGCGCACGGTGTCGCCCACGGCCTCGCGGCGCAGGGCGTCGGCGGCGGCCATCACGGCAGCCTCGTCGGCGCCGCGTGCGCCGAACAAGGAGACGATCTCGTCTTCCGTCAGGTCCTGGCCATCGCGGGCGCGGGCCAGGATGCGGGCCAGCGGGCCGCGCACCGCTGCAACAGGAACAGTACCGCGCAGGGGAATGGGCAGGGCGGCGCCGGGCTGCCACCGGTCGCTACGCGCCAAGCCGGCGGCATCGATGGACCGGCGCACGGCAATGGCCATGCGGCCATCCAACCAACGGTCAGCGTCGCGGGCATATGCCGGTCGGATGGCCAGCCGCTCGACCAGCACACGGCCGGCGGCCGCGGTCGCTTCCGCCAACTGGTCGAGCTGCGGCCAGGGAGCTTCCGGATTGACGTGGTCCGGCGTCACCGGCGAAACGCCACCCCAGTCATCGATGCCGGCATCGATCAACGATGCCAGCACGCCGGGACGCAGGTTCGGCGGCGCTTGAATGGATATCTCGGGGCCGAGCAGCAGGCGTGCCACGGCGATTGTCCACAGGTGTTCATCCAGCGACGGTTCGCCCGCCCGCGCCATCCGGGTTCCCGGCTTGGCGCGGAAATTCTGCACGATCACTTCCTGGATGTGGCCGTATCGCTCACCAAGCGCGCGGATGGCGAGAAGGTCGGCGATGCGTTCTTCGCGCGTCTCGCCGATGCCGATCAGCAGGCCGGTGGTGAAGGGTACGGCGGCTTCGCCGGCGCGCGCGAGGGTGGCCAAGCGAACCGACGGTTCCTTGTCCGGTGAGCCATGATGCGGTCCGCCCGGCGCCATCAGGCGGGCCGACCCACTTTCCAGCATCAACCCCATGGAGACGGACACGCGGCGCAGGGCGGCAATGTCGCTTGCTGCCATGATCCCGGGGTTGAGGTGGGGCAGCAGACCGGTTTCGGAAAAAACCCGTTCCGCCATGGCCTCCAGGTAGGACAGCGTGGTGGCGTGGCCAAGCCGGTCCAGTTCCCGGCGGGCGGCTGCGTAGCGCCGCTCCGGTCTGTCGCCCAGGGTGAACAGAGCCTCGCGGCAACCGGCGGCGGCGCCGCGCCGGGCGATGTCGAGCACTGTGTCGGGAGCGAGGAATGCCGTTTGCTCCCGCCGGGGCGGTTGGGCGAAGGTGCAATAGTGGCAGACGTCGCGGCACAGCTGGGTCAGCGGGATGAACACCTTGCGCGAATAGGTCTGCACCCCGCCAAAGGCCGCATCGCGACGGCTGGCGGCCGCGGCGGTCAGCGGGGCCAGGTCGTCGACGCGCGCCAGCGCGGGCGCATCCCAATCGGCGATGCGTCCCCCAGCTGCGGACAGGGCCAGCAGCGGCGCGACCTCGGTGGGTGGGGTGAAGGGCATCGATGGGGAAACTCGATAGGGGTCACCCATCCCTACAGGAAAAGACTTGCCCGTGTCATCGTCCGTGACGTAGGTGGGCCGATCGGGTTATCGTCCTGGTTCCGGGTTAACCGGACAACAATGAAAATCAGGGGAGGACGGCATGGCCAACACTCAACGCAGCCCGTCCGCGGGCAAGCGGCTGGCCGGCAAGGTGGCAATCGTAACCGGCGGCAGCACCGGCATCGGCAAGGGCATCGCCCGGCATTTTGCCGGCGAGGGTGCATCTGTGGTGATCTGCGCCCGTGGCAAGGAACGCCTGGAGTCGGCAGCGAAAGAACTGGCCCAGGCGACCGGTTCGCGGGTCGAGGCGGTGGTTTGCGACGTCGGTGTCGAGGCGCAGGTGCAGGCGATGTTCAAACGCACCGTGGACCTGTTTGGACGGCTCGACATCCTGATCAACAACGCCGGCAGCAACACTCGAGAACTGGTTGTCGACATGCCATTCGCCAACTGGAACAAGGTCATCAATTCCAACCTGACGGCGGTTTTCCTGACCGGGCGTGAGGCGCTGCGCATTATGAAGAAGCAGCAATCGGGCCGCATCGTCAACATCGGCAGCATCGCCGCGAAGGTGCCACGCGCCAATTCAGCGGCCTATGTTGCCGCCAAGGTTGGCCTGACCGGTCTAACCCGTTCCTTGGCCCTCGAAGGCCGCGCCGACGGCATCGCTGTCAGCCAACTGAACAATGGCAACACCCGCACCGACCGTTGGCTCGGCCGCGACGAGCAGGCGGCCAAGGAAGGCATTATGGAGATCGACGACGTTGCCGGCATCGTGCTGGCCATGGTGCTGCTGCCCGATGGGGTCAATGTGCTGGAAGGCACGCTAACGGCGGTTAACATGCCCTTCGTCGGGCGCGGCTGAAAATCAGAGGGGGGAGGGGAAATGGCTCAAGCTTTGAAGACCGGAGACCGGTTGGCTGGCAAGGTGGCCCTCGTCACCGGTGGCAGCACCGGTATCGGCAGGGGAATTGCCACGCGTTTCGCAGGTGAAGGCGCTTCGGTGGTCATCTGCGCACGCGGCAAGGAACGACTGGAGAAGGCCGCCCAGGAGATCGCCAAGGCCACCGGATCGCGGGTTGAAGCCATGCCGTGCGACCTGACCGACGAGGCCGAGGTGCAGGTGATGTTCAAGCGCACCATGGACCTGTTTGGACGGCTCGACATCCTGGTCAACAACGCCGGCGGTAACTCAAACGATCTCATCGTCGACATGCCGCTCGCCAAGTGGGAAAGCGTGCTGGGCGTCAACCTGAACGCCGTGTTCCTCTGCGGCCGAGAGGCAATGCGCATCATGAAGGCGCAAAAGGGTGGTCGCATTATTAATATCGGCAGCATCGCCGCAAAGGTGCCGCGCGTGAAATCATGCGCGTACGTCGCCGCCAAGTGGGGTGTTTCCGGCCTGACTCGTGCCATGGCGCTCGAAGGCCGCGAGGACGGCATTGCTGTCAGCCAGATGAACAACGGCAATACCGATACCGGTCATTCGAGTAGCGCCGCGACCGAAGGGGCCATGGAAGTCGACGATGTCGCCGGCATGGTATTGGCCATGGTCATGCTGCCGCCGGGCGTCAACGTCTTGGAAGGTACCCTGACCAAGGTCAGCATGCCGTATATCGGGCGGGGTTGAGGCTGCTCGTAACCGCTAAAACCAAGCGTCTGCATCCGTTTCCGGGGCATCGACCCCAAGCCAATTGAAGGAGGAAGACATGGGCCGGCTTACCGATAAGGTCGCCATCATCACCGGCGCCCGTTCCGGCATCGGCAGGGGCATTGCCGAGGCTTTCGCTGCCGAAGGCGCGACTCTGGTGCTCACCGCGCGCACCAAGGACAAATTAGAGACCGCCGCGAAGGAGATGGCCAAGGGCGGCAACCGGGTCAAGGCGATCGTCGCCGACGTTACCGACGAAGCCCAGGTTGCCGAACTGTTTCGCCAGACGGTGGAGGCCTTCGGGCGGGTCGACATCCTGGTCAACAACGCCGGCACCAACACCCGCCACGCCACCGTCGACCTGCCGCTTTCCGAATGGAAGCGGGTGATCGAAACCAACCTGACCGGGCCGTTCATCTGCGGCCGTGAGGCACTGCGCCTGATGAGCAAGCAAAAGTCGGGCCGCATCATCAATATCGCCAGCATTTCGGCGAAGCGGCCACGGCCCAACGCGGCGGCCTACGTCTCGTCCAAGTTCGGCCTGGAAGGCTTGACCCGCTCGATGGCGTTGGACGGCCGGCCCGATAACGTTGCCGTCTGCTGCATATACCCTGGCAATACCTGGTCCGAACTGAAGATCGGTCGCGAAGAACAGCAGCATCGCGAAGGCATCATGGAGGCCGCCGATATCGGCGCCATGGCGGTGGCTATCGCATCGCTGCCCGATGGCGTGAACATGCTCGAATGCGAAATGCTGCCAGTGAAGCAGCCTTTCATCGGGCGTGGCTGATACAGCGGACGGGCGCGGAAACTCGTCTGCGCATCATGCGTCGGGGCAGGTTGCCAGTTCGATGACGATGTCGGCGCTGACCGGTCGGTGATCCGAACCCAGGTCGTCGCCGACAGCCACCGAACGAGCCCGTAGTCTGCCCGAAACTACGACGTGGTCGATGGCGATACCGGTGGGCAGATTGGCCGGCCACGTTCCTGGCCAGACCGGCATGACGGAATGGAGTCCGGTCGTGGCCTTGAGCCGGCGCAAAATGGCGGAAAAGTGCGTGCTGTTGAAGTCGCCCAACAGCAACACGCCGGCCACGGTAGGATCGTTCATCCGGTCATTCGTCCAGGCGGCGATCTGATCGATTTCCTCCAAGGCCATCGCATGGGTCGTCGGTATCAGCGGAAAGGACAGATGGGCGCCGCCCACGGCCACCAGGTCGCCGCCGATGCGGACGACGGCGCGCAGCTGGGGTGCTTCGGGGGGCGGGACAGCCCGATCGCGCGAGTCGAACACAAGTTGCGGCTTTGCCAGGCTGCGCCGGTGCGGCACGAAGGCGATATCGACGAGCGGCAGCCGGCTCATCAAGGCACTGCCGTAGAGACCTGGATCCGGATCGGAACGATAGGCAAGGCCTTGGGCGGCAGCCGCCTGGCGCAAGACCGCGTCCCACGCCGGTGTCACTTCCATAAAAAAGGCGAGGTCGGGTTGCTGCGCGTCGAGCCATTGTGCGATGGCGACACTATCCTGGCTGCCGTATTGAACGTTAAAGCCGATGACGCGAAAAGGTGGACCTTCGCATCGCGCCATTGGGCGTCCGGCCATCTCGGCGGTCGGTGCCGTCAGCATCAAACCTGTCAGTACGCCGGCGGCGGCGATGGAAAAGCTGCTGAGCACGCGGTGGCGCAACAGCGCGGCTTGTATCAGCAACGCCAAGGTCAGCCAGGGTAGAAAGTGGGCGAAGGCATCGACCCACCAGACCTCCACGCCAAAGGCGAGCAGGAACACCGGCGGCGCTTCAAGGGCGATGAGCATCGCGACAACGGCTGTCGAGGGGAAGGCAGCGTCCTTCGCGGACATGGCGGCGGTTGATCCTTCGTCGTGTCGGGGAGAGAAACCGTTACCGTTAGACAGCCATGCCGGCGCACCAGCCGCTCGACCAGGCCCATTGGAAGTTATAGCCGCCGAGCCAGCCGGTGACGTCGACCGCCTCGCCGATAACATACAGGCCGGGGACCTTGCGTGCCTCCATGGTGCGCGACGATAGATCGGCCGTGTCGACGCCGCCGACGGTGACTTCCGCCTTCGCGTATCCTTCCGATCCAGCCAGCATGAAGGTCCACGCTTTCAGCGCCGCGGCGGCCTTGTCGATCTGCGTATCGGAAAGGCTGCCGATGGGCTGGTTGGGCAGCAGGCGCTCGGTCAGGGCGCGCGCCAGGCGCGCCGGCAGGAATTCGGCCAGCACCGTTTGCGGTTCCGCCTTTGGCCGCGACCGTCGCCGCTCGCGCAGCAGCAGGGCGGCATCGTGGTTCGGCAGCATGTCGATGCCAATCGACTCCCCATTCTGCCAGTAGGATGAAATCTGCAGAATGGCCGGGCCGGACAGGCCGCGATGGGTGAGCAACACCTTTTCGTGAAAGGCAGTCCGCCGGTGCGCCACGATGGCATCGAACGAAAGGCCCGCCAGCGGCTGTATCAGGGCCAGATCGTCCTTCCCGGCCGTCAACGGCACCAATCCGGGGCGTGGTTCGACGATCCCCAGGCCGAAGCGTCGCGCCAGATCGTGGGCGAAACCGGAGGCGCCCATCTTCGGAATGGACAGACCACCGCTGGCCAAAACTAGGGCCGGCGCATCGAAGGTTCCCCCATCGGTCGCGATGCGAAAGCCGTCTGACTTGTCGATGCTGGCGATGCGCTGGCTGCGTTGCAGGACGACTCCGGCCGCCGCGCATTCATCCAGCAACATGGCGACGATCTGCCTGGCCGAACCGTCGCAGAACAATTGCCCCAGGGTCTTTTCATGATAGGCGATGCGATGCTTTTCGATCAGCGCGATAAAGTCGTGTTGGCTATAGCGGCTCAGCGCCGATTTGCAGAAGTGCGGATTGTCCGACAGAAAGCGGTCGGCTGCTGTATGCAGATTGGTGAAATTACAGCGTCCGCCGCCGGAGATCAGGATCTTGGCACCCGGTTCCGGGCCGCGCTCCAGCAACAGGACGCGGCGGCCGCGGCCGCCGGCCGTCATGGCGCACATCAGCCCGGCGGCCCCGGCACCGACGATGACGACGTCGAAGGATGGCATCGTGTGGGGGACACCCGGCGAGTGAAAGGGACAGCGTTACCTGCAGCCAGTGCTACCAATAGCCAGCGCTACCTATAGAACGCCGCCGCCCGTCCGTGCAGCCGCTTTTTGCGCAACCTTGCCACTTGCGGCTTGCCGGTTCAGGGGTATATCTGGCGGCATCGGGCTGGAGAGTCAGCCCAAGGTAGTGCTGACGATGTCCAAAGCCTTTACCCGTGAACCCGACGACAGCGATGCCGCCGAACCCGAGCCCGAGCCCGATCCGGAGGCGATGCCCAGGGTGCGCAATTTGATCACGCCGGCCGGTTTGGCGGGCTTGAACGAAGAGCGGCATCGCCTCTTGCATGTCGATCGGCCGAAGGTGGTGGAAACGGTTTCCTGGGCTGCCGGCAATGGCGACCGCTCAGAGAATGGCGATTATATCTATGGCAAGAAGCGGTTGCGCGAAATCGACCGGCGCATCCGTCATCTGACCAAGCGCATCGAAAGCGCCGAGCCCGTCGATCCCACCCGGCAGAAAAATCGCGATCAGGTCTTTTTCGGCGCCACCGTCACCTATGCCGATCCCGAGGACCGCGAACGCACGGTACGCATAGTCGGCATCGATGAGGCATCGAGCGACGACGGCCGGATTAGTTGGATTTCGCCTGTTGCCCGGGCCCTGATGCGGGCTCGCGTCGGCGATGTCGTCGAATTGCGCACCCCAGCCGGACCGGAATCCATCGAAGTGGTCCGCATCGCGTATCGGGATAGCTAAAGCCTCATTGGCGACGAAAGATCGCGATAACGTTATTGGCGGGCATGGCGACGATCTCGTCCAATCCGAAGCCAGACCGTTCGGCCAATGGCCTGACCTCGTGGTCCAGGCACCGCACGCCCCAGCTTGGATCGCGATCCCGCAGCCCCGCATCGAACGCGGCATTGGACGGTGCCGAATGCTGGCCGTGCCGTTTGAAAGGGCCATAGAGAATCAAGGGCGCACCCATCGACAATAGCCGCGCCGCCCCGGCAAACAGGCCCTCGGACGCCGGCCACGGTGCGATGTGGATCATGTTGCAGCAAAAAATAGCATCGGCCTGGTGGATCGGCCAATCGGCGGCGCCGGCATCGAGGACGATGGCCGGGCGGATGCGCGGACAGGCGCTGTCGGCGGCATGCGCATCGATGCCCGCCAGGGCGTTCCAGTTTGCCTCCGTCGACTGCCAGGCGATGCCGGTGCCAAGTCGGGGCGTCATGAAAGCGGCATGCTCGCCGCTGCCGCTGGCAACTTCCAGTACCAGGCCGTCTTCTGGCAACACCCGCCGCAATACCGCGAGGATCGGTTCACGGTTGCGCAGCGTTGCCGGGGCGTGATGGTGTTCCGTCGTCTTGTCCATGGATTCTGGCCCTGTTTGCGCGCAAAGCGCCTTGTGCCGTGGGATGGGTGGTGGCATAGGACGGCGCCATGAGCACCCGCTCCCTGATCGCCGCCGGCGATAGCTACGGCAAAGGTATAGCCTGCCAGCTTTGCGCCGTGCTGGTTTTTACCTGCATGGCCAGCCTCATCAAGTCCTTGGGTTCGGGCTACTCGACAGCGCAGATCGTTTTCTTCCGCTCGTTGCCGGCGTTAATCCCATTGTTGCTCTACCTGCCGTCCCAAGGCGGCTGGTCGGCGTTGCGCACCCGGCGTCCCGGCTTGCAGGCGGTGCGCGCTGGCGCGGGTCTCGCCTCGATGTTCTGCGGCTTTTACGCCATCACCTTCATGACGCTGGCGGATTATGTGGCGATCAGCTTCACCGCCCCGCTGTTCGGTACCTTGTTGTCGATCCCGCTGTTGGGCGAGCGGGTTGGCTACCAACGCCTGGCCGCCTGCCTGGTCGGTTTTTCCGGCATCCTGATCATGGTCGGTCCCACTGGCAGCGGGTTCGACCTTTCCGCCATGCTCGCTATCGCCTCAGCCTTTCTTTACGGCGTGGTGATGGTGGCGATGCGCCGGTTGGGCAGCGTCGATAATAGTGCGGCCACCGTGTTTTATTTTACCTTCGGCAGCGCCTGTGTCGGCGGTGTCATCATGATGTTCGATTGGGTGCCGCCCAGCCCCCGCGACCTGCTGCTGCTGACCGCCGTGGGTGTTCTCGGCGGTATCGGGCAGATTTTCATGACCCAGGCTTTCCGCCTGGCGCCGCCCTCCGTCGTGGCGCCGTTCGACTATACGGCGATGGTATGGGCGCTGTTGATCGGCTGGTTGGCATTCGATGGCCTGCCCACCGCGCAATCCTTACTCGGTGCCGCCGTGATCTGTGCCTCGGGGCTGTTCATCCTGTATCGCGAGACGATTCGGGGCGTGCGCAAGGCTCCGGAAAAGGCAACCAGCCTCTAGCGCGCTACCGGAGTGCATGGGTGCAGCGTCCCCCTTGCATCCCGGTTCGGATTGGGCGCAAATTCACGCCTTCCCTTCCCTCAATGAAAGCGACTTAAGGCCATGTCCATCAACATGCATCAGGCTACGGTTCCCGGCATCCTGCAAACCCTGAACGCGCTTTCCGCCATCATCGACAAGGCGGAGGCCGACGCCACCGCCCGCAAGATCGATCAGGCGGTGTTGCTCGGCTATCGGATGGCTCCCGATATGTTTCCGCTAAGCCGCCAGTTTCAACTGGCGACCGTCTTTGCCACCGGCATGGTGGCGCGGCTGGCTGGCGTGGAAGTGCCGAAATTCGACGATACGGAAAAGACCTTGGGCGAAATGAAGGCGCGTATCGGCAAGGCCATTGCCTTTGTTCAAGGCATCAAACCAGCAGCTCTCGACGGCTGCGAAACGCGCGACATTACCATCCCGGTCGGCGGCCAGCCGAAGACGTTTTCGGGGCAAGATTACGTCAATCAAGTCGCCCTGCCGCAATTCTATTTTCATTCCACGGTGGCTTACACCATTCTGCGTCATTGTGGTGTGGTCATCGGCAAGCGTGATTTCCTCAATCGGAAGTGACGGAAAAAGGGGCCGGCTGGGTAGTCGCCAGCCGGCCCGTTGACCGCCGCGTCGCAACCTCGACCTCACCGGCGGTTCGATCCCGACAGAATCCATCATGTTGAAGCTGGGCGGGGCCATCGGCCCTATGCGGACATAGTGCGGATGGAAACAACACGATGAGCGATTCGAGAAGTGCCGCCGCACCGTCAACTGGCCATGCGACCCCCGGACAGCCGCCCGCCTACGTTGAAAGCCGCACCAATCATATGCCGCAGCTCGACGGTGTGCGCGGGCTCGCCATCCTTGCGGTGATCGTCTGGCACTTCGATCCCTGGACCTCGCACTACGTCGCTTGGGGCCCGATCGGCGTTCGCATGTTTTTCGTGATGGGTGCCTTTCTGGTAACGAACAGCTTGCTGCGCGCCCGCGATGCGGTCGGCGCGGGCAAGCAGTCCGTCGGCGCCGCCGCCCGCGCCTTTTTCAGCGGCCGCGCCGTCCGGATTATCCCGGTCTACTATTTGACGATTGCCATCGGCTTGATGCTCAACCAGCCGAGCTTCTGGGAGCCGCTTCCCTGGCATCTCCTGTTCGCCACCAACCTCTATATCGGCATCGAGCAGACCGATCCAGCCAGCGCCCATTTCTGGTTCCTCGGTGCCCAGGAACAGTTCTACCTGCTGTGGCCGTTTTTCGTGCTTATTGCGCCGCGCCGCGCGTTGATCCCGGCCTGCTTTGTGCTGATGGCGCTCGCCCTTGGCGCACGCATGGCCATCGTGCTCGATGTGGTGAACATGTATTGGTACTTCGCTTCGCCCTTCTCCAATCTCGATGCTATCGGCCTCGGTGCCCTCATCGCGCTGCTACGCTACGGCCGGAGAGACGATGTATTGGCGCGCATGACGCGTCCGGGCACCGGCTGGCTGGGGATTCTATTGTTCCTGTTCGGTGGGGTGGGAACGCAGTTCCTCTACGGCACGGTGGCCGGCACCTTCTGCGAGCTGTCGCTGTCGCTGGCCTTCGCTTGGCTGGTCATCGGCGCCATGCGCGGCTTTGGCGGCATCGGGCGGGCTATTCTGCAATGGCAGCCGCTGATTTATACCGGCGTGGTCAGCTATGGGCTTTACATTGTTCACCCCTTCCTTTGGCACCTCGTCAAATGGTGGGGCGCGGCACATTATCCAGCAGCCCTCATCGCCACGGCGATGTCCTTCGCGCTGGCTAGCCTGTCGTGGCACTTCTTCGAAAAGCCGATCGCCGCTGCCTTCATTCAACGCCGCGCGCCCAAGTGACGGTGGGATGCTGAAGGCGTTGCACGGGGTAGCCCCCGGTGGGGCTTATGCCCCCCACTTCCAGAAGCCATCGCCTTCCGCCATCAGGGACCGGGCGAGGACCATCTTGTGGACTTCCGAGGCGCCGTCGACCAGGCGTGCTTGGCGGGCATAGCGGTACATCCATTCGAGCATGGTATCCTTGGAGTAGCCGCGCGCCCCGCACAGCTGGATGGATGTGTCGATGGCCCGATGTAGGCAATCGGCGACGTGGTTCTTGGCAATCGACAGTTCCTTACGCGCGAAGTCGCCCTGGTCGAGCTTCCAGGCCGCGTGCATGACCAACAGGCGGCCGATCTGAATGTCGGCGGCGGCCTCGCCCAGCATCCATTGCACGCCTTCTCGGTCGGCGAGCGTCACGCCAAAGCTTTTGCGTTCGGCGACATAGGCATGGGCGATGGCTAGCGCCCGGCGGGCCATGCCCAACCAGCGCATGCAATGGGTAAGGCGGGCGGGTCCGAGGCGGATTTGGGTGACCTTGAGTCCGTCGCCGACGTTGAGCAGCCGTTGCTCGTCGGGAATCCGCAGGCCATCGAAACTCAACTCGCAGTGGCCGCCATGTTCTTCCGGCCCCATGATCGGAATGCGCCGCTCGATCCGCCAACCCGGCGAGGCGGCATCGAACAAGAATGCCGTAAGACCGCGGCGCGTATCGTCGGAGGTGCGGGCGATCACGATACAGGTAGCGGCCCCTTCCGCCCCGGTGGTGAACCACTTGCGGCCGCGGATCACCCAGTCGCCGCCGTCGCGGGTGGCGGTGGTCAGCATGGCCGAAGGATCGGAGCCGGCACCTGGCATCGGTTCGGTCATGGCGAGCGCGGTACGCTTGACGCCGTCGATGACCGGCTGCAACCAGCGATCCTTGGCCGGCTCGTCGAGAATTTTATTCAACAGCATCATGGTGCCGTCGTCGGGAGCCGCGGCGTTGAAGACCACCGCGCCGAACGGGCATTGCCCCATCTCTTCGTAGCAGGCGGCAAGGCCGACCATGCCGAGCCCATGCCCGCCACGGGTTGGCGGCATGGACAGGGCCCAAAGGCCGGCGGCGCGGGCGTCGCGGCGCAGGCCGGCGAGCAGGTCTTCGCGAATCATCTCGTGCGCGTCGAGATTGGCGCGGTCGGCTTCGAGCGGAATGACCCGTTCCTCGACAAACTGGCGGATGCGCAGGCGCAGCGCATCGAGCGCGGGCGGCAGCGTGAAATCCATGACAGCCCTTTCATCCGAGTGCATCGGCGGCGGGACGACCGCCCTTCGGCAGCCGCGCCGCCTGTATATCTATCGAGCGTGCACCTTCAATAGGTCGGCATCTTCATATAAAGCAGTTCGCTGGGCTCGACCGCGGTCAGCGCCACGGGGGATTCCTCTGCTTCCGTGCCGAAGGCGCAATAGCGACCGTAGCTGCTGTTGTCATGCGTCATCGTGCCGTCCATCAGGACCAGCGCTTCGGGTGCATTCTCGGTGCCGAATTGCAGCGTCGCGCCCTTCTCCAGGCGGACGAAGCCGAAGCGCACGTCGCGCTCGGTGAAGGTGCCGAGATGCTTGCGCGCCACGCCGGGACTGTCGGCGTCCTTCACCCAGTTGAAGCTCGCCGGGTTCATCCGAATGACGTCGTTATAACGGGCCGGCGGATAGACGATCTTGTTGCCGCGCATTTCCTGTTCGACCGCTTCGACAGCGTCCTGATTGTGACGTCGCCCTTCGGCATCGGTCCAGGTATAGATACCGTTGTCGAATTTGCCGTTGCCCTTGGCTTCCAATCTGGCGCTGGCTTGGCTGAACTGCTGGGCGCTCCAGTAGCCCAAGCCGTTGGGGCCCCCGAACTGCAAGATGATCATCGTCATGTTAGTTTTCTTGATCTGCGGCCCGTAATAGACGGATTCTGGAAAGTATGCGGCCCAGCCGGCGGGCAGGACATCGTCTTTGCCGATGACATAGTCGCCGGACAGGATATAGCGGAACTGTTCGAAGACGTGGCGATGTCGGGGCGCGGTCCAATCCGCGGTGCCGCCCTCGCTGAGGGCCAGACGGTAGTTCGCCGGCGAGTCTTCCTTGCCGGTCAGCAGCAAGGCAGCCTTGCGGTTGCCCGGCCGATGATCGTCGACAAGCTTATGAAAATCTTGGGCGTTTGATGGATCGTTGATTTGCATGTCCGGTCCCTCCTTCGATGACTGTTCCTGTATTCCTGCCGCCATCGTCCGAGCCGCTGGTAGCGCCGGGACCTTTTCTTTGACTCGGCTCAACCGAAGGATACATGATAACCGCCGGACGGCCGCCGGCTTCCCATCGCCAACGGCCTATCGGCAGCGTATCCCAGGTTCCCGGGCGAACGGTAAACAACAATAAGCGGGCTGGGATCGAAGCAGGGAGAAAAAAATCATGACACGTGACCGGGTAGGTATTTGCGAAAAGCTTGCGACCTCCGTTGCTGTTCTGTTGGGTTTGGGACTTTTCCTGCCTGGCCAGGCGGCGGCGCAGAAAAATGTCACCATTGTTCTGTCGGCCGAACCCGACAGCCTCGACGGCTGCATGTCGACCCGTTCGGTGACCGGACGTGTGGTCAAACAGAACATCGTCGAAACGCTGACGGAAATCGACGCCAAGGACGGATCGGTCAAACCGCGTTTGGCGACATCGTGGGAAAAGGTCAACGACACCACGTGGCGGTTCAAGCTTCGCCAAGGCGTGACCTTCACCGATGGCGTTCCGTTCAATGCTGAAAGTGTGGCGAAATCGATCTCGCGCATCATGGACAACAAGGAACTTCCCTGCGAGGTGCGTACCAAGCGGTTCGGCGACCTGCAGATCAAGGGCGTGCCGGTCGATGACTTCACCATCGATATCGTCGCCAACAAGGCCGATCCGATCCTGGCCACGCGCATGGGTGTGGTCACCCTATCGTCGCCCAACACGCAGACCGACAAGCTGGTATGGACCCCGGTCGGTACCGGCCCCTATGTCCTCGAGCGCTTTACGCCGGGTCAGGAGGGTATTCTCCGGCGCAACGACAAGTATTGGGGTGCCAAGCCGGAAGTCGAGGTCGCCCGCTACGTCTGGCGGGCCGAGTCGTCCGTGCGTGCTGCCATGGTCGAGATCGGCGAGGCCGATCTAGCCCCTGATATCGGCGCCCAGGACGCCAGGAACCCAACGCTCGATTACAGCTATCCCAATTCGGAAACCACCTATGGGCGCATCGACCATACGATCCCGCCGCTGAACGACCGGCGGATCCGTCTGGCGCTCAACCTCGCCATCGATCGCGAAGCCTTGCGGGGGTCCGTCCTGTCGAAGGACGTGATTCACGCGACGCAGGTCGTCGGTCCCGCCATCGGCGGCCACAACCATGAACTCGACAAAAGGGTACGGCCCTTCGATCAGGCCGAGGCCAGGAATCTGATCGCCGCGGCCAAGGCCGATGGCGTGCCGGTCGATACCAAGATCACCATCCTTGGCCGCATCGGCTACTATCCCAATACCCAGGAAGTCGGTGAAGCCTTTCTCAACTATTGGAAGGCTGTCGGCTTCAACGCCGATCTGAAAATGATGGAAAGCACTGAATGGTCGCGGCATGCCAACCGGCCGATGCTGGAAGGGCGCGGCGCGCAGGTTCTGTTGCATCAGCACGACAACAATGCCGGCGATCCCGTGTTTTCGATGTTCAGCCGCTATACTTGCAACGGCAACTCGTCGGGCATGTGCAACGAAGACCTCGACAAGCAGATTGCCAAGGCCACCGGCCTGACCGGTCAGGAGCGGGTCGTTGCCTGGCGGGAAGCCTTCCGCATGGTCTATGAAGACGTCGTTGCCGACATCTTCATGTACCACATGGTGGGCTATGCCCGTGTCGACAAGCGCATCAAGTATGTGCCCAACATTTCGACCAATAGTGAAATCCACCTGGCGGACATGGCCTTCAAGTAGGTGGGTCGGTTTCGATAATATCGGGGGCGGTGGCCGTTCGCGGCTGCTGCTTCCGATGGCCTGACGCCAATCAGCCAAGGCATCGCGTCCGCAAGCGGCGCTGCACGGAAGTCCTGGAACAGGGAAGTTCGCCACATGACCGTTGGACCGCACAAGCTCGCTTACGAAGTCATCCAGGGTTGGGAGCGGCTGCCCGAAGGTTGGTCGTTTGTCGAGGTCGCCGGTGTCGCCGTCGATTCCCAGGATCGGGTCTACGTCTTCAACCGCGGCGCCCATCCGATTATCGTCTTCGACAAGGAAGGCAAGTTCCTCAACGCCTGGGGAGAAGGCGTCTTCGCCAACCCCCACGGCATCTTCATCGACAAGAACGACCGGCTCTATCTGGCGGACCATTTCGATCACACGGTTCGCATCTTCGATACCCAAGGCAATATGCAATCGATGCTCGGCAAGCCCGGGGTCGCGGCCAATACCGGCTTCAAGGAAAACGAATCCCCCGTGTTGTGGGGTGGCGGTCCCTTCAACAAAGTGACCAACGTCGCCATCGGCGAAAACGGCGATCTGTTCATCGCCGACGGCTACGGCAACGCCCGCGTGCATCGCTATTCGGCGGACGGCAAATTGATCACGTCCTGGGGACAGCCCGGCAACGGACCGGGGGAGTTCAACCTGCCCCATGCCATCGCGGTGGACAGCGCCAACCGCATCTATGTGGCGGATCGTGAGAATTCGCGGGTGCAGATCTTCCGCAAGGACGGCACCTTCCTGCAGGCCTGGGACTGGGTCAACCGGCCTTGCGACATCTTCATCGACGATCAGGATAATATCTACATCGCCGAACTGGGCTGGATGCTGCCTTCCGGCCCGGCCCGTATCCATTATAATTTCTGCGATCACCCACCCATGGGTCACGATCCCATCGCCCGCGTGACGATTTGCGATCCCGACGGCAAGGTCATCTCGCGCTTCGGCGGACCCGATCCGCTGATGCCCGGAAACTTCATCGCACCGCATGGTATTTGGGTGGATTCCAAGGGCGATCTCTATTGCGGCGAGGTGGTGAAAACAGCCGGTGCCACCGCGCGCTTCGCGCCGCTGGAAGTGCGGTCGCTGCAGAAGTTCAAGCGGGCGGGAGGGCCCCGGTAACCTCCGGCCATGCAACAGCATAAACGGGCCTTGGAAGCCTTCTTGGCGCAAGCGGCCGGGGCTGTGGGCGTCGACATCCACGCCTTCGAACCCCTTGCGGGTGGCGCCATTCAGGAGAACTGGCGGCTGCTCGCCGATGTCAGCGGTGGGCCCCATGCCGGTGCGCTCGATGCCGTGCTGCGCACGAATGCCCCCACAACAGTGGCGGAAAGTCACAACCGGGGCCAGGAATTCGCGATCTTGCACGCCGCCCATGCTGCGGGGGTGACGGTGCCTGAGCCCTTGTGGTTGGGCCTCGATGACCGGGTCATCGGCAAACCCTTCTTCATCATGCGCCGACGGGCCGGGACGGCAGACCGATTCCGCATCGTCAAGGATCGGCAACTGGCCCCCGACCGCACCGCGTTGCTACGCCGTCTGGCCGGTGAGTTGGCGCGCATCCATGCGATCCGGCCGGCCGTCGCCGGATTGGAGTTTCTGCCGGAGCCCACGCCCAGCCCGGCCCAATACTGGGTTGCCCGCTATCGCGGTTTTCTCGACGAACTGCCATGGCCCTATCCGGGTTTGGAATGGGGCCTGCGCTGGTTGGGCATCCATGCCCCGCCGCCGCCGGCCTCGGGGGTCGTGCTCTGCCACAACGACTTCCGAACCGGCAACTTCCTCGTCGACCAAGACGGGCTGACTGCCATTCTGGATTGGGAATTCGCCGGCTGGGGCGATCCGCTCGCTGATATCGGTTGGTTCTGCGCACGGTGCTGGCGGTCTGGCCGCGACGATCTGGAAGCCGGCGGCATCGGCCGGCGCGAGGATTTCATGGCGGCCTACGAGGCCGCCTCGGGCCGCCGGGTCGACCCGGGGGCGGTCGCTTATTGGGAAGTGATGGCCCATGTCCGCTGGGCCATTATTGCCGCCCAGCAGGCGGATCGCCATGCCGGTGGCCAGCCGTCTCTAGAACTGGCCTTGATCGGCCATGCCGTGCCGGAAACGGAATTGGATATCCTGCGCATGACCGAGCCCGACTGATCGGCAACCACATGCAGGAGCCATCTACTGGTCCGGCACTTCCTGTTGCTGCCGGGACCGCCGGTGACTACGCTGTGCGTGAAGGCCATCCCCATCAGGCGGCCGGGCTGGCGCGTTCGTGCTCGGGTCATCCGGCGGGAAGGGGGAGGACAAGGCGTTGGTGACGACCATGACCGAGGCAGCCGGGCTGAACAACGTCACCCTCGACGACAAGTACGCACTCGGCCAGGGCCGCGTGTTGATGACCGGCACGCAGGCGCTGGTCCGTCTGACCATGGCGCAACGCCAGCGCGACCTGGCGGCCGGGCTAAATACAGCGGGTTACGTCACCGGTTACCGCGGCTCACCCTTGGGCGGGCTCGACCGGGCAATGGGCCGTGCGGCGAAATTCCTCAATGACCATCACGTGCGCCTGCATCCCGCGGTCAATGAAGAGTTGGCGGCAACGGCTGTTTGGGGTACGCAGCAGACCAACCTGTTCCCCGGCGCCCGTTACGATGGCGTCTTCGCCATGTGGTATGGCAAGGGGCCCGGCGTCGACCGCTCGGGTGATGCCTTTCGCCACGGCAATATGGCTGGCACCGCGGCGCGCGGCGGTGTTCTGCTGGTCTTCGGCGACGACCCCGGTTGCCAGTCCTCGACCATCCCGAGCGCCAGCGAATTCGCCATGCTGGACGCGCAGATACCGATCTTCAATCCGGCCGGTGTACAGGACGTGCTGGATTTCGGCCTCTATGCCTGGGCGATGTCACGCTTCTCCGGATGCTGGACATCGCTGAAGGTGGTGGCCGATACGGTCGACAGCACCGCCACCGTACAGGTTGGACCCGGGCGCGTGCCGATTGCGCTTCCCGACGACGTGGAACTACCGCCCGGCGGCCTCAACATCCGCTGGCCGGAGGATTTCCGCACCCCGGAAGAGCGGTTGCATCATTTCAAGCTGCCCGCCGCTCGCGCTTTCATTCGTGCCAACGGTATCGACCGCCGGGCCCTGGGCCGGGCAGGGGCGCGCCTGGGCATCGTCAGCACCGGCAAGGCATTTGTCGACGTCATGCAGGCTTTGGCCGACCTCGGCATCGATCGACCAACAGCCGAGACCATCGGACTTTCGGTTTACAAAGTCGGGGTTCCCTGGCCACTGGAGCCCGAAGGTATCCGCCGCTTCGCCGATGGTGTCGATGAGTTGTTCGTCGTCGAGGAAAAGCGCGCCCTGCTGGAAAACCAAATCAAGGAACAGCTCTATCACTTGCCGGCCGACCGGCGGCCCCGCGTCGTCGGCAAGACCGATCTACAGGGGGGTCGGCTGTTGTCCTCGACGGCGGAATTGTCGCCGCGCGATGTCGCGCTGGCTATCGCCGGCCGGCTGCAAGGTTTCGGTGTCGATAGCTTTTCAGCGCGTGCCGACCGGCTGCGCGAGCGTGGCGCCGCTGCCCATGGTCCCGATATCAAGCGCCTTCCCTACTTCTGTGCCGGCTGCCCGCACAATACCTCGACCACGGTGCCAGAAGGCTCGCAGGCGATTGCCGGCATCGGTTGTTCGACGATGGCTCTGTGGATGGACCGCAGTACGGCTACCTTCACCCATATGGGCGCCGAGGGCGCCAATTGGATCGGCCGCGCGCCATTCGTCAGCGATCCGCACATTTTCGCGAACATGGGCGACGGCACCT
>CAMCUA010000003.1 GCA_945878455.1 Asaia bogorensis | reverse complement strand
TGATCATCGGCGACCGCCAGACCGGCAAAACCGCCATCATCATCGACACCATCCTCAATCAGGGGAAGATCAACAAGGCGGCGAAGGACGAGCACGGCAAGCTTTATTGCGTCTACGTCGCCATCGGCCAGAAGCGCTCGACGGTCGCCCAGATCGTCAAAACCTTGGAAGAGAACGGCGCGATGGAATACACCATCGTCGTCGCCGCCACCGCGTCTGAGCCAGCGCCGCTGCAATTCCTGGCGCCCTATACCGGCTGCACCATGGGCGAGTACTTCCGCGATAACGGCATGCACGCGGTCATCTGCTACGACGACTTGTCGAAGCAGGCCGTCGCCTATCGTCAGATGTCGTTGCTGCTGCGTCGCCCGCCGGGTCGCGAAGCCTATCCGGGCGACGTGTTCTATCTGCATTCACGCCTGCTCGAACGGGCGGCGAAGATGAGCAAGGCCAACGGTTCGGGTTCGCTCACCGCGCTGCCGGTTATCGAGACCCAGGCCAATGACGTGTCGGCCTATATCCCGACCAACGTCATTTCCATCACCGACGGCCAGATCTTCCTGGAGACCGACCTGTTCTATCGTGGCATCCGCCCGGCGGTGAACGTCGGTCTGTCGGTCAGCCGCGTCGGTTCCGCCGCCCAGACCCGGGCGATGAAAAAAGTTGCCGGTTCGATCAAGCTCGAACTCGCCCAGTACCGGGAAATGGCATCCTTCGCCCAGTTCGCCTCGGACTTGGATGCCTCGACCCAGCGCCTGCTGGCGCGCGGTGCGCGGCTCACCGAAGTGCTGAAGCAGGGCCAGTTCCAGCCCTATGCGATGGAAGAGCAGGTGGTCGCCATCTATGCCGGCGTGCGCGGTTATCTCGATCGTGTGCCCGTCAACCAGGTGACCCGCTTCGAAAAGGCCATGCTCGATGAGGTCAGGGCCAAGGCGGCGGATATCCTGGCCGACATCCGCGATACCAAAGACCTGACCGAAGGCACCGAGACCAAGCTGAAGGCCTTCCTCGAAGGCTTCGTCAAGACGTTCGCCTGATCGGATCTGGCCCCGGCCGACACGGAAAGCGCGCCACATGGCAAGTCTCAAGGACCTTCGCGTCCGCATCGCCAGCGTCAAATCGACGCGGAAGATCACCTCGGCCATGAAGATGGTGGCCGCGGCAAAGTTGCGCCGTGCCCAGGAAGCGGCCGAAGCCGGCCGGCCCTATGCCGAACGCATGGAACGCATGTTGGGCGCGTTGACCGCCAATATGCCGACGCTGCAGGGCGCCCCGGTGCTGCTGGCCGGAACTGGCAAAAGCGATATCCACCTGCTGGTGGTGGTATCTGCCGACCGCGGCCTCTGCGGCGGCTTCAACAGCAACATCGTGCGCGAAACCCGTCGCCGGGTCTTTGCCCTGCGCCAGCAGGGCAAGACGGTGAAGCTGTTCTTCCTTGGCCGCAAGGCGCGCGATGCTTTACGCCGCCAGTTCAGCGACGCTGTCGTCGGCGGCGTGGAAAATCTGACGCGCAACGGCGTGCAGTTCGATGCGGTTCGCGAAATCGCGGGTAAGCTGCGCGACATGGCCTATGCCGGCGAATTCGACATCTGCACCGTGATCTACAACCGCTTCAAGTCGGTGATCAGTCAGGAAGTGACCGGCCAGCAGTTGATCCCCTTCCCGGTGCCGCAGAAGACCGAGGCGCAGGTGGCCGCCGAGGCTGCGGCCGGCCCAAGGGCGACCTATATCATGGAGCCTTCTGAGGAAGAGATCACCGAGGCGCTGCTGCCGCGCAACCTGTCGGTTCAGGTTTTCCGTGCCCTGCTCGAAAGCTACGCGTCCGAACAAGGGGCGCGGATGAGCGCCATGGATAACGCGACGCGCAATGCTGGCGACATGCTGGGCAAGCTGACGCTTGTCTATAACCGCACGCGCCAGGCGATGATCACCAAGGAACTTATCGAAATCATTTCCGGCGCCGAGGCTATCTAGGCTGCCGCACCGAACCGGCCGTTCCGGTCAGAGGAGTCTGAACCATGACGAAAAACAACGTGGGCGCCATCAGCCAGGTCACAGGTGCCGTCGTCGACGTGCGCTTCGAGGGCGAGCTGCCGGCCATCCTCAATGCGCTGCATGTCGATAACGGCGGCAACCGGCTGGTTCTCGAAGTCGCCCAGCACCTGGGCGAATCGGTGGTTCGCACCGTTGCCATGGACACCACCGACGGTCTGATGCGCGGCCTGGAAGTGATCGATACGGGTTCGCCGATCTCCATCCCGGTCGGTCCCGAGACACTGGGCCGCATCCTCAACGTCATCGGCGAGCCTGTGGACGAACGTGGGCCGATCAACGCCAAGATGCGCTCGCCAATCCATCGTTCGGCGCCGGCTTTCCTCGATCAGTCGACGGATACCGAAATTCTCGCCACCGGGATTAAGGTCATCGACTTGATCGCGCCGTACTCGAAGGGTGGTAAGGTCGGCCTGTTTGGCGGTGCCGGCGTCGGCAAGACCGTCATCATCATGGAACTGATTAACAACATCGCCAAGGCACACGGCGGCGTTTCGGTGTTTGCCGGTGTCGGCGAGCGGACCCGTGAAGGCAACGACCTCTATCATGAAATGATTGAATCGGGCGTCATCAAGCTCGATGGCCCCGGCTCCAAGGTGGCATTGGTCTACGGTCAGATGAACGAGCCGCCAGGTGCCCGCGCACGCGTCGGCCTGTCGGGCCTGACCGCTGCCGAATACTTCCGCGACGAGGAAGGCCAGGACGTTCTGTTCTTCGTCGACAACATCTTCCGCTTCACGCAGGCAGGTTCCGAAGTGTCGGCGCTGCTCGGCCGCATTCCTTCCGCGGTGGGCTACCAGCCGACGCTCGCTACCGATATGGGCCAGATGCAGGAACGCATTACCTCGACCAAGAAGGGCTCGATCACCTCGATCCAGGCCATCTACGTGCCGGCCGACGACTTGACCGACCCGGCGCCAGCAACCTCCTTCGCCCATTTGGATGCGACGACAACGCTCAACCGCTCCATCGCCGAACTCGGCATCTATCCGGCGGTCGACCCGCTCGATTCGACCTCGCGCGTGCTCGACCCGCGGGTCGTCGGCGAGGAACATTACGCCACGGCCCGCGAAGTGCAGCGCATCCTGCAAACCTACAAGTCGCTGCAGGACATCATCGCCATCCTGGGCATGGACGAATTGTCGGAAGAAGACAAGCTGACGGTGGCCCGTGCCCGCAAGATCCAGCGCTTCCTCAGCCAGCCGTTCCATGTCGCCGAAGTGTTCACCGGCACAAAGGGCGTATTTGTCAGCCTCGAAGACACCATCAAAGGCTTCAAGGGCATCTGTGCCGGCGAATACGATCACCTGCCGGAGTCAGCCTTCTACATGGTCGGCACCATCGAAGAGGCGATCGCCAAGGCCAAAAAGATGGCCGCCGAGGCGGCCTGACGGTCTCTCGCAACCCGTAACGGAAGAGCAGGCGATGGCCGACAAGGTGCCTTTCGAGTTGGTGACCCCCACCCGCCTCCTGGCGACGGAAAACGTCGACATGGTGGTGGTGCCGGGCGGCGATGGCGACTTCGGCGTATTGCCCGGCCATTCGCCGCTGTTGTCCACGGTTCGCCCAGGAACGGTCGATCTGCACGACGGTGGCAAGGTCACCGCCCGTTACTTCGTCGCCGGCGGCTTCGCCGAAGTGACGCCGGAACGCTGTACGCTGCTGGCCGAAGAAGCCGCCCCACTTTCAGAACTGACCCGCGCCGATGCTGACAGCCGGCTGGCCGAAGCGCACAAGCTCGGCGAAGCGGCGAAAACCGACGGTGAAAAGCAGGATGCCGCCGCCGCCCTGGCCGCCGCCGAAGCCATGCTGGCGGCCGTTCAGGCGCACGCCTCGAACTGACGCACACCCCGGCCCGTGCGGGCCTGCGGCTCCAACCAAAGCGGTTCGTCAGTCCGGCAGTAGCGCCGTGTCCTTGTGGCGCGGTTCTATGGCGAACAGATTGGTGACCATCGACAGCAGCGTGAACTGCCCGGCGACGGCGACCAGCTCCAGCACCTTCTCCTTGCCGAAGCGCTGCATCGCGCGCTCGTAGATCTGGGGATCGACGGCGCCGCCCTTGAGCAGGGCATCGGTAACGTCGTAGATGCATTCCAGGTCTGCGTCGCCGTGGAAGTCCGGCCGGCGCCGCGCGATCAACGCCTGGATGATATCTTCCGGCAGCTTCGCCGTGCGGGCATGGCGGACATGCGCCACCCAGACGTATTGCGAAGAATGGCGCCGCCCGACGATGCTCATCGCCAGCTCCCGCTGCATCGGCGACAACAGGCCCTGAAAGCGCAAGAAGGCGCCAATGCGCTGCACGTGGTTGCACAACTCCGGGCAATGCAGCAGTTGGGCGATAGGGCCGTGCACGCCGCCACGCGGGCCGTTGACGATCTCGTCGTATACGGCGCGCTGGGCGGTGTTCATGTCAACGGGGTCGAGGCCTGCCAGTCGGGTCATGGGAATGGGTCCTTCCGCGGTTCGCTGTCCGGTGGCAGCTTGGCCGTGTCCTTGTGGCGCGATTCGAGATCGAAGACATTGCTGACCATCGATATGAACGTGAACTGCCCCGTAATGGCGACCAGTTCTATCAATTTCTGTTGGCCAAACCGTTTCAAGGCACGGTCGTAAAGCTTCTGCTCGACGGCGCCGCCGCTAAGCAGGTTCTGCACGAAGTCGTAAACGCATTCTAGATCGTCATCGTCGTGAAAATTCGGGCGCTGACGGGCGATCAGCACCTGGATGATGTCTTCCGGCAACTCGGCCATGCGCGCTTGGCGGGCATGGGCAACCCACACGTATTGCGAGCTGATGTGGCGAGCCGCCATGCACATCGCCAATTCTCGTTGCATGGGCGGAAGCTGGCCGTTGAAGCGCACGTAGGCGCCGATGCGTTGCACATGACGGCATAGCTCTGGAATGTGCAGCAGCTCGGCGAGCGGCCCATCGATGTAGCCGCGCGGACCGGCTACGACCTCGTCGTAGACAGCCCGCTGCGCGGCATTCATCTCGTCGGGCTTGGGGGCGGCCAATCGCGTCATGGCGACCTCCTTCGTCCGCCGCCGTCACACCGGCAGGAGAGGTTCGTCCTTGAACTTGGGCTCGACGTCGAAGGTGTTGAGCGTCATCGAGATGATCGAATAGAAGCCGGAGATGCCGACCAGTTCGAACACCTTCTCCTTGCCGAACCGCTTCATCGTGCGGTCGTAAAGGCCCTGTTCGACGGTGCCGCCCTTGAGCAGGGCGTTGACGAACTCGTAGATGGCCTCCAGGTCGGCATCGCCCTTGAAATCCGGACGCTTGCGATGCGCCAGCGCCTGGATGATGTGTTCCGGCAGCTTGGCGTCGCGGGCGATGCGGACATGCGCTACCCATTCATACTGGCAGGTATAATGCCGCCCGACCATGATGATGGCAAATTCGCGCTGGTCATCGGGCAAGGTGGCGTTGAAGCGCAGGAAGGCGCCGATGCGCTGCACGTGGTTGCACAGCTCGGGCGAATGCAGCAGCAGGCCGAAGGGACCGCTGACCCCACCGCGCGGGCCGGCGGAGATTTCGGCGGCGGCGGCGCGTTGGGCCTCGGTCATTTCCTCAGGTTTCGGTGGGGCTAGTCTGGTCATTGTGGATCCTCCCGATCGTTGCTTGTTGTCCAAATGCGGATGGCGCTATCCGTCACCATACCGCCGGCCGGCGGCCAAGGGAATGCCGCGCGGCAGGGCGACGTCAGGCGTTGATCAATGTCCGTAAGGACAGGCTTATCAGGTCGGCGAAGCGGGGGTGATCGAGGTCTTCGCCCCGGGCGATATGGCCGCCGACGTCGGATAACAAGCGGTCTTCCGAACACAGCAACATGCGCAGCATCACTTTGTCGCCGGGTGCCGTTGCCGGGATGCGCCCGGCGCAGATGGCGTTGCCGTCAGCGCCGGCCGGCGCGTCGAAAATCAGCACGACGCGCGTCTTCGGCTGCACCGCCTGGGCCGGGTCGGTGGTATAGCGGGTGACCCGCTGGGCGGTGGCCCGGTCCAGCAGGTCCAACACCTTGCGCTGGAATGCCTGTTCGTCGCCGGCAAAGGGATTGCCATGGATGACGGCCAACACCGGCCCATGGGCGCCGGCGAAGTCCCAGGCGGACCGCGCTACGTCGCCCGCCTCGTAGCCCTTAGTGATGGTCGGGCCGCGTTCGTAAAACAGGGCAAACAGCACCACCCCGACGATGGCGATACCGATGACCGGAAGATAGGCATTGTTCATGGCTTTCCTTCCACCTGGCTCCATCGAGCCATTGCGTTCAATCAAAAATAATCTGTCGTGCCCAGCCGATTCCGTCAAAGGACCGGTCGCGGGCCAAGCCTTCTAGCAAGGCAACCCGTTGTCGGTAGGCGAGCAGCGTTTCCAGAAGTTCGATATAGGCTTCGTCGTCTTTCATGCGCACGCGCGCATCGCGCAGCCTGCTTGCGTCTTCGGGGAGAATTTGATTGTTGCGCAGGATCCGGTTGACGTTCTTGCGCAGTTCCAAAAGCCGATTGTCATCCATCCCATCGCTTCTCCACAGCTTGGCCAAACGCATGTTAGCCGATCCGCCGCTCCTTTGCCGAGGTTGCGATGCTTTGCTTTCCTGCCGACTGGCGGTACTTAACGGGCTGGGTGGCCGGCCCATGGTGCCGTGCTGCCACCTCGTTCGCCGTTCTGTGGAGGGCGCTGCCGATGGTTTCCCGGGTTGAATACTGGCAGGTGCGCAAGCCTGCCGTCATCGGCGCTAACGGTGTCGTCACGGCGCAGCATTGGGCGGCGGCTCAGGCCGGCGCTGCCATGTTGACCGCCGGCGGCAACGCCGTCGATGCTGCCGTCGCCGCCGCCATGGCATTGAACTCCGTTGAGCCGTGGATGAGCGGCATGGGCGGCAGCGGCTTCATGGTGGTTCACCGGGCGGCGGACGCCAGCCAGCATGCCATCGAATTCCAAGGCGCCGTCCCCCATGGCATCGATCCACGGAATTACCCCTTGGACCCGGATGCGCCACCTGTGCTGATGGGCTATCCAGCCTGCATCGACGACTGCAATGTCGTCGGCTATGGCTCGATTTCTGTTCCCGGTGCCGTTGCTGGTCTGGCCGAAGCCCAATCCCGATTCGGCAAGCTGGGATGGGACCGTGTATTGGCGCCCGCCGTCGACCTGGCCGAGGCCGGCTTCCAGGTCGATTGGCACGTCATGATGAACATCGCCTTCGCCGCGGATGAATTGGCGCTCGATACCGGCGCCACGGCGGCTTTCCTGCCGGGGGGACACCCGCCGCGCCCCGGCACCGTCTTGCCGCGCCGGGAACTGGCGGCGACGCTCCGTCGGCTGGCCGAACGCGGCCCGCGCGACTTTTACGAAGGCGAAACGGCAGAATTGCTGGTCGCCGATCTCAAGGCCGGCGGCAGCGCTATCGCCGCCGAAGACCTAGCCGGCTATCGTGCCAACGTATTTGCACCGATGCGCGGCAACCATCGCGGCGCGGTGTTGCACACGGCCGGAATAACCAGCGGCGGCGAACGTCTGATCGAGGCCTTCCGCCATGTCGCCGAACGCCTCAAACCGGGACCGGGCATTCGACCGGAAACCTATGTCGCTTACGCCGACGGTCTCAATTCAGCCTTCGCGGCTCGGCGTCAACGCCGGGCGCCGGTCGCGGAAACGGCGCCGGCCGCCTCGACTACCCATATCAACGCCATCGACCGCGACGGCAATGCGGCGGCCATCACCTATACCCTGCTTAACCGCTTCGGCAGCAAGGTGGTATTGCCGCGTACCGGTATCCTGATGAACAACGGCCTGTCCTATTTCGATCCGCGCCCCGGCCTGCCCGATTCCATGGTCGGCGGTGGCCGGGTGATGACCAGCAACATGTGTCCGACCATCGCCACTGTCGATGGCCAGGTGCGCTTTACCATCGGCGCCTCCGGCGCCAATCACATCGTGCCGGCGATCTTCTGCATCGCCGGCTTCATGCTCGATCACGGCATCGACGTCGAAGCCGCCATGCACGCGCCGCGCATCGACGCCACCGGACGCGACGACGTTCAGGTCGATCTGCACATGGCGGCCGATGCGATGGCAGCGCTTCAGCAGCGCTTCAAGCTGAACGTGGTCGAACGGACGGTGCTGCCCAAACAGTTCGCCTCGCCCTCGGCCATCGGCCGCGATGCGGCGACGGGGCGGGTGGCGGGTTGCGCCGATGTCTATTCGCCCTCGGCAGCCGCCTTCGCCGGCGATCCGGCTTAAGGCTTGAACGTTAGAACCCCGTTCTCGACGCTATAGCCGGACAGCCGGCTGAGAAAGCTCATGCCGAGCAGCGAACGCTCCATCGCCGCGCCATTGACCGAAGCCGTGACGTCGTCGAGGACGATGCTGCCAACGCGCACCCGCTCCAGGCGGACCGGGGCGCCCCGCACCGTGCCGTTCGCCGTGTTGAAGCTCTGCGTGAAGGCCAGCTTGTCGACATCGAAGCCAATGCGCCGTGCGTCGCGCGGGCTCAACACCACGCGACTGGCGCCGGTATCGACCAGGAACTCGACGCGCGTCCCCTCCACCTCCGCCTCGACCGCGAAATGGCCGTCGGTCCCGGCGCGATAGGTCATCGCCCCGCCTTGTTCGCTGCCGTCGCGCGGCACTAGTTCGGCTATCAGCCGGCGGCCGACGGCGGCAGCCTCGTCGCGGAAGGTATAGGCCAACAGCAGCACGAGGCCGATGCCGATCCAGGCCAGGGCCGCCATCAGGGCCGGGCCCGGCCGCGTCCGAATGCGCAACATCAGGGCCCCACCGACAAACACCAGGATCAACAGACGTTGTACCAGATCGACCTGCGACGATGGATCGGCGAGCGCTCCCGGGAAGCGGTCCAAGAGCAGGATGACCAACAGGAACAGGAGCACGCCAGCAGCGGCCAGCCATAGCCACAGGCGGCGGCTGGGCGGTTTCATGGAACCCTCGGCCTCCCCGCAGGCGCTGGCGGGACAACCGGTTTCATGGGGCTGACACCAGCCGTCCGGCCAGATAACGCGCGACGTGAATGGCCTGGCGGTCGGTACCGTCGGCGATCTGGTGGCGGCAACTGGTGCCGTCGGCGACAATGACGGTTGCTGCTGTCGCTGCCCGCACTGCAGGCAGCAGATTGGCTTCCGCCATGCGCAGCGAGACCTCGACGTGCTCGGCTTCGTAGCCAAAGCTGCCCGCCATGCCGCAGCAGGACGAAGCGATGGTCTCCACCTGCGTCCCCGGCGCCAGCTTTAGGGCGCCTTCGACAGCGCCCATGACGGCGAAGGCCTTTTGATGGCAATGGCCGTGCAGCAGGACCTTTTCCTCGGCTGCGGTAAAGTCGAGCTTGAGGCGCCCGGCATCGCGCTCGCGGATCAGGAACTCCTCGAACAGCAGGGAGGTCGCCGCCAGCCGCGTCGTCGCCTCGCCCGGCAGCAGCGCCGGATATTCGTCGCGGAAGGTGAACAGGCAGGACGGCTCCAGCCCGACAATGGGGACGCCGCGCGCGACGAAGGGGGCGAGAGCCGCTATCGTCCTCTCGGCTTCGGCACGCGCCTCTTCGATCATGCCTTCGGCAAGATAGGTTCGCCCGCAGCACAACGGCCGCCGCCCACGCCCGGCCTGGGCAATATGGACCCGATAGCCGGCGGCGCTGAGCACGGCCAAGGCGGCGCGCGCATTCTCCGGCTCGAACCAGGTGTTGAAGGTATCGGCGAACAACACGACGTCGGCATCCGCCTCGCACACCGCCGATTCGCGGGCCCGAAAGGCATCGTTGCGCCAAGCCGGCAATTGTCGGCCGGCAGCCAGACCGAACAGTGTCTCGCTCAAGGACGCCAAGGCCGGAACGCGATTGCGCAGATTCATCAGCCACGACAGCCGGCTCGCCCAGGGCGCATAGCGCGGCAGCGCGGCGATCAGCCGCTCGCGCGGCCCATGCGGATGGCGGCGGCGATAATGCGTCAGGAATTCGATCTTCATGCGCGCCATGTCCACGCCGGTCGGACATTCGCGCTTGCAGCCCTTGCATCCGACGCAGAGATCCATCGCCGCTTTCATCTCATCCGAAGCGATGGTGTCGGGGCCGAGTTGTCCGGTCAGCGCCAGACGCAGCGTGTTGGCCCGCCCGCGCGTCAGGTGAATTTCGTCGCCGGTTGCCCGGAACGACGGGCACATCACGGCGGCGTCTGACTTGCGGCAATTGCCGTTGTTGTTGCACATCTCGACAGCGCCGAGCAGGCCGCCCCAGGGCGTCCAATCGAGTACCGGCTCGAGCGGCTTGGCCGCATACTCGGGGCGGTAGCGAAATAGCCTACGGTCATCCATGCGCGGCGGGCGGACGACGCGATGCGGATTGAACAGGCCGCGCGGATCGAAAGCGTCCTTGATGTCTTCCAGGGCGCGCACCAGGCGCGGGCCGAACATCATCTCGTGGAATTCGGAGCGTACGATGCCGTCGCCGTGCTCGCCGGAATGCGAGCCCTTGTACTGCTTGACCATGGCGAAGGCTTCCTCGGCGATGGCGCGCATTTTGCGCACGTCTTCCGGATCCTTCATGTTGAGGATGGGGCGCACATGCAGACAGCCGACCGAGGCGTGCGCATACCAGGTGCCCTTGGTGCCGTGCTTGGTGAAAACCTCGGTCAGTCGCGCCGTATATTCGGCCAGGTGCTCCAGCGGCACGGCACAATCCTCGATGAAGGACACCGGTTTGCCGTCGCCCTTCATCGACATCATGATGTTGAGGCCCGAGGCGCGTACCTCCCAGACCGAAGCTTGAAACGCCGGATCGATAATGCTGACCGTGGCGTCGGGAAAACCATGATCCGCCATCATGGTGTCCAAGTCTTTCAGCCGGCGCACCTGCAAATCGGCATCGTCGCCGGCGAACTCGACCAGCAGCAGGGCTTCGGGCTCGCCCTTGATCACCCGCTGCATGGTGGCGCGGAACATCGGAATTTCCATGGCCAGGTCGATCATCGTGCGGTCGACCACCTCGACCGCCGCCGGGTCCAGCTCGACGATGTGGCGCGTGATCTCCATCGCCGAATGGAAGGTGGGAAACAGGCAGACGCCCAACGTGCGATGCTTCGGGATCGGCGCCAGTTTGAGGTCGAGCGCGGTAAAGAAGGCCAGCGTGCCTTCCGAACCGACCAGCATCTGGGCCATATTGTGGCCATGCGGCGAGATGGTATCGATATTATAGCCGCCGACCTTGCGCAGAACCTGGGGCCAGTGGGCTTCGATCTCGCCTGCCTCGCGTCCGGCGATGGCGCGTAGCCGGCTGACCAGATCGCGATAACCCTGGGCGCCGGCAACGCCGTCGATGCCTTGCGGCACCTGATCGAAGCGCCAATGCTGGCCGTCGGCCATCAGGGCGTCGATGGCCAGCACGTTGTGCACCATGTTGCCGTAGCGGATGGAGCGCGAGCCGCAGGAATTGTTGCCGGCCATGCCGCCGATGGTGGCACGGCTGGCCGTCGATGGATCGATGGGGAAGAACAGGCCGTGCGGCTTGAGGTAGCGATTGAGCTGATCAAGCACAATGCCGGGGCGCACCTGGACCCGGCCGCGGGCCTTGTCCAGCTCAAGCACTTGGTTGAAATGCTTGGAACAATCGATGACGACAGCCTCGCCAACCGTCTGCCCGCATTGCGACGTGCCGCCGCCGCGCGGCAGCACAGGGACACCTTCCTCGGCGGCGATGCGCACCGCCGCCTCGATGTCGGCTGCCGTCTTCGGCACCACCACGCCGATGGGCTCGATCTGGTAGATCGAGGCATCGGTGCTGTAACGGCCGCGGCTGGCGGCGTCGAACAGCACCTCGCCCTCGATCTCGCGCGCCAGGCGTGCCGCCAAACCCTGGTCGCCCACCCGTCGGCCGGTGGGAACGATCTCGCTTTCGATTCTGCCGCCGTCGCCGTCCATATCGCTTCGCCCCGTTCTGCATCCGCGCTCGGCGCACACTCCCCGGCTGTCGCGGCGGCGTCAATGGTTCCGTTGCGCGGGGCGGCGCGGGCTGGCATAAAGCCGGCGCTTGCGCCATACTATCGGGCTTCCCGTCGCCGCCAAAGGAACCGCCGTGACCAACCGCCATCAACCCGGCCGCCATTTCCTGCAGATTCCGGGCCCGACCAATGTTCCCGATCGCGTCCTGCGCGCCATGGACATGCCGACCATCGACCATCGCGGTCCAACCTTCGCTGCGCTCGGCCGCGATGTGCTGGATGGCATGAAGAAGGTGTTCCGCACCAACGCCAACGTGGTGATCTATCCGGCGTCGGGAACCGGCGCTTGGGAAGCGGCCCTGGTCAATACCCTGTCGCCTGGCGATTCGGTTTTAATGTACGAAACCGGGCAGTTTTCCACCCTGTGGCGCGAATTGGCCGAACGCCTGGGCCTGAAGCCGGTCTTTTTGAATGGCGACTGGCGCTCGCCGGTCGACGCGGCGGCCATCGAAGCCCGCTTGATCGAAGACAAGGCGCGCACCATCAAGGCGGTCTGCGTCGTCCATAACGAGACCTCGACCGGCGTGGTCAGTTCCGTGCCCGCCGTGCGCAAGGCTATCGACAATGCCCGCCATCCGGCGCTGTTGCTGGTCGATACCATTTCGTCGCTGGGTTCCATCGATTACCGCCACGACGATTGGGGTGTCGATGTCACCGTCGGCGGCTCGCAAAAGGGTCTGATGCTGCCGCCCGGCCTCAGCTTCAACGCCATCGGCGACAAGGCGCTGGCCGCCCACAAGACCGCCGCCATGCCGCGCTCCTATTGGGACTGGAAGGCGATGCTGATGCCGAATGCCGGCGGCTTCTTCCCCTTCACCCCGGCTACCGGTCTGCTCTATGGCCTGCGCGAGGCGATCGCCATGCTGACCGAGGAAGGGCTTGAAAATGTCTTCGCCCGCCATGGCCGCCATGGCGAAGCAACCCGGCGCGCCGTGCGCGCCTGGGGGCTGGAGGTTTTGTGCCGCGACGAGTCGGCTTATTCCGGTACCCTCACGGCGGTGATGATGCCCGCCGGTGTCGATGCCGATGCTTTCCGCAAGCAGGTACTGGAAAGCTTCAACATGTCGCTCGGCAACGGCCTCGGCCGCCTGGCCGGCAAGGTCTTCCGCATCGGCCATCTCGGCGATTTCAACGATCTGATGCTGGCCGGCACCTTGGCGGGCGTCGAAATGGGCCTGAAGCGTTCGGGCGTGCCGCACAAGCCGGGTGGGGTACAAGTCGCCCTGGATTACCTGGCCAGCACCGGCGCCTGATCGTCCCCGCTCCGGAAATGACGATGGAGTCGGGCGCCTTCGCAGCCAAAGGCCACCGTCTACGAAAAAGCGCCGGCGTCCTCGATAGGACGCCGGCGCATATTTTCCGCGATCAGATCCAAAAAGGCGGCACTTTGTAGTAGTCGTGGACTTGCCGTCCCCACGTCTCGTCCTCCCAATTGACGAAATCCTCCGCCGAATAGGTGGGGGCGCCTTCCAGGGACTTTTTGGAAAGGTCGACGACGTAGCCCGACTTTTTCTGATCGTAATCCAGCATACTCCACGGCAGCGGGTGATAACGATCGCCGATGCCGAGAAAGCCGCCGAACGACATTTCGGCGTAAGCGACCTTGCCCGAAAATTTATCGATCATGACATTATGGATCGAACCGAGCTTTTCGCCGGTCTTGTTGTAAACGTTCGTGCCGTCCACCTTGTCAGCGGAAATCAGACGTGGGCTTCCGTTCTTTAGCATGTGGAACTCCATTGATCGATTGTGGGGAACGACCGCATCGGCGAGGCTCGAAGTTCGATGGCCTAGCGGCCCGACAGATCAACGTCCGGTCAGATGGGTGGTTGCTCGCAAGGACGCCGTTTGTATTCCCGAGAAGACGATGGCGTTCCCGACATCGCAAATCGCCACCTCGATGCCGGCGCTTGAGCGTTCCCACACCGGCAAAGCAGGTGGCGTCAGCGGGGGCGGACGCCATCATGCTGACGACCGGATCAGCCACGTTCGCAGCCGAAAGCCACTGTCGTCGTGCCGTCACGATTGTTGGTGAAGTTCATGGTGCGCGGCCGAGCGCTGTACTGCCGGCAGTAGGCTTCCGTCTGTTGCGTTGCCGTCACCAGTCCTTCGTCGGTGCGGTAGGAATAGGTGACGTTCGGCACGGCCGGCGGCACGGTATACACGGGCGCCGGCGCATACACAGGCGTCGCTACGACAACGGGCGGTGCAACGTATACCGGCGCCGCGGCGAGAGGCCGTGTCCGATCGCATTCGAAAACCACCTGTTTTTGGTTATCTGGCGTATTCGAAAAACGGATTGCGCGGGGCATGGCGTTGAAGTCGCGACAGTAGATTTCCGCCTTCTGCGTGGTTTCCACCAGCGCGTCATCGTTGGCATATTGGTACGTGACGCTCGGATTCGCAGCGGCGACTTCCTTCGGCGGCGGATAGGAGCTGACGCAGGCCGCTACGGAGCCTGCCATCAATGCAACGAGCGTTATGAACACCTTGTTTACAAAGGGATTTTTCAACATGGCGACCAAGTCCTTCCCTAAAGCCGGCCTGTCGGGGTCGGACCCCGGCTCCCCGGAAAATGTGTCCGATACTTGGAGATAACGGACGAACCCGGTCGCCGGTTCCCGTAACCTCGTCAACGTGGCCAATGTGTGAGCCGTTGGTTGCCGGGGAACGTCATGGGTTCTCAACTGCGCGGATCGCCGTATGGGAGGGAACGGGCGGGAATGAACCGAAGCCGTCGCTCCCGGCGGTATAGATGTCGGGCAATGGTCGGTCGGCCTTCAGTTCGTCGGCCCAGACCCGGAAACTGACCAGAGTGTTGTTGCCGAACGCGGTGGTGATCGCCGTGTCGGCGGCATCGCGGCCACGTACCATCAGAATGCGGCCGATTCGGGGTTGGTTGTGGCGGGCATCGAAGGTGTACCAGCGACCGCCAAGATAGACTTCGAACCAAGCGCTGAAGTCCATTGGCGAGGGATCGAACGGCACGCCGATGTCGCCGAGATAGCCGCTCGCATAGCGGG
This sequence comes from Asaia bogorensis, assembly GCA_945878455.1. GTDB lineage: Bacteria > Pseudomonadota > Alphaproteobacteria > Rhodospirillales > CAMCUA01 > CAMCUA01. Next base: position 25,538 of record CAMCUA010000003.1, on the reverse strand, counting down.
CGGGGATATTCATCGCCCGGCAGAAGGCGACGGCGAGGTGAGCGAAGTCGCGGCAGACGCCCTGGCGCTCGTTGAACACGTCCCAGGCGGTCCGGTTGTTCCGGGCGTATTGGTAGCCGAAGGTTACGTTCCGATGCACCCAGTCGCAGATGGCCTGGACCCGCTGCCAACCGGGTGTCGTATAGCTGAATAACTGCCAGGCCGTCTGCAGCAGACGGTCAGATTCGCAGTAGCGGCTGGCCAGAAGAAAGACAAGCGTATTGGTCGGCAGTTCGTCGAGTGGGTGTTGGACGGCATAAGGGGAGATTTCGTCTTGCAAGCCACTGACGTCGACAGCCGCATGCGACCAGATATGCAGCCGCCCGGCCATTGCCGTCAGGCGACCGCAGCGGTTGCCGAAGCTGTCGATATACTCCTCGACGGGTAGGGCCGGGTCGCTGCGCACGGTATCGGCGCCGATGATGTGCGGGCGATGGCAGGGGTGCATATAGAGTGCCAGAAGCATGGATGTCCGCTCCTGGCACTGGAAGACCAAATCGTAGCCAATCCCGATCAGCATGGCTGGCACAGCAGGAGGAGAAGGGAAGCGGGATGCATCATTCCGACGGTTGCATGAATTGGTGGTCGCGGTATTGCCGGTCGATTGGCGGACGAAAGTCCATTTGTAGGATGTGGCCGTACGGCATTGGGGCCATCGATGGGACGGACGAAAACGCGGCTTCCGACGAATAACGCCTACCAACGCTACGGGTTGCCGATGCAAGCGTTCGTGCGGGTGTCTATCGTCGAAAAACCTGGATCTCTAAAACTTCCCTGGCACGACGGTGCGGTTGGCGTCAAAATCATGACTGGGAGGGCTACAGATGAAGGATTTAGCGACCGAAGGTCTGCTGGCCGAAGCTATGGTCGAGGCCCTCGACGTTGGCCGTGCCGCCGCCAAGACCGGCCGCGTCGCCAGCTACATCCCCGAACTGGCCAAGGCCGATCCCAATCTCGTGGGCATTTCGATACATTCCATCGACGGTCCGACCATGGCCGTCGGCGATGCCGACTCCTTCTTCACCATGCAAAGCGTGTCGAAGGTCTTCTTTCTGGCCCACGCCATCCGCGAACAGGGCCCGTCCATTCTCGAACGCATGTCCTGTGAACCGAGCGGCGATTCCTTTCATTCCATCGTTCGCCTGGAAGAAGAATACGGCCGGCCGCGCAATCCCTACATCAACGCCGGGGCGATCATGGTGGCCGGCCTGTTGCCGGGCAGTGGGGCCGACGAAAAGGTGCGCGGCTTTCGCGCTTTCATGGCGGAAATCTGCGACGGTGCGCCCTTTCCCGTGGACGAAGCGGTCTTTCAATCCGAATCGGCCACCGGTTTTCGCAACCGGGCGCTTGCCAATTACATGCGCCACCACGGCATCGTCGCCGATGCCGACGTCGCCGTGGAAACCTACTTCCGCCTGTGCGCCGTCGTCTGCACGGCCAAGCGGTTGGGCCGGGCAGGAATGTTCCTGGCCAATCGCGGGGTCGATCCGGTCACCGGCAAGCGGATTCTCGACATAGCCGACAACCGCAGCTTGGTGGCGTTGATGGCCACCTGCGGCATGTACGACGAAGTCGGCCGCTTCGCCATCGATGTCGGGCTACCGGGTAAAAGATCGGTCAGCGGATCGGTATTGGGGGTGGTGCCGGGGCGCTTGTCGATTGCCGTTTTCGCTCCGGCGTTAGGGCCGAAGGGCAACAGCATCGGCGGCTTGGCCGCCATGCGGCATTTGTCGAGCCGGTTGGATCTGTCGCTATACGGTTAAGGCAAGGGCGGGTCGGTGCTCAGTAACCGGCTCCTGGACCGTCTCCCATCCAACCGATGACGCCGAGCTGGCGGTTGCTCTGCGCCGGTAAGTCGCGCACGGCTTCGATGGTGGTATCGGAGCCGTCGACCTCGGGCGATTTGCTTGCCAATGCGCGCGCCTCCTGTTCGGAACGCGCGATGATCAGCCAAGTCCTTTTGGGCAGGGCGTCCTTGGCGGCCGAGACAACGCGGACGTGGTAGAGATGCATATCCCATTTCCTTCGCATGGATCGGCGCGGGGTGGACGCCCCGGGAAACTAGCAGCCGATTGTAACGTCACTGTGTTGTGCGGATGAAAAATTGCCCAAGCGCAGACACCCGGATACAGCCTTCTGCGGCGAACCTTTCGAACCTGGGGGCGATCGTGAATCGCGGTCGAAGATTAGGCTGCTTGCCTTCGGGCATTTTCTTGCGCGCCAACCGGCCATATGGATGCGTGTATCGGCTGGCAAATGGGAGCCCCTATGCGCCCGATTGTGAATATCCGGATCGCAAAGTTCTGCTTCCTAGGGGATTGCCCTAGGAAATTCCCCTCACCCCTCCGTCAGTCCCCGAGAACGATGATGACCGGCCAAGGCGCGGACAGGGCACTATCGGCTCAGAGCAATCCCAGGGTGCGGAAGGAATTGAAACCGCTGCGTGTCACCACCACGTGATCGTGCAGCACGATGCCCAGTTTGGCGACGGCCTCTTTCACTTCCCGGGTCATCGCGATATCGGCCTTCGATGGCGTCGGGTCGCCCGATGGATGATTGTGCACCAGGATCAAGGCCGATGCCCCCAGTTCCAATGCCCGCTTGACCACTTCGCGCGGGTAAACCGGCGTGTGATCGACGGTGCCTTTCTGCTGCACCTCGTCGGCCATCAGGATATTCTTGCGATCCAGGAACAGGATGCGAAAGCGTTCGGTCGTCTCGTAGCCCATCGCCGAACGGCAGTAGTCGATCAGCGCTTGCCAGCTTTCGATCACCGGCCGGTGCATCACCTGGGCTTGGCCCAGCCGGATGGCGGCGGCCTGCACCGACTTCAAGGCGACGACCACGGCCTCGCCGACGCCCGCCACCTCGCACAAAGCCGCCGGCTCGGCGCTGATGGTTTCGGCGAAGGAACCGAAGCGCCGTAACAAGGCCTTGGCAATCGGCTTGGTATCGCGCCGCGGCAGGGCCTGAAACAACAGCAGTTCCAGTAGTTCGTAGTCGGGCAGCGCATCGGCGCCGCCCTGCAAGAAACGGCTGCGCAAGCGGGCGCGGTGCCCGGCATGATCGGGGGCTTCCGTAACCTCCGGCGACAGCGCCGGTACAGCGGGCTCAGACGGCGAAGGGCGGCCGGTCGAGGCCCGTGGGCGAGAGGGTGAAGACTTCATAGCCGTCGGCCGTGACCCCGATGGAATGCTCGAACTGGGCGGAAAGCGAGCGGTCCTTGGTGACCGCCGTCCAGCCGTCGTTAAGGATCTTCACGTCGAACCGCCCGGCATTGATCATCGGCTCGATGGTGAAAAACATACCCTCGCGCAGGACCGGGCCTTCGCCCGGGCGACCGAAGTGCATGATGTTGGGCGCGTCGTGAAAGATGCGGCCCAAACCGTGTCCGCAAAAGTCGCGCACCACGGAAAAGCGTTCGGCTTCGGCGAAGGTCTGGATGGCATGGCCGATATCGCCGACGGTGGCGCCGGGTCGGACGACCTGGATGCCGCGCCACATGCCTTCGAAGGTGATGTCGATCAACCGGCGGGCCTTCACGCCGACTTTGCCGACGGTATACATCCGGCTGGTATCGCCAAACCAGCCTTCCAGGATGACGGTGACGTCGATATTGATGATGTCGCCATCCATCAGCCGCCGGTCGGCCGGAATGCCGTGGCAGACCACGTGATTGATCGAGGTGCAGATCGACTTGGGAAAGCCGCGGTAGTTGAGCGGCGCCGGAATCGCCCCATGCCCGACGATATAGTCGTGGCACAGGCGGTCCAATTGATCGGTGGTGATGCCGATCTGTACATGGGGCGTGATGAAATCCAGGGTTTCGGCGGCCAGCCTGCCGGCCTGACGCATACCCTCGAAGTCCGCCGGTGTGTGTATCTTGATCCGCCGGCCGTCGCCCGTAACGGATCCTGTTAGCATATCGTTCATGGCGACAATCTAAGTTCGCTGACAGCCAATTGCAAACAACTGTCGGCTAAGCGCTGTGCAAGGCCAACGGTACGGGGCGGGCAAGGGTCACCGCCTTGGGACTGACCGTGCAGGCATAGCAGAGCACCTCGACCCCGCCGGCCATGGCCTGCTGCAAGCCGTCGCGGTAGGCGGGATCGATATCGCCGGCGATGCTGAAAGCGCTGCCGTCTTGCCGTTGCACCAGGTACATCATCACGGCGCGCGCGCCGCCCTTGACCATGTCGATCAGCTCTTCCAGGTGCTTGGCGCCGCGCGAGGTGACAGCGTCGGGAAACTCCACGGGCCCATCCTTCAGGTTGCGCCGCATGGTGACATTCTTGACCTCGACATAGCACGGCGGCCGATGGTCGTCTTCCAGCAAGAGGTCGATGCGTGAATTGCGGCCGTATTTTACCTCGCGGCGGGCACGGGCGTAGCCGGCGAGTTCAGGAATGGCGCCGGCATGCACCGCCTCTTCGACGATGCCGTTGGGCAGACTGGTATTGATGCCGACCAGGGTATCGCCGATGCGCATCAGCTCCCAGGTATAGCGCAACTTGCGGTCCGGATTGCTGGCTGGCGACAGCCAGACCTCGGCGCCGGGTGTATTGACGCTGAGCATCGATCCCGAATTGGCGCAATGAGCGATAACGACGCTGCCATCCTCCAGCGTGACGTCGGTCAGGAAGCGCTTATAGCGCTTGATCAGCGTGCCGCGAATCAGGGGTGTGGGATACAGCATGCGGCGAACCTAGCGGGCGGAGCCGCCCCGGGCAATACAGGGGCGTCGCAGCACAGGTGGCGTCACTGTGGCCGGGCCTTTTCGCCGGCTGAAATTTCCACGCTGCCCAAGGCCTCGGCCAGTCGTGTCTGGCCGCTGCCGGGACGCAGGGCCTTGGGCTGTTCGGCATGCGGCGCCCAGCCGGTCAGGTAGACGATCTGGAAGGTCGCCGGCACACGGCCGTCGGCGTCGGCATAGCGCTCGCGATAGCGCGCCACGGCATCTATCAGGGTGGCACGGCGCAACGGCGTGCGCCGGCGTTCGGCTACCGCGTTGCTCTCGCCCATGCCGCGCAGGTCGGCCATCAGGCGCAGCGGATCGGCGTAGGAAACGGTGATCGTTTCGCTGTCGGCCACCGGCAGGGCGAAGCCGGCGCGGCCGAGCAGGTCGCCCATGTCGCGCACATCGACGACCGGCGACAGGCGCGGGCTCAGCCCGCCTTCCCCGGCTATTTCCGCCTCTGTCAGGGCCCAGCGCAGTTCCTTCAGGGTTTCGCCGCCGGCCATGGCGGCGAGGAACAGGCCATCGGGCTTCAGCGCCCGGCGGATCTGAATCAGGGCGCCGGGTAGGTCGTTGACCCAATGCAGGCTGAAACTGCTCAGCACCAAATCCAGGCTGGCATCGGCGAAGGGCAGCACTTCCTCGTCGCAGGCGATGCAGGGGTGCGGCGCCAGTGCGGCCATGCGCGGCGACAGATCGCATGTCACCAGCCGCTCGATGCCGCCACGCCCGTCCAACATAGCCGCCAGCTGCCCGGTATGGCCGCCCAGGTCGACGGCCAGCGGAAAGGTCCGCCGGATGTCGGCCAGCCGGTCGAGCAACCGCTCGCCCACCTCGCGCAGCAGAAAATCGAAATCGCCCAACCTCGCGGCGGCGCGGTCGCGGCGGCGGCGCAGGGTTGGGCGGTCGAAGGGGGCGGACATGATGCGACGCACCCTACAGGCCGACCGCGCCGACGGGAAGTGCAGGCTTTCTCCGCTAGCCGGGCGCCGTTATGGTGACAGGGACCCTACCGCGCCTGATTCTGGAGTTCGACCCATGTGGCCCGACCGACGTATCATCGATCTGTTCGGCATCGAATTGCCCATCCTGCAAGCGCCGATGGCCGGCTCGTCGGATGCCACGCTGGCGATTGCGGTCTGCGAGGCCGGGGGGCTCGGGGCGTTGCCGTGCGCGATGTTCACACCCGATCAGTTCCGCACCCAGATGGGAATCATCCGACAGCGGACAGCGCGGCCGGTGAACGTCAACTTCTTCTGCCATCGGCCGCCCCTCTCGGATGCCGCCCGCGAGGCCACATGGCGGCGCCGACTGGCGTCCTACTATGCCGAATTCGGCATCGATCCGGCGACGATCCCAGTCGGCCCTGGGCGGGCGCCGTTCGACGCCGCTTTTTGCGATCTGGTCGTCGAGCTGCGGCCCGAGGTGGTGAGCTTCCATTTCGGCCTGCCGGACAAGATGCTGCTCAGGCGAGTAAGGGACACGGGCGCCAAGATCATGTCCTCGGCGACCACCGTCGAGGAGGCGCGTTGGCTGGAGGGCGAGGGCTGCGACGCCATCATCGCCCAGGGCTGCGAGGCTGGAGGGCATCGCGGCATGTTCCTGACGGACGATACCTCGGCACAGCCTGGGACGTTTTCGCTGGTTCCCCAGATCGCCGATGCCGTCAGCGTACCGGTCATCGCGGCAGGGGGTATTGCCGACGCGCGCACCATGGTCGCCGCCCTGGTGCTCGGGGCCGCGGCGGTGCAGGTCGGAACCGCCTATCTGCGCTGCCCCGAATCGCTCATCCACACTCTGTACCGCGAGGCGCTGCGCCATGCCCGCGACGACGCCACGGTCTTGACTAACGTCTTCACCGGCCGGCCGGCGCGCGGCTTGCTCAACCGGTTCATCCGCGAGGTCGGGCCGATGAACGCGGAGGCTCCGGCCTTTCCCCTGGCGACCGGCGCCATCGCACCGCTCCGCGCCCAATCCGAAGCTGCCGGCAAGGAGGATTTCTCGCCGCTGTGGGCGGGGCAGTCGGCGGCCCTGGCGCCGGAGATGCCGGCGGCTGCCTTCACGCGGACACTGGCGGAGGAAGCGGCCGGGTTGCTGAGCCGACTGTCGCGATGCTGATCTAGGACGCGCGGCGGCTCACCGCGGTGAGCCGCCGGTGCCGGCCACCTGTCCTGCGTCAGGCGGCTTGCGCCGCTGCTTGTCCGTTGATCGCCAAGCCTTGTTTGTTGGCCGTCACGTGGACGGTCTCGCCGTCGTGGATGCGGCCCTCCAGAATGAGGCTGGCCAACGGATTTTGCAGCGATTGCTGAATCACCCGCTTCAACGGCCGGGCGCCGTAGACCGGGTCGTAGCCGGCGTCGGCCAGCCAGTCGTTGGCGGCGCCGTCCAACTCCAACACGATCTTGCGGTCGGTCAGCAGCTTGCGCAGCCGGCCAAGCTGGATATCGACGATGCCGGCCATATGATCGCGCGACAGCCGGTGGAACAGGATGATCTCGTCCAACCGGTTGAGGAATTCCGGCCGAAAGGCGCCGCGCACCACCTCCATGACCTGGCCGCGCACGGCGCTCGAATCCTGCCCCGTCGGCTGGTTGGCGAGAATGTCGCCGCCCAGGTTCGAGGTCAGCACGATCAGCGCATTGCGGAAATCGACCGTGCGGCCCTGGCCGTCGGTGAGACGGCCGTCGTCGAGCACCTGCAACAACACGTTAAAGACATCGGGATGCGCCTTTTCGACCTCGTCGAACAGGATCACCTGATAGGGCCGGCGGCGCACCGCCTCGGTCAGGGCGCCGCCTTCCTCGTAGCCGACATAGCCGGGCGGCGCGCCGATCAGGCGGGCCACCGCATGCTTCTCCATGTATTCCGACATGTCGATGCGGATCATCGCCTGCTCGTCGTCGAACAGGAACTCGGCCAGCGCCTTGGTCAATTCGGTCTTGCCGACTCCGGTCGGGCCCAAAAACAGGAACGATCCGATCGGCCGGTTGGGGTCCTGCAGGCCGGCACGAGAGCGGCGCACCGCATTGGCGACGGCGATCAAGGCTTCCTCCTGGCCGAGTACCCGCTTGCGCAGGCCGTCTTCCATGCGGATCAATTTGTCGCGTTCGCCTTGCAGCATCTTGTCGACGGGAATGCCGGTCCAGCGTGAAACGATGCTGGCGACATGTTCGGCTGTCACCGTTTCCTCGACCATGCGATGTGACTTACTGGCATCGGCGGTGACCAGCGCTTGTTCCAGTTTGGGGATGACGCCGTATTGCAATTCGCCGGCCTTCTCATACTGGCCGTCGCGCATCGCCCTCTCGACGGCGGCACGCGCCTGTTCGAGCTGCTCCTTGATTTTGGTGGTATCCGCCAAGGCGCCCTTTTCGGATTGCCATTGGGCCGTCAGATCGGCGGAGCTGGCCTCAAGCTCGGTCAGTTCCACCTCGATTTTGCGCAGGCGGTCGCGCGAAGCCTCGTCGCTCTCTTTCTTCAGCGCTTCCCGCTCGATCTTCAACTGGATGATGCGCCGGTCGATCTCGTCGATCTCCTCGGGTTTGGAATCGACCTCCATGCGCATCCGGCTGGCGGCTTCGTCGATCAGGTCGATGGCTTTGTCGGGCAGGAAGCGGTCGGTGATATAGCGGTTGGATAACGTCGCCGCCGCCACCAACGAGGCATCGGCGATGCGCACACCGTGATGCAGTTCGTACTTTTCCTTGATGCCGCGCAGGATGGAGATGGTGTCTTCCACCGTCGGTTCGGAAACGAAAACCGGCTGGAAACGCCGTGCTAATGCGGCATCCTTCTCGATACGCTTGCGGTACTCGTTGAGTGTCGTGGCGCCGACGCAATGCAGCTCGCCGCGCGCCAGCGCCGGCTTCAGCATGTTCGAGGCATCCATCGAGCCTTCGGCGGCGCCGGCGCCGACCAAGGTGTGCATTTCGTCGATGAACAGCACGATTTCGCCGGCCGCCGCGGTGATCTCCGCCAATACAGCTTTCAGCCGTTCCTCGAATTCGCCGCGGAATTTGGCGCCGGCGACCAGGGCACCCAGGTCCAAGGCCATCAGCTTCTTGTTCTTCAAGGTTTCCGGCACGTCGCCGTTGACGATGCGCTGCGCCAGGCCTTCGACGATGGCGGTCTTGCCGACGCCGGGCTCGCCGATCAGTACCGGATTGTTCTTGGTGCGTCGCGACAGCACCTGGATGGTGCGCCGGATCTCCTCGTCGCGGCCGATCACCGGATCGATCTTGCCGTCGGCCGCCGCTTGGGTCAGGTCGCGGGCGTATTTCTTCAGGGCCTCGTAGGAATCCTCGGCCGTGGCGGTGTCGGCCTTGCGACCCTTGCGCAATTGCTCGATGGCGCGGTTCAGGTTCTGGGCTGTGACCCGGGCATCGGCCAAGACTTTGCCGGCGGCGCTCGATGTCGCCAGGGCCAGCGCCAGCAGCAGGCGCTCGGCGGTGACGAAACTGTCGCCGGCCTTCTCGGCGACCTGCTCGGCCTGGTCGAGAATGCGCGCCGTTTCCTGGGCCATATACATCTGGCTGGCGCCGCTGCCCTCGACCTGCGGCAGCTTGCCGAGTTCGCTTTCGGTACCGGCCAGGGCGCGCGCCGCATCACCGCCCCCCGTGCGGATGAGGCTGGCCGCCAAGCCTTCCTGATCGTCGAGCAGGACTTTCAGGATATGCAGGGATGACAGTTGCTGATGGCCGGAACGCAGGGCGAGGGTTTGCGCCGACTGAATGAATCCGCGTACCCGTTCCGTATATTTTTCCAGGTTCATGGTTCCCTCGTTCGCGTCGTGCCCATGGATGGACAGTTGTCTGTCGTTGCCCATGCCGCGTGGAAAAATTACCCCTCGTCGCGTCGGGCTTCTCGCCTAATATGGTTGCTGGCGGCGGCGGCGCAAGCCGGTTGGCAGCCGCCATCGACAGCCATGGAACCAGCAGGGATATTGCCGGCATGTCCGCCATCATCGCCAAGCTTTTCCGCTATCCCGTCAAGGGGCTGAGCCCACAGCGTTTGGACCGTGTCGATCTGTCGGTGGGCGACGGCATGCCCGGCGATCGCCGCTATGCGCTGGCCCGATCCGGCGTCGTCATCGACCCGACGGCGCCGACGTGGATGCCGAAGCGCAATTTCCTGATGCTGGCGCTGAACGCTCGCCTTGCGGCCATCGAAACGCGCTACGACGAAACCGACGACCGCCTCGAAGTCTGGCGGGCCGGCCATGCCGTTGCCCATGGCCGTTTGTCCGACCCCTTGGGCCGGGCCGTCATCGAGGATTTTTTCGCTGCCTATCTCGGGGCGGAGGCCGGCGGCAAGCCGCGTCTGGTCGCTGCCGCGGGCGGGCACATGTTTTCCGACTGCGCACAACGGGTGGTTTCGTTGATCGGTCTTGCCAGTGTCGATGATCTGGCGCGGGTTGTCGGTCAACCCGTCGATCCCCTGCGCTTTCGCGCCAATATTTATATGGCCGGCACCCAGCCATGGCAGGAGTTCGCCTGGATCGGCAAGACCTTGAGAATCGGCGCCACGCGGCTGACCGTCACCGCGCGCATCGACCGTTGTGCCGCGACCACGGTCAATCCGGCGACAGGGGAGCGCGACATCAACGTGCCCAAGCTGCTGCGCGCGGGCTTCGGCCACATCGAATTGGGCGTCTACGCCAGGGTCGAGTCAGCCGGTGGCGTCGCCATGGGCGACACCATCGAACTGGCAAACTGACGCTGTCCCCACTTTACCGGCAACCCGTCGAGGCGGCCGTTTAGGCGGTCAATTGATGGCGGTGTCATTATCCGCGTCATCGCCATCGTCGTCGTCGTCGTCATGCGTCGAAACATCGTGCATGGCTATGCGACTTTGGCCGCCTTGGCGGTTGTCGTGCATGCCGCCTTCCGGGAAATCGTCGGTGTCGGGCTGTGGCCCGTCCGGCGAACCCGGTGCGCGCTCATTGGGTCGCGGGCGGCGATTCTGCCCGTCGGGTCCGTTGTCGAAGCTATGGGCAATCCGATGGTAGTGATCGGCGTGCTGGAAATAGCTTTCCGCCATGACCCGATCCCCGGATGAAGCGGCGTCGCGGGCCAGGGCAAGATACTTGTCCATGACCTGCTGCGCCGTGCCACGGATTTTGACGTCCGGACCGTTGCTTTCGATGGGGAAGTTCCTGGACGAAGGGTGACGCTTGCCGTTGCCGCGGGTGCGTACCCGTCTGATGTTGTTGTTCGGAGACTGTCTCATTGCACCTGGGTTTTTGTAGGCCTGATTGCACAGGGCCATACGTCATGTGTCGGTGGCGATATCTCGCCGAATGTCCGGCACGGCCGGAATCCCACGTGGGAACTTCCGGTTGAAACGTATGAAATGGGTACCTTGCGGCGCTCTCGACGCCCGGCCGATGGGCCAGTTCGACTACCCGCAGGGGCAAACCTAGACGGGATGGGTGGCTAATCCAACAGTTTTTTACAAAAGGCGGGCGATCAGGCAACGTTCCTTCCCACCCAGGTCGTGGCGGATGCCGGTAACGGCCAGCCCGGCTCGGGCCAAACAGCGCCCCGCCGAAGCCGCCTGGGAAGCGCCAATTTCGACGATCAGCGTACCCTCGGCGGCGAGCAGCCCGATGGCCGAGGCAGCCATCTGGGTCAGCGCGTCCAGGCCCTGAGCGCCGCCGGCCAAGGCTCGGCGAGGATCGAAATCCGCCACCTCGGGCTCCAAAGTTGCTATGTCGCCATCGGGAATATAGGGCGGGTTGCTCAGGATCAGCTCGAACCGCCCCAGCAGCGGTGCGCCCCAGTCGGCGACGGCAAAGCCGGCGCGCCCTGCAAGCCCCAGGCGTTCGGCATTGCGCCGCGCCACGGCGGCGGCGCCGGCTGCGATGTCCACGCCGACCCCAGTGAACTGTGGGCGCTCGGCCAGTACGGCCAGCAGCAGGCAACCGCTGCCGGTGCCGAAGTCGAGCACGCGCGCCGTGGCGTCGCGCTCGGGAAAGGCGGCGAGCGCTGCTTCGATTAGAACTTCGCTGTCGGGCCGGGGCACCAAGGTATGCTCATCGACAAGAAACGGAAGGCCCCAAAATTCCTTTTCGCCGAGGATGCGGGCTACGGGTTCGTGGCTCTCACGCCGTAAGATGTCGGTGCTGAAGCGTTGCCACTGATCGTCGTTCATGGGCATTTCGCGCCAGGCCAGTATGGCGCCGCCGCTCCGGCCCATGGCCGCTTCCAGCAGCACGCGGGCATCCAGCTGGGCATTGTCGATGCCCGCCGCCGTCAATCGCCGTACCGCCCAGGCGAAGCCATCGCCGATGGTCTGCTGCACGAGACGGTCGATCGCGGCCGGCTTCATTGCACGTCGGCCAGCCGGGCGGCCTGTTCTTCGGCTGATAGCGCGTCGATCAGTTCGTCCATCTCGCCGTCCATGACGCGATCGAGCTTGTAGAGCGTCAGGTTGATGCGATGGTCGGTGACCCGACCCTGGGGGAAATTATAGGTGCGGATGCGTTCCGAGCGGTCGCCCGAGCCGACTTGGCTGCGCCGCGATGCGGATCGAACCGCGTCGAGTTCCTCGCGCTGGCGCTCGTAGATGCGTGCGCGCAAGATTTTCAGCGCCTTGGCCTTGTTCTTGTGTTGCGATTTTTCGTCCTGCTGGGTGACGACGATACCGGTCGGCAAATGGGTGATGCGCACGGCGCTGTCGGTGGTGTTCACCGATTGGCCGCCCGGTCCGCTCGACCGGTAGACATCGATGCGCAGGTCCTTGTCGTTGAGTACGACATCGACCTCCTCGGCCTCCGGCAAAACGGCGACGGTCGCCGCGGAGGTATGAATGCGCCCGCTCGCCTCGGTGGCCGGCACGCGCTGCACGCGATGCACGCCCGATTCGTGCTTCAGCCGGGCAAACACATCGCGCCCGCTGATCGAGGCGATGGCCTCCTTAAAGCCGCCGATGCCCGTTGTGTTGGTGGCCATCGTCTCGAAGGTCCAGCCGTGTTCCTCGGCATAGCGTTGGTACATGCGGAACAGGTCGGCGGCGAACAGGGCGGCCTCTTCCCCGCCGGTGCCGGCGCGTACCTCCAGGATGGCGTTCTTGGCATCGGCCTCGTCCTTGGGCAGCAGCATCAGCTGAACCTGGCGTTCAAGATCGGGCAGGCGATGGATCGCGGTGTCGCGCTCCTTGCCGGCCAATTCGCGCATATCGGCCTCGGTGGCGTGATCGCCGAGCAGGGCGTCGAGATCGGCCAATTCGCGGCGGCTTTCGTTGAGCTGCCGGATCGCGCCGACGATGGGGGTCAGCTCGGCGTATTCCTTGGACAGGCGCACGAAGGCGGAACTATCGCCGCTGTCGGGCGTGTTGAGCTGGTGTTCGAGTTCGGCGTAGCGGGCGACAAGTTGTTGCAGCTTGCCGTCGAATTGGGTGCTCACTCGCGCTCTCCCCTCTCCGTCCTGCCGGTGTCGCGATCTTGTCCTTGGTCGGCATCGTCGCTCAGGCGAAATAGTCGCCGCAACATGCGTTCCGCGACCTCCCAGGTCAGGGCGTCTTGGTGCCCGCTATTTCCCGCCAAGTCCATCGCCGCCAGATCGCGCAATGCTTCCGACGGGCCGTGCAGTAGGCGGTTGATCAGCAGGCGTGTCGCCTTGTCGGCGTCGCCGCCGGCCACCGTCAGAACCTGCCCGCGGGTATCCTCGAAGTGGGCGCGCAACTGGCTCAACACTGGAACGGCCGCCCGTTCCGCCCGGCCGCGCAGGAAGCTGGCGACCTCGGCCTCGACGATGCGCCCCGCGGTGTCCATTTCGGCACCCCTTGAAGTACGGCCTTCCATGGCGACCCGTTCCAGATCGTCCATGCTGTAAAGGAAGGCGCCGTCGATGCGGTTGACCCCTGGATCGACGTCCCCCGGGATGCCGGCATCGACGATGAAGATGGGCCGACGCCGCCGGCGCGTCAGGGCGGATCGGATGAAATCTGCGGTCAGAACGTGCCGGCGCGTCCCCAACGCCGCAATCACCACATCGGCATTGACGACGGCTTCGGCCAAATTGTCGAAGGGGGCTGTGTGGCTGGACAGGCTGCGCGCCAAGGCTTCCGCCCGCGACTCGCGTGGATGGGTAACGGTCAGATCGGTCAGGCCGCCATCCTGCAGTTGGCCGGCGATCATTGCGCCCATGTCCCCGCTGCCGATCAACAGGGCGCGGCAGCGGTCCAGGTCGCCATGCACCTCGCGGGCGATCTGCACGGCGGCGGCGGCCATGGACACAGGGCGCTCGCCGATGGCCGTCTCGCTGCGTACCCGCTTGGCGGCGCCATAAGCGGCTTGCAGCAGGGCCTCGATTTCAGTGCCGGTCATGCCGGCGTCGCGGGCCAGCCGGTGGCTGGCCTTGATCTGGCCCAGCACCTGCGGCTCGCCGACGATCTGGCTGTCCAACGATGCGGCGACCATGGCGACATGCCTTACGGCATCGTCGTCGTACAGCCGGTAAAGGTGCCCGGCCAATTCCGTCTCCGCCATGCCGGCATGGTGGGCGAGGGCGGCGACAATGCGCTCGCCGGCGCTTTCTGGGTCGCTGTCGGCGACCAAGACCTCCACTCGGTCGCAGGTCGACAACGCCAGGGCCTGGCCGACGCCGATCTGGCGCAACGCAGCGAAGAACGCCGGCAATTGCGCATCCTCGATGAAGAGCCGGTCGCGCAGGGCCAAAGGGCTGGAGCGATGATGAGCGCCAATGGATAAATATCGGCTGACGCCGGGAAGGCTGCGCGCGCTCATCGCCGGCTAACGGAAGCGGCCGAGGAAGGTCTCCAAGGAAGCCAGGGAAACCTCTTCCTGCATGCCGCTCTCCATGTCGCGCACGCCCACCGCCTGGCGCGACAGTTCGTCCTCGCCCAGGATGATGGCGGCGCGCGCGCCCACCTTGTTGGCCCGTGACAGGCGGCGGCCCATGTTGCCGCTATAGGCCATGTCGATGGAAAACCCAGCTAGGCGTAACCGATGCGCCAGGGCGAAAGCGGCGCTTTGCGGGGCCTCGCCCTGGGCGACGATGGCCAGCGGCCTGGACTCGGGCGGCGACCCCAGGCTCAGCATGGCCAGCCGCTCGATGCCGGCGGCCCATCCGGTGCCGGGGGTCGGCGGGCCGCCCATCTGTTTGACCAGCCCGTCATAGCGTCCGCCGGCCAACACCGTGCCTTGGGCGCCCAGGGCATCGGTGACGAATTCGAAGGCCGTGTGGCAATAGTAATCCAGGCCGCGCACCAGGCGTGGATCGACGGTATAGGCGATTCCGGCAGTGTCGAGTCCACGCCGAACGGCATCGAAAAACCGCTGCGATTCGTCGTTTAGGCTGTCCGTTAGAATCGGCGCCTCGGCGACGATGGCGCGATCCTGTTCGTCTTTCGAATCCAGCACGCGCAACGGATTGCGGTCGATGCGTTGCAGGCTGTCGGCTGACAGCCGGTCGCGAAAGCCTTCCAAGTAGGCGACCAGCCGCTGGCGGTATTCGGCCCGGCTTTCGCCATCGCCCAGGGAATTGATGTGCAGCGTGACCTTGTCGCCCAGCCCGAGTGCGTTCAGCAGGTCGGCACCCTGGCAGACGATCTCGGCATCGCCCAGGGGATCGGCGATGCCGAGCAGTTCGACGCCGACCTGATGGAATTGGCGCTGCCGACCCTTCTGCGGGCGTTCGTAACGAAACATCGGGCCCCGGTAGAACAGTCGCAAGGGCAGGTTTTGCGTCAGCCCGTTGGAGATAAAGGCACGCACGACGCCGGCGGTGCCTTCGGGGCGTAGCGTCAGGCTCTCGCCACCACGGTCGTCGAAGGAATACATCTCCTTGGTGACGACGTCGGAGGTATCCCCCAGTGTGCGGGCAAATACATCGGTGAATTCGAAGATCGGCGTCGCAATCTCGCCATAGCCGTAACGCCGCGCAATGTCGCGCGCCGTTTCCTCGACATGGCGAAAGCGGCCGATGTCTTGGGGCAGGATGTCGTGCGTGCCGCGAACCGGGTTGACCGGCGCCATTATCCCTCCGGATTTATCGACTGGTTATGGGCGGGCGGCCGTGCCGGCACGCAGAAGCTCGGCATTGAGGGAGATATCGCGCCGCACCGCGCCGATGGGGCCAAGCGAGGGCGTCGCTTCGCCATCGATCAGGATGTCCAGGGCGCCGGCATTTCCGGTCAGCAGCTTAAGCCCCGGGCGGTTCGGTACCTCATAGGTATCGCCAGCCCGCATCAGGCGGGTCACCAGCAATTGATTGCCCGATTCGTCGCGAATTTGAATCCAACTGTCCGTCTTGGCCCGCACGACGATTTGCGGTCCGCCTTCCTCGCTGGGGCCCGTTGATGGCAGGTTGGCCGCCAAACTCGAACTCGCGGGCACCGGGCTCGCTGGTCGGTCGCCAGCTGGGATGCTGGCGCTGGGCAGGGTGGGCGGTTGGCTTGGCACGGCCGGAGCCGATGGAACCATCGCTGCCCGGGTTTCCACCGCTGTGGGTTGACTGCGCCCTGCTTCCACCGCCGCCGATGCGGCCGGAACGACGGGGGCAGCGGCTTGTGGCGCCGCTACTGGTGTCGGCGTCGGTTCGACGACCGGTGCTGCTGCCGGTGCCGTAGTTGCCTGTGCGGGCGGGGCGATGGCTGCCGCTGGCGCCGGCTGCACGGTGACGGGGGCATCGCTGCCGCCGAAGCTGGTGCCGATGGAGGAACGGACACTATCGACCAATGACAGGAAGCGATCCGGCAGATCGGGCACCAACTCGACCGCTGTCCGATTACCGGTCGACAGCAGGTACCATCCGCCATAGGCCAAGACCGCTAGCACGGCGCCGACCAGCATCAGGGCTCCACCCGGGATTCCGCCTTCGGCTTCGGGCGCGGGGAAGATGAGGTCCATCGAACGGTTGATGCCTGCCGCTTCGGCCTTGAACCGGCGCACGACTTCATTGCCATCCAGGCCGAGATGCTCGGCATAGGTGCGCACGAACCCCACTGCATAGGTGGCGCCCGGCAGCTCGTGAAAGCGGCCTTCCTCCAGGGCTTCCAGATAGTTCTGGCGGATACGTAAGTCCTTCGCGATGTCGGCAAGCTCCTCGCCGCAACGCAAACGCAAAGCCTGCAACAGTACGCCAACGGGCGATTCTGCCTTGTCTTGCGCCGCCATGGCAGGGGCGACCTTCTCTCGCCAGCTCTTTAAGCCCATGATATTACGCAGTTTTTGCAACTTCATGTTATGGCGATCCCCGCTGCCGTTCTGGCCTCGCCGCGCTGCTTGCCGCAGCGCCCGCGCCGGGAATTCAAGTCAACAACCCGGAACTTTGCCGAGTATTGTTGCAAAAGATGTATAATTTCCAAACGCCTGACAAGAAAAACTTAAATGATAATGCCATGATCCAGGGCGAAAGCTCTGAGTTTGCCTCGCACACTGTGCTGCGGCAGGTCATAGAGACTTGTCATATAATCCGTCAACGGAGCAATGGACAGGCTGCGCACCATCCGCTTCACGGGCCCGACCGCGCCGGGGGTGACCGACAACTCGCGAAATCCAAGGCCGATCAGCGCCATGGCCTCCAGCGGCTGGCCGGCCATTTCGCCGCACAGGCTGATACGCACGCCGGCGGCGTTGCAGCGCGCTACGGCCTCGCGCAGGTAGGACAGGACCAGCGGCGATAAGGGATCGTAGCGGCCGGCCAGGCGCGGATTGCCACGGTCGCTGGCGAACAGGAACTGCAAAAGATCGTTGCTGCCGACCGATACGAAATCGACCTGTTTCAACAAGGCCGGGAACTGGAATAGTAGTCCGGGTACTTCGAGCATGACGCCCATGTCCAGCGCAGTCGGTTCCGCCTCGCCGTTATCGCGCAGACGGCGCAGCTCGGTGAGGGCCAGATTGCGGGCCCGTTCGAATTCGGCCACTTCGGCAACCATTGGGAACATAATGGACAGCACCCGTCCGGCCCCGGCCCGCAGCATGGCGCGCAATTGCTGGCGCAGCAGCGCCGGGCGGTCGAGCGCGACGCGCAGCGCCCGCCATCCCATCGCAGGATTTTCCTCGTTGCCGTCCTGCCAATAGGGCAGGGTCTTATCGCCACCCGCGTCCAGCGTGCGAAAGATGACGGGCTTGCCACCGGCCTGATCGAGAACATCGCGATACATGCGGGTCTGCTGCGCGACGTCGGGGAAGGAGCCGTGCATCATGAAGGCCAGCTCGGTGCGGTACAGCCCGATGCCTTCGGCGCCCGACTCGGTCAGGGAAAGCACATCGGATGTTAGCCCCGCGTTGATGCGAAGTCCGATTTTGTGCCCGTCGACGGTGACAGCCGGCAGATCGCGCAGGCTGGAATAGACGGCCCGGCGCTGCTGGCGCAATTCCAGGGTCTCCAGGAAAGCCGTCTGGATATCTTCGCCGGGACGAATGTAAACCCGGGCACTGTCGCCATCGACCAGAACCGGATCGCCGGACTCGGCACGGATCAAGGCGTCGCGCACATTGCCGACCACAGGAATGTCGAGGGCGCGCGCGACAATGGCCACGTGGCTATTGGGCGAACCTTCCTCGAGCACCAACCCGCGCAGCCGTGTTCGGTCGTAGTCGAGCAGTTGCGCCGGGCCCATGTTGCGCGCGATCAGCACGAAATCGCCGGTTACCGCCGATACCATGTTGTTCTGGTCGTTACCCATCAGATGACCCAACAGGCGGCTGGTCAGGTCCTCGATATCGTGGACGCGCTCGCGCAGGTAGGGATCGGATACCCGCGACAGGCGGACGCGAATATCATTATGCACGCGCGTCACCGCCGCCTCGGCCGTCAGGCCGCCGTCGATGGCCTCGGCGATGCGCGACAGCCAACCGGCGTCTTCGGCGATCATCCGGTAGGATTCCAGAACGTCCCGGTGCTCGCCGCCCCCCGCCAGATCGCTGGCGTCGAGCATGTCGTCGAGCCGGCCGTGCATTTCGGCAACGGCGTCGCGCAGGCGCCGGTGTTCCAGTTCGGTATCTTCGGCCACCAGCCGGCGGATGCCCAGTTGTGGCTGATGCAGCACGGCGAGGCCAAGTGCCTGGCCCGGGTTTAGGGAAACGCCTTCCAATCGCAGCGGCAATTGGCCGGTGCCGTCTGCCGGCAACAACTCGGCACTGTCGATCAGTTCGCCGCCGCTGATCAGTTCGGCCAGCACCATGGCGACCGTCTGCAGCGTTTCGACTTCCTCTTCGGAATAGCTGCGCCGCACCCGGTTCTGCACGACGACGACACCGACCACGCGCCCGCCACGCAGGATCGGCACGCCCATCAGCGAGCTATAAATTTCCTCGCCGGTTTCCGGGCGGAAGACGAAATTCGGATGGCTTTGGGCGTCGGCCAGACTGAGTGGCCGGGCATGCGCGCCGATATCGCCGACCAAGCCTTCGCCGAAGTGCAGCCGGGTGCGGTGTACGGCTTCGGGGTTGAGGCCCCGGGTGGCGAACAATTCCAGCATGTCGCCGGCGCGGCGCACGTATACCGAACACACTTCGGCGACCATGTCGCTGGCCAGGATTTCGACGATCTCTGCCAACCGCGCTTCGGCGGCGCTCGCGCCCGCCATGACGTCGCGCATACGCGCCAGCAGCCGGCGTGGACGTGCTACGCGGGGCCGCGTCGCCACGGCCTAGTTCCACTCGCCCGGAGCAACGAAGCCGGCGCCCGGTATGGTTACGGCCGATCGAGCGTGCACGTTATGCCCTTTTGCCAGAGGCATGAGTATGTCCCGGACCGCGAACGCCGCCAACGGTCCGAAAGAGGCTTTCGTCGGCTTTTTCCAGGGTGCCGCGGACCGTTGCCGGCGGGCTCAGTCTGCATCCAGGCCGTAGGCCGCGTGCAAAGCACGCAACGCCAGTTCGGTGTAATCTTCGGCGATCAGCACGCTGACCTTGATTTCCGATGTCGAGATCACCTGGATATTGATGCTTTTTTCGGCCAATGCTTGGAACATCTGCTGGGCGACGCCGGCATGGCTGCGCATGCCGACACCGATGACCGAAATCTTGGCAACCTGCGAATCCGACAAGAGATTGGCATAGCCCAGCGCCGCGCGATGCTCTTCGAGGACTTGCAGGGTGCGTTCCAGATCGGCTTCGCCGACGGTGAAGGTCAGGTCCGTCGTCCGTCCATCGGGCGAGACGTTCTGCACGATCATATCGACATTGATGCTGGCCTCTGACAGCGGGCCGAAGATGCCGGCGGCGACCCCGGGGCGGTCGGGCACGCCGACCAGCGTAACCTTGGCCTCGTCCCGGCTATACGCGATGCCGCTAACCAATTCTTTTTCCACGATCTCATCCTCATCCACGACCAAGGTGCCGGGCACGTCCTCGAAGCTGGAGAGGACCTGAACGCGCACCCGTTGTTTCATGGCCAGTTCCACCGAACGGGTCTGCAAGACCTTGGCGCCGACCGAGGCCAGTTCCAGCATCTCTTCGTAAGTGATTTTCGCTAACTTGCGTGCTTTGGTGACGATGCGCGGGTCGGTGGTATAGATGCCGTCGACGTCCGTATAAATATCGCAACGGTCGGCGCCCAGCGCCGCGGCCAGCGCCACGGCGCTGGTATCCGAACCGCCGCGGCCCAAGGTGGTCACCCGATTGTCCGGCCCCAGTCCCTGAAAGCCGGTGACCACCACCACTTCGCCGCGCGCCAGGCGCTTTTCCAGTTCTGCGGTCTCGATTGATTCGATGCGGGCGCGGCCATGCACGCCGTCGGTACGGATGGGAATTTGCCAGCCCGCCCACGACCGCGCGTCGATGCCCTCGCGTTGCAGGGCCAAAGCCAGCAAACCTGCTGTTACCTGCTCGCCGGTGGCGACCACGGTATCGTATTCCCGGGCATCGTATAGCGTGCTGATGTCGCGCACGTACTTGACCAACTGATTGGTAACCCCGGCCATCGCCGAGACGACGACCGCGACCTGATGGCCGGCGTCCACCTCGCGGCGGACGTGGCGCACCACATTCTTGATCCGATCTGTATCGGCGACCGACGTGCCGCCGAATTTTTGCACTATGCGCGCCATGAACGTCCTGTTTTGTCTTCGTGCGCTGATGGCCTCCGGCAGGCGATTGCCGGTGTGCCGCCGCATTCCTGCCGCGCCACGCCAAAACCGTCGCAAGCATCCTGGCGCGGGCGCAGGAAGCGGGACATGGCGGGATATCGTGCCGGTTGCAGTGCGGCGGGCGCGTATTCATACTCGCAGGCATGGACACAGGCAAGGATCGACGGGCCGCTCCAGCGGCGGCCTTCCAGCCGGGGGCCCCCCAACCGGCAGCCCCCAAACCGGCGACAACGACGGCCAACTCCGACGAAGTGGCGCGTTTCGCCGCCCTGGCCGGGGAATGGTGGGACGAAGACGGGCCATTCCAGCCGCTGCACCGCATCAATCCAACGCGCTTGACCTTCATCCGCGACCGGCTGTGCGCTCATTTTGCCCGCGATCCGCGCTCCATGGCCTCGCTGCGCCAGCTGACCATTCTTGATATCGGCTGCGGCGGCGGCCTGCTGTGCGAACCGTTGGCTCGTCTCGGTGCACGGGTCGTTGGCATCGATGCGGCGGCCGAATCCGTGGCTGCTGCCGGCGAACACGCGCGCTGCGGTGGCCTCGCCATCGAATACCTGGCGGCGGCGCCTGAGAATCTGGTGGGATCGGGCCGTTCCTTCGACGCTGTCATCAGCCTGGAAGTGGTCGAGCATGTCGAGGAGATAGATGCTTTTCTCGCCGCCGCCGCCGCGCTGGTGCGCCCCGGTGGCATCCTCGTGCTGTCGACCATCAACCGGACTCTAGCCTCGCTGGCGCTGGCCAAGATCGGCGCCGAATACCTGTTGCGCTGGGTGCCGCCCGGTACCCACGACTGGCGGCGCTTCGTCCGTCCGTCCGAACTGGCCCGCGGCCTACGCCGGACAGGACTGGATTTGACGGCGCTGCGCGGCCTGAGCTATGTCCCGGTGGACGGCGACTGGCGGCTGACAGACGATCTGTCGGTCAACTACCTGGCGGTGGCGGTGAAGAGCGCCGCGGCGACAGCGGCATAGCCCTCAGTCGTTGCGCCGGGGCAGGAACGGCAACCGGCCTACCGGAACGCCTTCTTCCCGCAACTCCTGGGCCTCGGCCTCGCTGGCCTCGCCATAAATGCCGCGCGTCTCGGCCTCGCCGTAATGGATGCGTCGCGCCTCTTCGGGAAAGGTATCGCCGACGTAATCGCAGTTCTGCTCCACCTGCTCGCGCAGCTGAGTGACCAGTTCCATCAGTTGGCGATGGTTGCCCACCTCGCCGGCTGCTTGGGCCGTGCCGGCGTCGGCCGGTTCGTTCGCGCCTGTTCGTTGTTTGGAACGGGCCACGGAGGGTGCCATGATGGCCTTGCGCACCTTGGTGTTGCCGCACAACGGACAGCTAACGGCACGCGCCTTGCGTTGCGTGTCGAAAGCCGCGCTGTCGCGAAACCACGCCTCGAACCGGTGTTCGGCCGAGCACATCAGTTCGTAAAGGATCATGCCTGACCAGCCACGCCTGCAGGGGTCAGCAGCGGGTCGAGCCCGCCCTTGCTATCCAACTCGTGAAGATCGTCGCAGCCGCCGATATGGCGCCCGTCGATGAAGATTTGCGGTACCGTGGTGCGACCGCTGGCACGCGCCATCATCTCGCGGCGGCGTTCCGGCGCCGCCTGAACGTCGATCTCGGCATAGCGGGCACCCTTGCGGTCGAGCAGGCGCTTTGCCGCATGGCAATAGGGACATAGGGAGGTCGTATAGATTTCAATATTGGGCAAGGTGTCGATCCTTGGCGGGGTTATTCCTGGAGCATGGCGGATCATCGACGGCAGGGTTGCGGACCCCTCATATATAGTCTGCTAAGCGCCCATCTAAAAGGTGGGGCGCACGACCCGCGCCAGGGTCAGGATATCGATGGCGCCGGCCCCGCCTCGTAACAGGGCACGGGCACAGGCTGCCGCTGTCGCTCCCGTGGTCAGCACATCGTCGACGATCAGGATGCGCCGCCCGACGATGGCGGCCTGCCGGCCGGGGCGCATGACGATGGCGCCACGCACATTGTCACGCCGGCCCGCTGCCCCAAGACCGCCTTGCGACGGTGTGCGCCGGCGCCGCCATAACAGGCTGGGGTCGACCGGGATGCCGCTGTGGTGTCCCAGCGCCTTGGCCAGCAAAGCTGCCTGATTGTAGCGTCGGCGGAACAGGCGGGTCCAATGCAGCGGCACCGGCGCGATCACATCGGCCTCGGCCACCAGTGCCGCACCTGTTCGCGCCATCCAGCGGGCATAGACGGGTGCGGCGTCCGTCCGATCCGCGTGCTTGAACGACAGCACCAGATGGCGCGATGCATCGTCGTAAACGAAGACCGCCCGTGCCCGGGAGAAGGGTGGCGCCTCGCGGCTGCAGGCACCGCACACGGCATCCTCGCCCAGGTCAAGATCAAATGGCAGTCCGCAGGTGGCACATTGTGGCGCCTGGATAAAGGTGATGCTCGGCCAGCAAGTGGGGCACAACCCGCCGTCCGGCCCGACCACGGTGGCGCAGCTCAAACATTGCAACGGCAACAGAGTGTCAAGTGTCAGGCAGCCGGCGCGCCATACCGAGCGGGCCAGTCCGCGCGCCGTGCCGAAACCTTTACTGGTGTCAGTTCCGAACATGCCGATAAGCCTCCCGCGCCACCCTATCGTATTGGCTGTCGCGGCGGCGGCAACAACGGCACCATCGCTTAGTCGACGATGTCCGCGACCATGTGCAGGTTCTGTTGGGTGGCGGCTAATTCGTTGCTGATGGTACCGCGTTGGGCCGCGAAGCGCTTGATGTCGCGTCCGGCCAGGATGCGCCCGGCCTGTACCTTGATCGTCAGCGGATTGACCTGCTCGTTTTGGCGGAGAATTTCATAGTGCAGATGCGGTCCGGTGGATTCTCCGGTCGAACCGACGTAGCCGATGACTTCACCCTGGCGCACCCGCTTGCCGCGCATCATGCCGGGGGCGAAGTTGCTTATATGGGCGTAGGCCGTGGAAAACTCGTCGTTGTGACGGATGCGGACATAGCGGCCATAGCCGGCGTTCGGGCCGGCGAAATCGACGACGCCGTCGCCGGCGGCGTAGATCGGCGTGCCGTTCGGGGCCGCGAAATCGATGCCGCGATGCATGCGGTTATAGCCGAGAATGGGATGTCTACGCTGGCCGAAGCCTGATGACAGCTTGGCGCCATCGATGGGCGTGCGCAGCAATGCCTTGCGTGCTGCTTTGCCTTCCTCGTCGAAGTAGTCCTCAACGCCGTCTTCGGTGGTGAACAGATAGATCGGCTTGCGCTTGCCCTGCAGGATCAGGTTGCCATAGACCATGCGGCCTTCGTGAACGGTTTCGCCGGCGTCGTTGCGAAACTGCTCGAACATCACTTCGAAACCGTCACCTGGTTGAATGTCGCGTTGAAAATCGACATCCCAGGAAAACGCCTTGATCATATTGATCAGCACCGGCACCGGCACGCCTTCGCGTTCCGCCGATTCGAACAGACTGTTGTCGATCGTGCCGCTGACGGCGCGCAGTTCCTGGCGCAGGTTGGCCTCGACTTCACGGGCGGAAAATTGGCCATCTTCGGTACGGGCGACGGCGACCTGTTTGGCATAGTCGACGGTTACAGTCAGGCCGACGAACGTTGCACTGCCATCCTCACTACGGCTGCCTTCGTCCACCGGATCGTTCGCAGTGTCGCGAAAAGTCACGGTCACGGCCTGTCCGGGGCGAATGCGGCGTGGATCATAAAAGCGCCCGAGCGCGCTGATCGCGGCCCGCGCTTGGGAGCGCGGAATGCCGGCATCCACCAATTTCGGCATCAGCGTATCGCCACGCTTGATGTTCAGAGTCCAGCTATAGGTGGGATCCGTGGATATGTTGCCGTCGCTGGCTTCCTCGGACAGGCTTGCGCCTTCTGGCTGCACCTCGGCGATGGGCGCTTCCGGCGGAGCGATGTGTCCTTCCGTTGGAGAGGCATGCTCTTCCGTTGGATGGACTGCGTGGGTGACGTAAAGGTTGGCTGCCGTCAAGGAGTTGCCGAGCCAAACCGGTGCCGTGGCGAGTGTAACGCGTGGCGTCGCGTCATCCATGGCAACAGGCGGCTGCTGAGCGGTAATTCCCGGCGGATCGATTGATAGGAAAACGATCCCGAGTCCGGCCGCTAAAACCGTTGCAATTTTGCCTGCGTGTGGAATGACGCCAGACTCCCTCACCTCTGTGCGTACATTGTTGCGCCGCACCATGAGGCAGAGGCCGCCGGCAGGGCTTCGTTGTTAAGGGCACAATGTCGAGGCTCGCCGGCCTTGTCAAGAAAAAGGGGCGGCCTGAATTAATGTTGTGAATCAAGTGGCTGATAGCGGCCCATGGGGAAGGGCTGAGGAACCTGCGGGGTGCATGCCAAGGGTCGCCACAATAAGAGCTGAAAAGACACTGTTTTTCAGGATCGTATTCCTTCCCCCCCTTTCTCCACGGTGACGATGCAACTCTCCACAGTGACGATGCAGCGCGGCAGAATAGCGTTTGACACTTCTGTGAATGGGGGCGTATAAGGCGCCCCTCGCGACAGGGAACCCTCTGTTTTATGAGGAATTTCCGAGCCGCGTTGCTCTTTGACATTGTGATGATAGGAAGGGATACGCGGGCGGCGGCTTGGTTGCTTTTGGTAATGGGTCGTTTGTCTGCGAATGTCCTTTAAGCTTTGTTTGTTGGCTGGCTTTGGCTGGTTGATGAATGGAGCGAAGAAAGATGTTT
>CAMCUA010000002.1 GCA_945878455.1 Asaia bogorensis | reverse complement strand
ACTGACATCACAAACTACACGGCCCGCGATATCGACGAGATCACATGGGCCGTCAACTCAACGCCCAGAAAATGCCTCGGATACAAAACTCCCGCCGAGGCATTCCTTGAAAACATCAGGTGTTGCACTTGACGTGAGAATCCAGCGGGTTCGACTGCGTCGGGTGTTGCTGGCAGGCGCCAGAAGCCATCGGTTGACGTGAAGGCGCGTAGCAGCCTACCGTCGGAGTCGACGATCGTCGTCGACAGGTCGCGGTAGCGCGATAGGTCCGGCGGCAACAGCCGGTCGGCGAGGGCGAGCCCCGCCACAACCGCGACGGCACCCGCCGCGACTGCAATCAGCCGCGATATTATATTGCGTCCCATGCCGGCGTCACGGTGCTGGGGCGATGGTCAGATTCCCCCGGGCGCTGCGGGCCATGATCGCCGGTGTGTACATGTCTTCGACCGCAACGCCCGGGAAGGTAAAGACGCCGGGGGTCACGGCACGGGCAATGTAGGCAAAGACGAAGGCGCCCTTCGGTAGCGTGGTGCGGTTATCCCAGTTAGAGGAATAGGCGGGACGCCCATCGACGTCGTAAGGCTCGGCTATGCCGATGAAGCGGTCGTCGCGCAATTCCCGCATGCGCGGCCGGGTCAGTTCTCCCAGCCACGGAAAACTGTTAGATTTGCCATACTCATCGATGGTCACGGGTGCTTCCGTTTCCAGTCCGGCAGGCAGCATGTCGACGACGACGAGTTGGCGGTAGTCGCTGTCGCGCAGGCGGCCCTCAATCTTGACGACGACGCGCTGGTTCTGCGTCAGTTGGGTTGGATCGACGGGATTGCCCATGAGATCGAAAATCGTTTTTCCGATGTCGATGCCAGCGCTCAACGGTGGCGGCGCTTGCCGTGGCGTGCCGTGAACGACCAGGTTGCCCCAAATTGGCCGATCGCCGACGTTGGCAACGTGATATCCACGTGCGATATCCTCGGGCGAAGGGGTCAAGCTGCGCTGTCCACTGCCTCCGGCCAGAACCCGATCGTTGATGGCGATATCGATCCACCCGCCGCGGCTCATGGCGACAGCGGCCAATGTCAGCCAGGCCTTTTCCAGGGTATTGATGCTGTCCAACGGGCGCATGGCGGTGGTTAAGGCAGGAACCGCCTGTTCCAAAAATGCCGACGCCCCGGCTTCGGAAGCAGCGCCGACCGCCGCGGCAATATTGCGCAAGGGCGAGGCATAGTAATCGTTCACCGGAGCGCTACGGAACAGGCGTTGGGTAGCGATGGCAAAGGCATTCGCCGCACGGCCCTTGTCACCCATCAAGGCCAAGGCTGCCCCCAGTTGAGCCGAGGATAGCGCCCCACTCAGTAGGTCCATCTGATTGTCGTGGAAATAGCGCAGTGCTCCAATGTCGACGGCTCGCTGTCGGGCGAGCACGAGGAAGATATAGGCCCGGGCATCGTAATCTTTGATTCCGTCATAACCGACCATGCGGGCGAGCACCTGGCGACCGAGGCGCAGGGCTTGGTCGGGTACCACGTAGCCGCGTTCCTTGGCGCGCGCCAAGAAGTCGACCGTGTAAGCGGCCAGCCATGCGGTGAGTTGACCATCGCTGGTCCGCCACAGGCCGAACATGCCGTCAGCGTCCTGGCGGTCGATGACGGTGTCGATGGCACGCTGAACCCGCTGACGCACATCGGCAGCATTGCGCGGAACACCGCCAAGGGGCTGCCCCGTCAGACGGCTTTCGGCGAGCAATACGGGATCGTCAAGATAGAGCAGGGGCATGGCGGTGCTGACCGCTTGTTCCGTGCAGCCATAGGGATAGCGCCATAGGGACTGCAGTAGGCCGCCGACGTCGATGCCTTGGACCAAACTGTAATTGACGGCGACAGTGGCGCTGCCTGGAGCAAAGGCGTCGAGCAGGCGAGGATCGAAGTTGCGCGTTTCACCCGGCGCTTGCACTTGTGCTGACTCGAGGGTGACCGGTAGCCAAGGCGAACGGATGGCGATCCGCCATTCGCGCTGTACGGCGAAGCCTTGCGGCCCGCTCACCGCAAGCCGAACGACGCCGATGCCTTCGCCGCTGGCGCGCAGGGGTGTGGTGGCGACGCGTCGGTCGCCTGCAGATAGTTCGTATTTTGCTTCGGCTGGCGCGTCGAATGCGATGGGACCTTCAGTCTGCAAGGTGGCGACGTAGGCACCGGTCGGGCCTTCGACGTTATGCAGCGACAAAGTCAACCGACCGACATCGCCGGGGGCCAGGAAGCGTGGCAGTGCGACGTCGGCCACCACGGGATGGCGGACATGGACGCGCGCTTCGCCGCTGCCAACACGGGTCTTACCGAAGGCGACGGCCATAAGCCGGAGCTGCCCTGCAAAATCAGGGATCTCCACATCGACCGTGGCTTTGCCGTTGCGGTCGATGGCGACAGCGCCGCTGAACAGTGCCACGGTGCGGGTCGGCACCGCCGGCAGGCCGGCGGCATTCAGGTAGGAATCTCCGCCGGCGCGGATGACGCCGACCAGGCCGGCATTGCCATCGAGCAGGCGACCGTAATCGTCACGTAGATCCAATCCCAAGCGCCGCTTTGAAAAATAATGCGCCGCCGGGTCGGGCGAGCGGAACTGGGTGAGTTGCAGAATGCCTTCATCGACGGCGGCCAGGGTCAGCCAGACTGTCTCACCATCGGCGCCCTGCACTGAGACGGGGATGGACAGCCGGCTCTGCGGCCGAACCATCGCGGGCACTTGCAGGTCGACGGTCAGCTTGCATGCCGACATGTCCATGCCGGCCCAGGCGACGCCGACGGCGCGTACCGGATCGCGGGCACGGACAAGGCCGACGGGCTGTTGGATGCTGGCGAGCAGATAGGCGCCCGGACCCCACAGCGCGGAAGTCTCGATCTCGACCGTCGTGCCTTCGGCGGGAACACTCAGGTGACGCAGTTCGTGAACGCGGTCGGTGGCGACGGCTAAGGTCAGTTGGCCGGCAAAAGGTGGCACGATGTGGACCTTGACGGTATCGCCCGCAGCGTAGGCGGGCTTGTCGACGGTCATGTCGATAACATCGGGCCGCTCGGCTTGTCCCGGCGATGCCTGCCAACCGGCGGCGAAGCGAACGGATGTAATGGCACCCCGGTCGCGGTCGCGAACCTCGAGCCGGTAGCGTCCCCAATCCGCACGCAGCCGTAGGATTGCCGGC
This sequence comes from Asaia bogorensis, assembly GCA_945878455.1. Taxonomy (GTDB): domain Bacteria; phylum Pseudomonadota; class Alphaproteobacteria; order Rhodospirillales; family CAMCUA01; genus CAMCUA01. Next base: position 38,244 of record CAMCUA010000002.1, on the reverse strand, counting down.
CTGTCGGCAGCACCGGCGACGGTTCCCGCTTGCAGGCTGCGGTCACGAGTCGAGACGTTGTACTTCCAACGGTCCTCGTTGTAGGCGTAGTCGTAACTCACCACTTCTTGGAAGAAATCATAGTCGAGACGTTCGGCTGCAATCGGCCGACCGTCGGCGTCGAAGGCCTGTATCTCGAATGCCGCTTCCGTATCCAGGCGGACGCGGCCGTTGCTGAACAACGGCTTGATGCCGACGAAGCTGGTGGCAGTTCGTAGCGGCACCGTCGCTTTGGTTCGGGTGCTGCGACCGCCGGGCTCGAACAGTCCCGCGTCGATGCGGGCGAGCAAGGGCACTGAGGTACGCGGCAGGCCGTTCAGCGTGAGATCGACCGTGGTGTGACCCTGCGCATCGGTTTCGGCGATATCGAATTCGTAGTCCTTCACCCGAAAGGCATCGTTGATAAGACCAAACATATATCCGCCAGCGGCGGCGAAGGGTTGCGGATCCCGTTCGACTTTGATCAATACCTCGCCCGAAAGGCCTGCGGCCGGCGCGCCGTACAGAAATGCCGCATCGATGGAAAGGGCAATCGGATTGTTGGGTTCGATGGTGGCGGCCGCAAGGTTGGCGGTAACCTTCAGCCGTTGTGGAATGAAATCCTGAACATCGAATTCGATGCGGCCCACTGGCTGGCCGGTCGGGTCGACGAAGGCGGCAACGTTCCACAGACCGCGGCTGGCTGTGTCCGGCAATTCGACGTCAAGCAGAAAGGCTCCAGCCTTGGCCTCGCGGAGCGTGAAGCGCTTGAATTCGCCGCCGTTCGGGCGGGTGACGACCAGCGTCACGGGTGTATCGACGACGGCGCTGGCCAGTTGATCGCGGAGCAGGGCGGCAATATGGACCGACTCGCCCGGCCGATAGATGCCCCGATCAGTATATAGGTAGGCATCATACGCGCCCGGCATGTCGCGGCCCGAAACGCCACGGTCGGACAGATCGAACGCCGGCCGGTTGAGATCGAGGATAGCGAAGTCGCCGCTGTCGGAAAAAGCCATGACGGAAGTGGGTTGCGCCCCGCCTTGGCCGCGCAACAGTCCTGGGGGGAAGACGACATGACCGGATTCGTCGCTTACCAGATTGGCCAGTTCGTCGTTGCCCCTGGCAATCAGGGATAGTCTGACGCCGGGCAGCGGTTTGGCCGATTCCAGCGACTTTGCCACAACGTGCAGACCATCGGCTCCGGACAGGGTGCTGAGCGCGATGTTGGTTTCGACCACGTAATGTGCTGCGACCTGCCTGTAGGTTCGGCCCTCGTTGGCGATGTCGAGCGAGGGTTGTGCTGTGACAACATACAGTCCTGGTTTGCGCTGAGGTACCGCTTGGCCAATTGGAAATACGGTCGTGATCGCCTCGTTGCGGCGGTTCTGTACGACCATTTCGCCACGCCAGACTTCCGTCGCGTAGCGTTCCGTGAGTGTTTCGATGTCATAATGGGAGTAGCGACCAGGGGTCCGCAGTGCGCCCAGACGCCAAATGGCCTGGCGGTCGCCGATGTGCAAAACGCGAACATCTAGACGGTCGACGTTGACAGTCTGAATGCTCAGTCCGGTGGAGGTTCGCGGTAGTATGAAACCGCCTTCGGTAAAGGCAACGAGTGGCGGCCGGTCGAACATGGAGATCGGCACATGCTCATCGGCGCCCGTACGCGCACCCGACAGCGCAGGCAGTCCGGCCATGATTGTCGCCGAGTATTGCGCGCCATAGACCAACCCGCTGATGCAGAGCCGGGTGCCATCGACACGCAGGCTGGACGACGCCGCTGGGCGCAACCGAATGTAATCGGCGTAGCGGACATCCAGGGAATCGGTCAACGGCAGGCTGAACTCCAAACAGGCTTCAGGCCGGTCACCATCCGCATCGAACGACAGCCGTCGAAAGGACATTTCTGCTGCTAACGTAACAGCGGCTGTTGTTGTCTGTGTGCTTGTATCGGCTGGTGGTGGCATCGCCGGCGGTGGGTTGGCCCCGTTGGCGGCGGCTTCCGGTCCCGGGGGCGGGTCGTCAGCCTTCCGAGACATAAGGCCGATGGCTATGACAACAACCAAGGCTGCGGACAGGCAGCCTGCCAGTATTTTGCGGTTTATGGCATCGATCCTTGTGCGGAAGGCTTGGTTTCGAGGCTGAAAATCAATTGTCGATAGATACTAATGCGCGAGTAGCTATTTCCGATAGGGTGCAGACGCGACAAAGAAGCAACCGCAATAAATGACGATAATTTGGGCAAAATTATGGGTGTCCGCTGATCTTGACCCCGGGACAGCACAAGGATAGCTAGTGGCGCCCTTGCCACAGGATGTTTCGGAAACGCCGATGAGCTTTCTAGACCGTATCGCTGCTTGTAACCGGGGCGAGCGTTCGCGCTATCGGCCTTTCCGCATTGCCGGCCGACAGGTTGGTCATGTCGCCCCCGACATTGCCGAACGGCTGGCGGGTTTTCCCGACGTTTTTGTCGTTAGCGCCGATGCGGTGGCGGTGGCGGATGCCTTGGCAACGCCCTTGGCCCGGACGCGGGCGGTGGCCAGGGTGTTGGCCGATCTGTATGCCCAGGGACTGTTCGCTGGTTGGCGGGACGAGGCCTATCCGGTGGCGGCGGCGTTTGCCGATCCGCCGCTGATGACCATGGAACGCGCCGCCGTGCCGCTGTTTGGGGTGCGCGCTTATGGTATTCACATCAACGGCATCGTGCGCGGCAAGACGGATGCGCGCATGTGGATCGCCCGGCGCAGCTTGAGCAAGCCTACAGGTCCTGGACAATGGGATCAGGTGGTGGCGGGTGGTCAACCCGCCGGTTTGTCGCTTGCCGACAACCTGATTAAGGAATGTGCCGAAGAAGCAGCAATTTCTGCAGCCATCGCGCGGCGTGCCGTGCCGGTCGGCGCCATCAGTTACCTAGGCGAACGTCCGGACGGACTGCGCAACGATGTGCTGTTCGTCTACGACCTGGAACTGCCGGCCGAATTCACGCCGGTCAATACTGACGGCGAGGTCGAAGACTTCCATCTCTGGGATATGGAACGGTTGATCGCCACGGTACGCGATACCGATAGCTTTAAATTCAACTGTGCCTTGGTGGTTATCGACTTCCTGATCCGCCACGGCCTGATTTCGCCCGACCATCCAGACTATGTCGACATCCTGAAAGGACTGCACCGCTAGACATCGCCGAATCCAGCCAAGCGGCGAACCTCGGTCGGGGTGCGGCCGGCAAGGCGAAAATCGAGCAACGTCAGGGGATTGTCCCGCTTGGCGACCCGGCGACCGGACTCGTCGCGCAATAGGTCATGGTGATGCCATCTCGGGACATTGAACCCGAGCAGTGCCTGCAGCAGCCGGTGTACATGAGTGGCGGCGAAAAGGTCGTGACCGCGAGTGACCAGGGTTACTCCTTGCATGTGGTCATCGACCGTCACCGCCAGATGATAGCTGGTTGGGATTTCCTTGCGGGCTAGCACCACGTCGCCGAACTGTTGCGGCTGGGCATCGATATCGCCCTTCGCCGCATCGTGCCAGGTCAGAGCACCGGCTTCGGCGACGGCTGATTCCATGTCGAGACGTAGGGCATAGGGATGGCCTTCCGCTATGCGGCGCTCGCGTTCGGCGGGGCTCATCCTTCGGCAGGTGCCGGGATAGCGCAAACCATCGGGCGTGTGCGGGGCATGGCCGGCGCGGGCGATCTCGTCTTGGATGTCGCGGCGGGTGCAAAAGCAGGGATAGAGCAGATGCCGGGCGGCCAAGCTGTCGAGTACCGCGGCGTAATCGGTCATATGCTCGGACTGCTGCCGCACGGGCATTTCCCAGTCCAGGCCCAACCAGGCCAGATCCTCGTAGATGGCGCTTTCGAATTCCGGACGGCAGCGGCCGGGATCGATATCCTCGATACGCAAGAGGAAGCGGCCGCCAGCGTCGCGCGCCGCGCGTGCGGCAAACAGCGCCGCATAGGCGTGGCCGAGATGCAGCCGGCCAGTGGGGCTCGGGGCAAAGCGGGTAACGGTCTTGGCTTGGCGGAGCATCTCGAATTCGCTAAGCAGGAAACATCATCAGTGCCCGATTTCGGCGACGGGACCAAGCCCCTGTCGCCGGGCGGCTATTTGTGGACGGAGACTTCCATGTCCGAGCAGCCCAGCCTCGACGGTCCGCGCCTTGCCCCGGTGGGCGGCGGCCGACCCAAGCAGCTCGTGCTACTGTTGCATGGCGTCGGCGCCGACGGTAACGATCTGATCGGCCTGGCTCCATATTTTCAGCGAGTGCTGCCCGAAGCCCTGTTCGTTTCGCCCAACGCACCGGAACGCTATGATATGGCGCCATTCGGCCATCAGTGGTTCTCGTTGCGTGATTTCAGCATGGAGGCGCGCGAATCCGGCGTGTTGACGGCAGCGCCGATCCTTAACCGCTTTATCGACGAGGCCCTGGCGGCTGCGGGACTGGCCGAAAAGAATTTGGTTTTGATCGGATTTTCGCAAGGAACCATGATGGCGCTGCACGTTGGCCTGCGCCGCGAGCGGCCGCTGGCCGGCATCATCGGTTATTCTGGCATGCTGATCGGCCCGGAACAGCTGACCGCCGAAATCCGTTCCAGACCGCCGGTGCTGCTGACCCATGGCGAATCCGATCAGGTGCTGCCGGTGCAGGCGCTGGGGCAAGCAGCCAAGGTGCTGGAGGACTTGGGTGTTCCCGCGCGCGCCGTGCGCCGACCGGGGCTTGGCCATGGTATCGACGAGGACTGCGTCAAGCTCGGCATGCTGTTCCTGGCCGAAGTCTTCGGCATCCCGCTTGGCGACATCGCGACGGAAAATCAACTGGCATAAGCGGACAGCGCCTTGATCCGGGCATCGATGTCGCGCACGACCGCCTTATAGCGGTTATCATCGAGATTGCCGTAGCGTTGTTCGAACGTGGCTTGCGGCATCCATTCCTGTAATCCACCGATGGGTGGAAAGAACACTCCTTCGGTGGGGTTTGCCGCCAGCTTCTCCTGCAACCGCCGGGCGCTGTCGCGGGACAGGGCAACTTCGGCCCAACGTACACCGGCCCGGTCGGCGGCCAGGTCGACGAAGCTGAATCCCGTGCCGCCTTTACCGGTATCGAGCAGTTCCTTGAGCTCGCCCACGGCGTGGGACATACCGCTGGTCGAAATAATCTGCAACGCTGCCGAAATCAGGAAATGCTTCGGCAGGTCCTCGCGCCCGGCAACCAGGGCAACACGGCCGCGCGGCATCTTGGATTGAAGTTCTTCGGTGATGACCGGTCCGACCAGCCGAAGAACACCGGCTTCACCATAGAAACCTGCCAGTGCCAGGATGGCGGCCTGATTTTCGACCACCGGGTCGTTGATTACCGAACGTTCGCGAGCCAGGGTAAAGACTGCCGCCATGCCGTCGGTCAAGGGCGCGCGGGCGTTGCCTGTCTGTCGGGTTTTGTCGATCAGGCGGGAGAAATAGACGCGCACCGTCGCGGGATCGCCCAGCGGTTGCACCCGGTCGCGAACCTCGGCCAAACGTTCATCCCAGCTTTTCAAACGGACGACCATGCGCGGATCGTATTTGAGGTGAACCGCAATCTGCCGGGCATCGACATTGACGCGGTCGATCGTGTCGAGGACGATTCCGCCGCTGCTGCTGCCGAGCGCCACATCGAGGCCGAGGCGGGCCAGAGATTCGACCGCTTCGCCGGGAATTTGCAGACGGCCGGTGCTGACCGGAGCCAGTATCAGGCCTTGGCGGGAATCGAGGACGCCGGCTTTGAGATTGAGGTACCGTCCGAATGGATTGGGTGGCAGCGTCAGAGTCGCCTGCACCGTCAGGCTATCCTGGCTGAATTCCGCCTGGGCATTCACGAAGGGAATACCGCGCGAAGCCAGGGCGAGAAGGCCGTCGAGTTCGGCCTTGCTGAGGTTCAGCACCACATCGTCGGTGGCCTTCGCCGCGGTCACGACCAACCGGCGTAGGACCCGCCAGGCTTCGTCGGCGCTGCGCGAATCGAGCCTTGGCGAGGTGGCGACCATTGGCTCGGCTTGCAGGGAAAGGGCGATCACGCCGCCCACTGCCAGGATGAGCAATGCCGGCAGGACAATGAATACATAGAACAGAATGGTGCGCATGGCGACTTCCCGCGCGACGTTGCCGCGCCCCTTGGCTGTGATCGGCGAGTGTAGCAAGGCGAGGCCGGGCCAGCGAGCCAATCCGTTGAATTCAGTGAATTTTCCATGACCGAATCGCATCACTCCGGGTCCGCAGGGTGGTTCCCCTGCCAAGCCGTTGATGTCAGGCTTCTTTTCGTTTGGATGTGACCTTACGTTGGTCTGCGGGCCATGGGGTTGCCGCTTGTCGTCCTTGCTGGCGAATTGGACAGCATCACAACATGTTGTATTCTACGGCATACCGTTTCCTAAGAGGCAGGTTCGAATTATGACGACCACTGCCACTATAGCAGGGCTTGAGCGGTTTCCGGCGCTGGCGCTGAACGCCGATTTTCGGCCGCTCAGCTACTTCCCCCTGTCCTTGTGGTCCTGGCAGGAAACGGTGAAGGCAGTGTTCCTCGATCGGGTCAACGTCGTTTCGGAATACGAACGGGTCATCCATTCGCCAAGCTGGCAGATGCGTCTGCCCAGCGTCATTTCGCTCAAGGAATACGTGCCGCTCGGCCGCAGCCCGGCCTTCACCCGGTTCAACGTCTTCCTGCGCGACCGTTTCTCTTGTCAGTACTGCGACGTCTCGCTGCCGTCGGAACTGCTGACCTTCGATCACGTGGTGCCCCGTTCCCGTGGCGGCACAACGACATGGGAAAACGTCGTGACCGCCTGCGAAAGTTGCAATCTGTTGAAGGGTAATCGATTGCCGCAGCACGCCGGGGTATTCCTGCAACGCCGGCCCTACCGGCCGACCAATCACCAATTGCGTGAAAACGGCCGCGGCTTTCCGCCTAACTACCTGCACGAAAGCTGGCGCGACTTTCTGTACTGGGATACGGAACTGGAAGCCTCCTGAAGCGGGGTGGCGGGGTTTGACAGGGCGGGACGGCTGCGTATACTGCGCCGCCTTATTCCCGGGAACGTGGATGCTTGCATCCCGTCGCGCATCGTACCGTCGATGCCGGCCTACCGGGACAACAATCATCTGAACAGAATAACACCCCGCAAAGGAGAGGACCGCGCCGCATGACAAAGCGCATCCAGTCTAAGTACAAGATCAACCGTCGTTTGGGCGTCAATCTATGGGGGCGCCCGAAGAGCCCGATCAACGTCCGCGACTATCGCCCCGGCATTCACGGCCAGCGCCGCCGTAAGACCTCGGACTTCGGCACGCAGCTGAACGCCAAGCAGAAGCTGAAGGGCTATTACGGCAATATTTCCGAACGCCAGTTCCGCCGCTATTACGCCGAGGCGGTGCGCCGCAAGGGCGATACCTCGGAAAATCTGGTCGGCATTCTGGAACGCCGCCTCGATGCCGTGGTCTATCGCATGAAGTTCGTGTCGACCGTGTTCGCCGCCCGTCAGTTCGTCAACCATGGCCACGTCAAGGTCAACGGCAAGCGGGTGAATATTCCGTCTTACCTGGTCAGCGACGGCGACGTGATCGAGGTCAAGGAGAAGTCGCGACAGATGGCGGTGGTGTTGGAAGCTTCCGACTCCTCGGAACGCGATGTGCCCGATTATGTCCAGGTCGATCATAACAAGATGACCGGCACGTTCCTGCGCGCGCCGAAGCTGGAAGACGTACCCTATCCAGTGCAGATGGAACCCAACCTGGTGGTCGAGTTCTATTCGCGCTGATCTACCTTCCGATTTAAATCGTCCGGCAAAGGCCCGCGCCAAGCGCGGGCCTTTCGCTTGTGCAATTCAGCGCGACGGCTGGTCGGCAACCACTGTTACCCGGTGCATGTAGCGTTCGCCCGTGCCTTCGTAGTCGACCACGGCGTGATGCATCAGCGAGCGGTTGTCCCAGATCACCAGGTCGCCCGGTGCCCAGCGGTGCCGATAGATGAACTCAGGCTGGGTAGCATGGGCATAGAGAAATCCGAGAATGGCCCGGCTTTCCTCCTCGGCAAATCCGACCAAGCCGGCGGTATGGCCGGGATTGACGTAGAGGGCTTTGCGTCCCGTTTCCGGGTGGCGGATAACGACGGGGTGGGCGCATTGGTTTCGGCCGTTGAAGTCATGGGCGGCCAATTGGTCCGCTCGGTACGTGCCGCTGCCGTGGGCGGCGACAGCGAAGTCGTGCACGGCGTCCAGATTTTCGATAAGCGCCTTCATGGAATCCGATAGGGTCTCGTAGGCCTGATGCATGTCGGCGAACATGGTGTCGCCGCCGGCCGGCGGTATTTCGATGGCGTGAAGCAACGAGGCCTGTGCCGGGTTGCGCCGGAAGCAGACATCGGAATGCCAGAAACTGCCGGCCCGCGCGCGGCCCTGTGGGACACCATCCTTGACCTTGTTCGAGACGCGGTAGACCGCGGGATTGCCGGGCAGCAAGAAGGGCTTCACCGAGTCCTGAAAATGATCGGCCTCGCCGAACAGCGGACCGAAGCGGCGACCAAGCGCGACATGGGCATCGGGATCGAGCTTCTGGCCGCGCACCACCAAAAGGCCATGATGGTCGAGCCAGGCCTGATACAAGTCCCTGAATGCGTTGTCGCCGACAGGTCGGGACAGATCGATGCCGGTGACTTCGGCGCCCAGTTGGGGTGACAGACGGGAATAGTGGGTTGTTTTGGCGGTGGTCATGGGCAGGGCTCCGAATGCCGGGTCCACGGATTGACCGATCAGCCGATCCGTAAGCCTATCTTAGCAAACCTTCCTGCCGCTCAAACCCCCTAGAAAGGGGTGACCCTCTAGCGACCGCCCATATAGTCCGGCAGCCAACTTTCGTGGGCCGCGCGCAATTCCGCTAGCATGAGGCGGCGGGCGCCGGGAAGCGTCAGTTGGTCGCCCCCTGTCGTGCCGATTCGCTGGGCAGGTATCCCGGCGGCGCGGGCGCGGGCTAGTACGGTATCTGGATCGGCGGTGGCGATTACGTAACGGGCCTGGTCTTCGCCATAGAGCCAGGCGTGTAGGGGAATGGCGAGGTCCGTTGGCGGCTGAAGCGCGGCGCCGATGCCCGAGGCCATCGCCATCTCGGCGACGGCGACCAGCAGGCCACCGTCGGAAACATCGTGGCAGGCGGCGACGAATCTGGCCTCAATCAGGCCACGAACCAGATCGCCGTTGCGCCGCTCATCGGCTAGGTCGACGGGTGGCGGCGGACCGGCATCGCGGCCAAACACCAGACGCAGGTATGCCGAGCGACCCAAGTGTCCGACCGTCGTACCGATCAGCAGGATGGCGTGACCGTTGGCCTTGAAGGGTACCGTTGCTATTCGTTCCAGGTCATCGATCAGGCCGACACCACCGACGACGGGCGTCGGCAGGATGGCGCGCCCCTCGGTCTCGTTGTAGAGCGAGACGTTGCCGGAAACGACTGGGTAGTCCAAAGCGGTGCAGGCCTCTGCCATGCCGGTGATGCAGCCGACGATCTGGCCCATGATTTCCGGCTTCTGCGGATTGCCGAAATTGAGGTTATCGGTGACGGCGAGCGGCCGGGCGCCTGTGGCGGTCAGATTGCGCCACGACTCGGCCACGGCCTGCCGGCCACCCTGGCGTGGGTCGGCGAGGCAGTAGCGCGGGTTGCAGTCGCTGCTCATGGCCAGGCCGCGGTTGGAACCGTGGATACGTACGACGGCGGCGTCGCCACCGGGGTGGACGACCGTATCGCCCATCACCATGTGGTCGTATTGCTCCCAGATCCAGCGCTTGGAACAGAGATCGGGCGAACCGATGAGTTGACGGAGCGGCGCCAGCGCATCAGCGGGAGCCGGAACGGCGTCGGCCGGCAGGGGCGCGGGTGTCACGGTCGGCGTCCACGGCCGGTCGTATTCGGGGGCCGCCTCGGCCAGCGGGTCGATCGGCAGATCGGCGACGATCCGCCCGCCATGCTGCAGGATCATGTGGCGCGTGTCGGTGGTCCGCCCGATGACGGCAAAATCCAGGTCCCATTTTTCGAAGATACGTCGGGCATCGTGCTCGCGGCCGGGGCGCAACACCATCAGCATGCGCTCTTGGGATTCCGATAGCATGATCTCGTAGGCACTCATCCCGGCTTCGCGCTGCGGCACGGCGTCCAGGTTCATGTCGATGCCGACTCCGCCCTTCGACGCCATCTCGAAGGATGACGAGGTGAGCCCGGCTGCCCCCATGTCCTGGATGGCGACGATGGCATCGGTGGCCATCAATTCGAGGCAAGCCTCGAGCAGCAACTTTTCGGTGAAGGGATCGCCAACCTGCACGGTCGGGCGTTTCGATTCCGAATCGGCGTCGAATTCGGCCGAGGCCATGGTGGCGCCGTGGATGCCGTCGCGTCCCGTCTTGGAGCCGACGTAGACCAGCGGCAGGCCGACTCCGGCAGCAGCGGAATAGAAGATGCGATCCGTCCTGGCGATGCCCACTGTCATGGCATTGACCAGAATGTTGCCGTCATAGGCAGCGTCGAACTGACATTCGCCGCCGACGGTCGGCACGCCGATGCAATTGCCGTACCCGCCGATGCCGGCAACGACGCCGGCCACTAGGTGGCGGGTCTTCTCGTGCTCCGGGCGGCCGAAGCGCAAGGCGTTCAGGTTGGCGATGGGGCGTGCGCCCATGGTGAAGACATCGCGCAGGATGCCGCCAACTCCAGTTGCTGCACCCTGGTAGGGTTCGATGAAGGAGGGGTGGTTGTGGCTTTCCATCTTGAAGATGCAGGCCAACCCCTCGCCGATGTCGATGACACCGGCGTTCTCACCCGGACCTTGTATGACCCACGGCGCCTTGGTTGGTAGCTTGCGCAGCCAGCGCTTGGAGGACTTATAAGAGCAATGCTCGCTCCACATCGCCGAGAAGATGCCAAGCTCGGTGACGTTGGGTGGCCGGTTGAGGATGCGCAAGATCGCTGCCCACTCTTCGGCGGACAATCCGACTTCGGCGGCCATCTCGAAGGTGGCCAGGGTCGAACGGCCGGCCGCGGGTGCGCTGATGGTGTCGCTCATGCTGGGGCGAGGGTGGCAAGTGCGTGGAACATCGCCTGGCCGTCGATGCCGCCAAGAACAAGGTCAGCCAGCCGTTCCGGATGCGGCATCAGGCCGAGGACGGTGCGCGATTCACTAAGAATGCCGGCGATATTGTTGCGGCTACCGTTCGGGTTGGCCCCAGCGGTCGCCTTGCCGGCCGCATCGACATAACGGAACGCGACCCGGCCCTCATCCTCCAGCCGGGCGACGGTCGCATCGTCGGCGACGTAATTGCCGTCGTGGTGGGCAATGGGGAAGCGCACGATCTGTCCCTTTCCGTAGTCGCGGGTGAATGGACTGTCGGCGGTCTCGACGCGCAGAAAAACGTCCTGGCAGACAAAGCGCAGGCTGGCGTTGCGCATCAGGGCGCCGGGCAGCAAGCCGGCTTCGGTCAAGACTTGGAAACCATTGCAGATGCCGAGTACGGGAACGCCGGACGCGGCGCGCGCCGCCACGGCGGCCATTACCGGCGAACGGGCCGCCATAGCGCCGGAGCGCAGGTAGTCGCCGAAACTGAAGCCGCCTGGAACGACGATCAGGTCGAGCGGTGGCAGATCGGTGTCCTTATGCCAGATCATTGCCGGTGGGCGACCGACGGCGGCTTGCAGCGCCACCGCCACATCGCGGTCGCAGTTCGATCCTGGGAAAACGATAACGGCGGCGCGCATCGGACTATCGGCGTTTCTTCGTGAGTAAGGGCGGGTAGGGAAAGCGGACGCTGCTCACCGGTCGATCTGAATCTCGTAGCGTTCGATGACGGTGTTGGCGAGAAGCTTGCGGCACATGGCGTCGACCGCCTCGCGGCCACGTTCCGGGTCGGTCTCGGCCAATTCGATCTCGATCACCTTGCCCTGGCGGACGTCGCCGACACCCTGGAATCCCAGGCTGCCCAAGGCATGGGCGATGGCCTTGCCCTGGGGATCGAGGACGCCGTCCTTCAGCGTGACATGGACGCGAGCCTTCATGGCATTCTCCGCAGGCTCACTGCATCACCGCCGGGCCTTTGAGGTCGCGCGGTCCGCCTTCGGGCATGATGCCGAGCCGGCGGGCGACTTCCTGATAGCCCTCGGCGACATTGCCGAGATCGCGGCGGAAGCGGTCCTTGTCCATCTTCTCGTTGGTCTTGATATCCCACAGGCGGCAGGAATCAGGGCTGATCTCGTCGGCCAGTACTAGGCGCATCTGGTCGTTTTCCCACAACCGGCCGTATTCGATCTTGAAGTCGACCAGTCGGATGCCGACCCCCAGGAACAGGCCGCAGAGGAAGTCGTTGATGCGCAGCGACATGGACATGATCTCGTCCAAGTCCTGCGGCGTCGCCCAACCGAAGGCGGTGACGTGTTCTTCGGTGACCATCGGGTCGTTCAGTTCATCGTTCTTGTAATAGTACTCGATGATCGAACGCGGCAGCGGCGTGCCTTCGGTCATGTTGAAGCGTGTTGCCAGCGAACCGGCCGCAATATTGCGGATAACCACTTCCAGAGGGATGATTTCGACTTCGCGAATCAGCTGTTCGCGCATGTTCAGCCGGCGCATGAAATGGGTGGGCACGCCGATTTCGGCCAAACGCATCATCAGGTACTCGGAGATGCGGTTATTCAGCACCCCCTTGCCGGTGATGATGCCGTGTTTTTTGTTGTTGAAGGCGGTGGCGTCGTCCTTGAAATATTGGACGAGCGTTCCCGGCTCAGGGCCTTCGAAAAGTACCTTCGCCTTGCCCTCGTAAATGCGTCTGCGTCTTGTCATCGGCTGATTCTCCCGGAGCGGCGACGCCCGGAAATGGAACGGGCGGCCCGTTCCGCAGCCGCGGGGCGCGCCGTCGGAACTCTGGTGCCGCTCTTGCTTCCTCATATAGCAGCGGGAGGGGGGCAAAACAACGCCGCCGGGATGACCGTTTTGTGGACGGGGGCGATAGCGAAAAGGGCCTAATATTCAGAGGCTTGATGGTGCCTGATTGGCGGGCCGAGGGGTAGTTCGGCAAAGGGTGTCCGGTCCGGGCGCCCCGGGGCGAAGAGCCATACGGGCCGCCGAATCGGCAGCCGAGGGCCTGGCAAGGCGATCAGGGACGAACAGACGGTTCCAAAGCCGCCCCGTTGGGCGACGTTGATGGCACCGGACGGACTGGCCTCTTTCTGCCCCACTTCGCCCTCTTCGCTGGCCAACAGGGCGCGCCAAGCCGTCCAGTCGCCATCGTCCGGCTGCGGCGGCGGAGCTGCGGCGAAGCGCGGCAGATGAAAGCGAATGCGCGGCGATTTTCGGTCGTTCAGGTCATGGGCGGTCACCATGGAAACGCCGGCCGGAATTTCGCTAACGTCGACCGGCGCACCGTCCGGTCGATCCCCTTCGCCGCCGGCCGAACGCAGCCAATAGGCGCGATGTGCATCGGCGATCACCATGTTGAACGTGCGGTAACTGTGGGTTTCCAGGTTGGCCAGAGCTTCCGCGGCCGTCGCCGCCTCGGCATGCTCCAGTGCTTCCAGCGGCAGTTCGCCGCGCGAGCGGTGATGGGGGCTTGGCCCCAGGGAAGAGGGACGGTTGAGGATGGCGACGACGACGCCATAGTCGTTCATGCCAAGCCACGTGCCACCGGCCAGGACATCGCGGCCGGCAACGATGTGCTGGCGTTCGGGCCAATGCCGCCCCGGCACTTCCCACGGCCGGTCAAGACGCTCGTCGCGGTTGGCGGCGAGCACCAACGGCCAAGCATGTCCGGGACGGCGCAGAACAACAACGGTACACATTGAAGGGAGATAGCGGCAAACCCCCGGCGGGGGAAGGGTGCTATGATGTGGCGGAACGAATTTTCCTGAGCTCCCCAAATCCGGCCCCCGCATGATCCCCCTGCGCGACGACAATCCGACGGAATTGCGGCCCTACATCACCTTGAGCATCATGGTCGCTTGCGTTCTGGTCTTCCTGTATCAGGTGACACTAACGGGGCAAGCAGGGCAGCGTTTCGTCATGGGGTTCGGCTTCATTCCGGTTAGGTTGCTGGGCGATGCGGGGGTGCCGGTCAGGGCAGCGGGCCTTCCAGCGGCGTTAACCTTGTTGACGTCGATGTTTCTTCACGGCGGTTGGATGCATCTGATCGGCAACATGTTGTGCCTGTGGATACTCGGCAATAACATCGAGGATGCTCTTGGCCGCGTCCGCTTCGTGGCGTTTTATCTGGCTTGCGGCCTGGCGGCGGCCCTGGCACAGGGCTATGCTGATCCCTCGTCGGCGGTGCCCATGATCGGCGCCAGCGGTGCCATTGCCGGCGTTCTCGGTGCCTACCTATTGCTCTATCCGCGAGCCCAGGTTCTGGTGCTGATCCCACTCGGATTCTTTACCCAATTGGTACGTATTCCGGCCATGGCCGTGCTCGGATTTTGGTTCATCCTGCAGTTCGTGGAACAGGCAATGACAGCGCCAGCGGATAGCGGACAGGGTGGCGTCGCCTATTGGGCGCATATCGGCGGCTTCGTTGCCGGCGCCATCCTGATCCTGTTCCTGCGCCGTCGCGGCGTTGGGCTGTTGCACCCGGCCCAGCCAGGGAATTCTGCGGCGCATTTCGAACGACTGCCGCGCTATCCTCGTTCGGGCGGCAGCCGCATTCCCGACTCGGGGGGCAGGATGGGACGCAGGGGGCCATGGGAATGAAAAGGCGCAGTTGGCGATGGGTGGGTGCGGCGGCGGTTGCATCCTTGCTGTCCCATGCCGTCGCCGCTTCCGATTTCGATGCCGGTTGGACCGCTTTTCAGCAGGGCCGGTTCACCGCGGCCATTGCCGAATGGGTGCCGCTTGCCACGGACGGCCATCCCTTGGCTCAGTACAATCTGGGCGTCATCTATGACTCGGGGCTGGGGGTCGGCCGTGATGTACCGGCGGCGCTGCGCTGGTGGACAGCGGCGGCTGAGTCGGGGTTGGTGGAAGCGCGCCATAACCTGGGCCTGCTGCACGCCGAGCTGGGCGAGGACGACCTCACCGCCGATGGCTTCGCGCTGGCCCGCTATTGGTTGCAACAAGCGGCGGATGGTGGCTTTGTTCGCTCGCAGTATACCCTGGGCAAGATGTATGCCGATGGGGTCGGTGTCGAACCCGATGCGGCGCGTGGCTTCGCGCTGATCCGGCGCGCCGGCGAGGCTGGCCTGATGCAGGCCCAGTACAAAATGTATCGCGACGGTCATGGTGTGCCCGCCGATGCGGTGGAGGCAAACCGGTGGTGGCGGTTGGCCGCCGAACAGGGTTACGCCAAAGCGCAGGATCACTTGGCGGAGAGCTATGCGCGCGGCCGGGGCATTGGGCGCGACGAGGTAGCGGCGCTGGCCTGGTCGATCATCGCCGCCCAGCAGGGACATCCGGATGCTATCGCACGGGAAATCGCCCTGATCGAACAATTGGAACCGTATGCCGTGGCCTTGGCCCGCGAACTGGCCGAAGCGTTAGGGCGGGCGCGTCCCGAGCCAATCGACCGATACGATCCGGCCCCGGATCAGGAATAAAGTTCGAAGATCACATCGACAATGATGCGCCTGTATTGGCCTGGGAGTTCGGGTGGCAGGGGCGGCACTGGATTGGACCATTCGATCATCCGCTTCGCTTCGAAGTCGAGGATATAGTGGTCACTGCTTTTCAATAGCCGGTAGGTCACAACCCGACCCGAACGATCGATGACGAATTCGATGAGGGCAACGCCTTCCAAACGCCGTGGCACGGCTTGAGGTGGATATTTGCCGTTCGCCTTTATCCAGGTCTTCAATTTCGCCCAATAAGGAGAGCCCCAGGGTACCAGGCCCGCATCTTTCGGCGGTGGACCTTTCTGCCAAACCGGTCCACCGCCGATAGCACCGAGGCGGGAGCTGACATGGGCGGGCAACGATGCAAAGGCGGGGTCGGCGGCGAGTCCCTCCTGACCGGCTTCCGGAGGCGTCGGTTGTGGATTGACCGCTGCGGCCGACGGCGGCGGCAGGTCATCGGGCAGGGGCGGATTGGCGGCGCGCGGTGGGGCTGCCGTTTCAACTGTTTTGGAAGGGTCCGGACGCGGCGGCTGGGTTGCAGCGGGTGCCGGCGGTTTTGGCTTCGGCGTGGCGACGGGCGGTTTGGTTGGCGCGGCGACGATAGGTGCGTCGGGCTGCGGCTTTTGGCTGGCGCGCTCGCCTTCCGGCGGCCGCTCTCCGGCGGTCGTCTTTGACGGATCCGGTTCGGTCGCCGAGGTCTCGCGGTCATCGGCGCCGTCTTTCTGCCCGACCACGAGCTTGCCGCCGGTGTCGCCGAGGGTGACGATCTGAACCTCGAACGCCTCGACCCGCGGTGGCTCCCGATGGATGTACTTGATCGATACAAGGACGGCCAGATGCAGCAGCAGGGCCAGCAGCAAGGCCACGGGTAGACGCCAAGCTGCATCCTCACGAACGACGATAGCATGGGGCGGTGCGAGTGGCGCCGGCGGCACGGTGCGATTCAGGTCAAGGACACCCTCGACCCTATCGCCGGGGCGGCTTCCGCCTTCCACGTTGTTTTTCATGCCGCGTATTTCCTTAACGGCGGCAATGCGCCGTGACCGGCCCGTGTCCGAACGGCCCGTGCGGGATGCGGAGGGCGCGCCTTATCGCGTCCTCCGCACCGTCTTCCTACTTCGGCGGATGCGCCTTCAGTGCTTCCTCGTTGAGTTCTGCGCCCCAGCCGGCGCCGGTCGGGATCAGCATGTGGCCATTCTCGACCACCGGCTTCGTGGTGATCAGGTCATAGGTCCATGGCACCTGCACCACGTCGATCTCCATGACCCGGAAGTTGGGCACGGCGGCCGCGAAATTGGCGCTGATCATGGTGGCGATGGGGCCGCAGAAATTATGGGGAGCGACGTTGACCTCGAACGAGTCGGCCAGCGCCGCCATGCGCATGGACTCGAGGATGCCGCACCATGGCACGTCGATGATGACGACGTCGACGGCCTGCTGTTCGAGGAACGGGCGCAGCTGGCGTCGACCGGTCAGCGCCTCGCACGAGGCGATCGGCGTCGTGGTGCCGCGCCGCACCTGGGCCAGAGCCGTCGCGTCGAAATTGTCGATTTCCAGCCAGTCCATGTCGAGCGGCTCGAGCGCGCGCGCCATGCGTAGGAAACCCTCGGTACGGAAGTTGAAGTTGATGTCGAGCTTTAGGCCGATCCCCGGGCCGGCACCCTCGCGGAAAGCGGAAAGTTGGTCGACCGCGGCGCTGATGGCGGCGCGCACCGGGTTGCGGTCAGGATCGCCGGCGCCATCGGCGAAGCCGGGACGGTACATATACGCCTTGCCACCTTCGAACATCATCAGGTTGGTCTTCAACGCGTGAAAGCCCGATTCCTTTACCTGCTTGCCCAGTGCCTTGACGTCGTCGAGCGAGCGGATCGGCTCGACGCCCAGGTCCTTGGCGTTGGTGACGTGGTAGGAGCCGCAATGCGACCAATACAGGCGCAGCTTGTCGCGAAAGGCGCCGCCCAACATCTCGTATACGGGGATGCCCAACGCCTTGGCCTTGATGTCGACCAACGCATTCTCGATGGCGCCGATGGCGCGGGCGACCGCGCCGATGGAAACGCCCCAAGTGGCGCGGCGCAAGGTGTCGGTCAGCTTGTTCACGTTGCGCGGGTCCTGGCCGACGAGGCGCTGGCCGAGCATCTTGATCAGCGGAGTGATGGTGTTGCCGATGTTGTTTTCCGGAAATTCCGCCCAACCGTTGAGGCCGGCGTCGGTGGTGATCTTGAGGAATGACAGATTGCGCCAGCCTGCGCTGGCATAGAGGGTCTCGACGCCGGTGATCTTCATGGGGGTTCCTCCAGTTATGGTTGGTTGATCGGATGCGATGGCGGGGACGCGGTGCCTGGCCGATGACGCCGCCGCGCCGGGGACGGCACGATAGAACGTCACTGCCGCCGGGGGGAAGCGGGTATCGTGCCTAACGTTCGCGCAAGGCCTTCTGGCGGGTGCGGAGAATGGGTTTCAGCAGGTATTCGAGGACTGTACGCTGGCCGGTCAGCACATCGACCTCGGCCACCATGCCGGGCAGGATGGGCAGCGGCGCCGTTTTGGTACCCAACGCGTTTTCGTCGGTACGCACGCGGATCTCATAAAAACTATTGCCCTGGGGATCGACGATGGTATCGGCGCTGATCTGTTCCAGGCGGCCATCCAGGGAGCCATAGATGGCGTAGTCGTAGGCGGTGAGCTTGACCTTGGCCGCTTGTCCTGGAACCAGGAAGGCGATGTCACGCGGCGCGACGCGGGCCTCGATCAACAAAGTATCATCGCGCGGCACGATTTCGACCAAGTCCATACCCGGCTTGACGACACCGCCGACGGTTTTGACCGCAACCTGCTTTATGATGCTGGCGACCGGGGATAGTACATCGGTGCGGGTCAGCCGATCCTGCTTGGCGGTCATGGTCTCTTCCAGGCCGGACAGCTTGAGTTCGGTCTCATTAAGTTCGGCAATGGCCTTGGAACGGAATTGGGCACGGGCTTCGTCCATGCGCTGATCGACCTCGCGCAAGGCCGACTGGGCGCGTGGCACCGCTTGTTCGGCACCTTTGAGGTTGCCCTCGATGTCGCTGATCTGACGGCGAATGCGTAGCAGTTCGACCCGCGAAACGACGCCGCGCTGCACGAGTGGCTCCATGATGGTTAATTCCTCGCGGGCCAGGCTCAGGCTTTCACGCAGTTGGGAAATGCGAGAATCGAGTTCGACCAATTCCTGACGTTTTTGGTCGCGCTGGCGGGCGAGTACCGAAAGGCCCGATTCCAGCTCGCGCGAGCGGGCCTGCATCAGTGAGGTCTCGCTGGCGACCAACTGCGGTCGTTCGGCCAGGGCCTCGCGCGGAAATTTCAATGCGGTATCGGTCACTTCGGCACGCAAGCGGGAGGCAACGGCAAGCCGACCCAGGTACTGTGTGCGGTCCTCCTGATAGGTCGAGCGGAACTGGGTATCGTCGATTTGCATCAGCGGTTGGCCTTTCTCCACGGCCTGACCTTCGCGCACCAAAATGGCGCGCACGATACCACCCTCTAGGTTCTGCACCACCTGGATGTCGCCCGATGGGATCACCTTGCCGATCCCGGTGGTGACCACGTCGAGGCTGGCCTGCGACGCCCACCAGATGGCCCAGGCGAAGAGTGCGACGATGGCCAACAGCAGCAGGTTGGCCGAAAGCCTTGGCGGCTGCACCATGGCAGCGCGCAAACCGCGCATGAAATCGGTATCGGGTGCGCCGCGCATGATTCAGCGCTCCCGTGGGGCGGCGACGGCGCCGCTGGCCAAAGCCTTGAGAATGACCTCGCGCGGACCATCGGCGATGACCCTGCCGCGATCCAAAATGATGACGCGATCGACGAAGGACAACAGCGACGCACGGTGGGTAACCAGCACCAGGGTCCGGCCGGCGAGATACTCGCGCAGGCAGGACTTCAGCGTGTCCTCCGAGCGCGAGTCCATGGAACTGGTGGGTTCGTCGAGGATCAACATACTCGGCCGGCGCAATAGCGCGCGGGCGATGGTGATGGCCTGGCGCTGACCGCCGGACAGACCCTCGCCGCGTTCGCCGACGGGCAGATCGTAGCCAACCGGCGTCTGGTTGAGAAATTCGTCGATGCCGGCCAAGCGGGCGGCGGCCAGGATGGCCGCATCGGCGGCGGCGGGCTCGGCGGCCGTGATATTGTCGCGCACGGTGCCGCGGAACAATATCGGGTCCTGGGCGACGTAGCCCATGTTGCGGCGCAGGTCGACGGGATCGATCTGTGCCATATCGGTGCCGTCGATCAGGGTTTTGCCATCGCTGGGCCGGTAGAGGCCGAGAATGAGCTTGGCGATGGTGGTCTTGCCGGAACCGACGCGACCGATGATGCCGACGTGTTCGCCGGGGTGGATGGCGAAGGAGACGTCGCGCAGGCTGGGCTGGGCGGCCTGGGGATAGCTGAAACTCACATTTTCGAAGGCGATGGCACCGTCGATGCGGGGGCGGTGCAGAAAATGGGCGTCGGCCGGGCGTTCGACCGGTGTCAGCATAATGCGGTCGAGCGCCTTCAATGAAGCCATCGATTGATGCACACGGGTCAGCAGGTGGGCAACTTGACTTAAAGGCTGCAGGGCCCGCCCACCCAACATGACGCAAGCGATCAAGCCACCGACGGTGAGCTCGCCCTCGGCAATCCGATAAACGCCGAAGACGACGACGGCAATAGCTGTCATCTGCTGTACCCAGCCTGCCACATTGATGCCGGATTGCGATAGGGCGCGCGACCTCTGGCTCGACTCGGCAGTCAGACTGACGACGCTTTCCCATAGCTTGCGCATGCGCGCCTCGGCGCCGACGGCCTTCAAGGTCTCCAGGCCGAAAATGGTTTCGACCAGCACGCCGTGTTTCTGTTCAGATTCGCGGAAATGGCGGCGTACGGTGCGCGATAGCGGCCATTGCAGGATCAGGCCGTATATCAGAACGATGGGAATAGCGGCGAGCAGGATCAGGGTTAGCGGACCGGCGATCAGCCAGAGAACGACCAGGAACAAGGCGACGAAGGGCAGATCGATGAGGGCGACCAGTGTTGCCGAGGTGAAGAAGTCGCGGACTGATTCGAACTCGCGCAGGATGTTGGCGAACCCGCCGGCCGAGGCAGGACGGCTGTCGAGCCGCATGTCGAGCACCTGATCGAACAGGCGGCAGGCGACGACCACATCGACGCGCTTGCCAGCGGCATCGATGAAGTAGGCGCGCAACGTCTTCAACACCAAATCGAAGCCGATCACTATGGCAAAGCCCGTGGCCAGTACCCACAGGGTTTCCATCGCATTATTGGGCACGACGCGGTCGTAGACGGTCATCACGAACAGCGGGCTGATCAGGGCGATGATGTTGATGATCACGGCGGCGATGCCGACCTGCGCATAGGTCCACCAATTGTCGATCAGGGTGCTCCAGAACCACGAGCGCGGACGCGGTACAGTCTCCTCCAGACGGTCAATATCGAGGCGCAGCTGCGGGCGGGTCAGGATGACATAGCCGGTATAGTCGTCGGCGATGCTTGCCAGCGTCGATACCTCAATGCCGCCGCCAGCTTCGGGACGTTGCAGTTGGATGGTTTCATCGGGGGCGATGGACAGCAGGACGGCGGCGCCGCCGTCGTGGAAGGTGACGACGCAGGGCAGGACATGATGCGAAAGCGCTGACAGGCGGCGTTTCACCACCCGGGCCCGGAAGCCTGCACGTTCGACGGCGCGGACAAACAGGGCCGGGGTAATCGACGTGCCAGCCACCGGCAGGGCGGCCCGCAGCGCCTCGGGCGACAGTGGCCGGCCGTGCAGTCCGACGATCAACGCCAGGCATTCGAGCAGGGGGTCTTCGAAGCCCGCGGCAGCCGCCAAGACGGACTCAGCGGTCGCGGCCGGTGCATCGGCTGGTGAATCCGCGTCTCCGAGGCCGCCACTCGGTGCGATTTTTCCCAGGAGGGGAGGGATCATGGCACGTGGGGGCAAGGCCGCCGGCCCGGGGGCGACGGTCAGCCTCCCTTATCCGGCGGCGGGACGATGCCCATCGGCGGTAACAAGGCACCCATAGTGGCCATCACCTGATACTGAGATATCTTGTGCCGAGTATCGCCATCGACATAGGCGACCTTTGCCTGAAACAGCTCATTCACCACGTCGAGCACGTCGAGCAAGGTGCGCGTGCCCAATTCGAACTGCTGACGATAGGCGCTGACCACGTCTTCGGAAGCGCGCACGCGGCGCACCAGGATCGGTAACCGTTCGGTTTCGGTCAGCATGGTGTTGTAGTCGGTGCGCATCTGTTCTTCGACCAGCCGGCGGGTTTCGGCTTCGCTTTGCACCGCGCCGTCGGCGCGTTCGATGGCGCGTGTCCGCCGTGCCCGGTCGGCAAAGCCGTTGAAAAAGTTATAGCGCATGACCAGGGCTGCCGATTCCTCGATGCTGGTGCCGCGCACGCCGCCGCTACCGTGCTCGCGGGTGGCGGCCAGTTCCAGGTCGAGAGCCGGCAGGTAAGGTGCGGCGGCTTCCTTGATGTCGGATTGGGATGCGGCGACATTGCCGATGGCTGCGCGCACGGCGGGATTGCCGAGCATCGCTGCTTCGACCGCAGCCTGCATGTCGAGCGGTATCATATGCGTTGGCACGCGCGGCTCGCTCAGTTCGGCGGGCATGCTGCCGACGGCCTCGCGGAAATCGATTTCGGTGGCGCGCAGGTCGCCTTGCAAGGCGGCGGCCCGTTCGCGCGCCAGCTCCAGGCGGCTCAGCGCTTGATTGGTATCGGCGAGATCGCCGCCGCCGGCATCGGACTTGGCCCGGATATCTTCGTAAACAGCGACATGGTCGCGGACATTGGCTTCGGAAAGCTGTACGACGGCGCGCGCGCGGAGAACAGAAAAGTATGCCTAGACAACCCGCAGGCCGATGACGTCGCGGGCATCGAGCACCAATTGGCGGGTGACGGCGGCGCGTTTGCGCGCTGCATCGACACTATGCATGGTCGCAAAACCGCCAAACAAATTCTGAGTCAGGGCCAGCGTCCCGGAGTTCGACCAGATGTTGACGCCGGCCTGGCCACCCGTATTGCCGGCAACATTACCTGCCAGGTTATCGCCCGTGGAGCGGGCGTTGCGGGCGCGGGTGGCCGGATTGTTGACATGTTCCGACGACGTTGCCGCCCGCAAATCGAGGCGAGGCAGCCAGCCCGAGTACTTCTCGTCGACCGTTGCGTTGGCGGCTCGCGCGTTGGCTTCGGCAACCTTCACCGTGGGATGGTCGCCAATGGCGATGCGGACGGCATCTTCTAAGCTCTGCGCTATGGCTCCGCCGCCGATCAACGACATGATCAAAGCCACGGCCGTAGCCATAACCGGCCTGCGGGCGGCCAGCCGATGCTGCTCCCGGTGTATTTCCCTTAGTCCGCTAAGCCGTATATCCCGCATTTCTCTTCTTCAGTCGACAGTTAGCCCGTCCCTGCCCTCACTCGAACACCCAAGACTTTAAGCATAACAGAGGAAAGCTAAAGGTTCACCCGTTCCAGGCTTTCCGCCGGAAGGCGTGTGCCGGCGGCCGAACCGGGCGGAAAGGCGGCCTCCAGGGCAGCCAGCGTCTGATCATCCAAAACAAGGTCGGTCGCGGCGGCATTGGCCTCCAGGTAGGCGACCCGGTCGGAACTGGGCAAGGGCACGATGTCCGCCCCCTGGGTCAACAACCAAGCCAGGGCCACCTGTGCCGGGGTGGCGTTGGCTGCCTTAGCGGCGGCGCGCAGGGCGATCAGCAGCTTTTCGTTGCGGATCAGATTGGCGGTGCCGAAACGGGGTTGGCTGCGCCGGCGATCGTCGGCGGGCAAGGTCGCCTGGGTAATGCTGCCGGTAAGGAAGCCGCGGCCCAGGGGGGAATAGGCGATGTAGGCGATTCCCAATTCGCGGCAGGTCGGGAGCCACTCGGTTTCCGCGTCCCGGCTCCACAGAGAATATTCGGTCTGTACGGCGGCGATGGGATGAATGGCATGCGCGCGGCGGATGGTGCCGGCGCCCGCTTCCGACAGGCCGAGGTAGCGAACCTTGCCTTCCTCGACCAGACGGGCCATGGCGCCGACCGTGTCCTCGATCGGTACCTTGTCGTCCACCCGGTGCTGGTAATAGAGATCGATGACCTCGACACCCAGCCGCTTCAGGCTTTTGTCGCAGGCTGCGGCGACGTATTCCGGCCGGCCGTCGACATCGGCGCTGCCGTCGGGGTGGCGCAGATTGCCGAACTTGCTGCACAGGACGTAACGGTCACGGCGTCCTTTCAGCGCCCGGCCCACCAGTTCTTCGTTCTTGCCGAAACCGCAGAAATCGGACGTGTCGAGCAGGTTGATGCCAAGCTCCGGGGCACGCTGGATGGCAGCAATAGCGTCGGCCTCATCGACCTTGCCGTACAGGCCGGACATGCTCATGCAGCCGAGTCCGATGGCGGAAACCTGAAAATCGCTGTGTCCCAGATGGCGGTATTGCATGCCAGCGACCTCCGGTTATCGGCCAGCCCGGGCCAGCCGCGAGGTGTCCATGCGTTCGCCGGCCGCCGTTCCCGGTGCGAAGACCTTGTCCAGATGGCTAAGGTCGGCGGGGTCGAGGCGGACATCAGCGGCGGCGGCGTTGGATTCGAGATGGGATTGGCGGCGGGTGCCGGGGATGGGCACGATGTTGTCGCCGCGCGACAACAGCCAGGCCAGCGCCGCCTGCGGTACCGTACAACCGGCCCGTTCGGCCGCTTGGCGCAGCGGTTCGAGCAATTGGCGATTGCGCTCCAGGTTGCCTTCGTTGAAGCGGGGGAACTGGTGCCGCTTGTCGCCTTTGACCAAGTTGTCCCGGCTGGTCACGGCGTCGGCGAGCAAGGACCGACCCAGTGGAGCATAGGGCACGAACGTGATGCCCAATTCCTTGCAGGCGGGAATCGGCCCGGCTTCGTGGTCGCGGGTGAACAAAGAGTATTCCGACTGCAAGGCGGCGACCGGATGGATGGCGTGGCATTTACGCAGGCTGTCCACCGCCACTTCCGACAGGCCGAGATGGCGGACCTTGCCTTGCGTTACCAGCTGGGCCATGGCGCCATAGGTTTCCTCGATGGGCACCTGGGGGTCCGGCCGATGCAGGTAAAGCAGGTCGATGACGTCGACTCCAAGCCGCTTCAGGCTGGCATCGCAAGCCCGTGGCACATAATCGGGCTGGCCGTTAAGGCCGCGCGAGCCGTCCGGGTTGCTCACATTGCCGAATTTGGTGGCAAGGACGGCTTCGGCACGGCGGCCCCGCAAGGCCTTGCCGACCAATATTTCATTGCCACCCAGGCCGTAAAAATCGGCGGTGTCGAGAAAGTTGACCCCGATGTCGAGTGCCCGATGGATGGTGGCGATGGAATCTGCTTCCGCCGCCGGTCCGTAATCGCCCGACATCACCATGCAGCCGAGTCCGACGGCGGAAATTTTTGGACCGTTGCGGCCCAGGATGCGGGTCTTCATGACATTTCCTCTTCGCTTTGGCGGCCTTGGGGGTCGCCTATTTCTTTGCCCCAACGCGGCGGTGGGCGCAACCTCGCGACCGCGCTGGCCTATGCCAGGAGCCACTTTACAACAAAGCGGCAGTCGTCATGACGGTATCCAATTCCACGCTTTCCCGACCGAGCATCTCATCCGGCGAGCGGGCTACGGTGTTCGCCTTGGTCGGTTCGGGGCATACCGTCAGTCATATCTACATTCTAACCCTGCCGCCGCTTTTCCCTTTGATCAAGGCGGAGTTCGACTTCAGCTACGCGGCCCTGGGATTGTTGGTCACGGCCTTCCATGTCACGACAGGTGCGTTGCAGGTGCCGGCCGGCTTTCTGGTCGATCGCATCGGGGCACGGGCAACACTGATCGGTGGTTTGATGTTGGCTGCCATCTGCATTGGCGCCATCGGCCTGGTCGACGATTATGCCGTGATGTTCGCCCTGGCACTGCTTGCAGGTGCCGGCAACAGCGTCTTTCATCCCGCCGACTATGCAGTGATGGCCGCCGCCGTGGAGGAACAGCATTTGGGCAAGGCCTTCGGCTTCCACCTGATGACCGGCAATCTCGGCTTCATGGTGACGCCAGCCTTGATGGTGGCTCTTGCCTCGCTGTGGGATTGGCGCGGCGCCCTGGTCGCCGTGGGCGGATTGGGCGTTGCCGTCGCGGTGGCCATGCTGCTGTTCGGACACGTGCTGCGTGCCGATCGGGCGGTGCCGGGCAAGAAGAAGGCCAGCGGCGCGGCAACCGGCGCGCGGGTGCTGACCAGTGGGCCGGTGCTGACCATGCTGCTGTTCTTCGTTCTGGTCGCGCTGGTCACCGCCGGCATGCAGACCTTTGCGGTAACGGCTTTGGTCGACATGCACGGCATTTCGCTGACAGCGGCGAACGCCGGGCTGACAGCGTTCCTGGTCGGCGGTTTCCTCGGCGTCATTCTGGGTGGCTTCGTGGCGGACGGATTGCAGCGACCGGCGATCACGGTGACCGGAACCATGGTGGCGGCGGCGGTCTGCCTGGCGCTGGTCGGCATGATCAATCTGCCGACGGCAGCCCTGATCGCCGTCTTGGGCCTTGCCGGAACCCTGATCGGCATCATGCGTCCGGCCCGCGACATGATGGTCAACAGCATCACGCCGCCGGGGACGACGGGGAAGGTCTTCGGCTTCGTTTCGACGGGACTGAGTGCCGGTTCGGCCATCGCGCCGGTGGCCCTGGGCTGGATCGTCGATTTGGGCGCGCCAGGCTGGGTGTTCGCGCTGATCGTCGGCTTCATCCTGACCAGCATCGTCATCGCCACTGTCGCCGACCGCATGGCCGGCGGCGCCCGTGAAGCCAACCTGCGGGCGGCTGGAACGCCGGCGGAGTAGTCCCTCCGCTGATGGTGTCCTCTGCTTATCGCGCGATGGTGACCGTCAGGTCGCCGACACCGTCGACGTGGCCTTCCAGCTTGTCGCCCGGCTGGACCTTGCTGACGCCCTCGGGCGTGCCGTTGAAGATCAGGTCGCCGGGCTGCAGGGTGACGAAGGTCGAGATATAGGCGATGGTCTCCGGCACCTTCCAGATCTGCATATTGAGGTCGCCGGACTGGCGGGCCTCGCCATTGACCTTGATCCAGATAGCGCCTTTATCCGGATGGCCGGTCATAGCCACCGGGCGGATGGCGGTACAAGGCCCGGCATTGTCGAATCCCTTGCCCATATCCCAAGGCCGGCGCAGGTCCTTGGCCACCTGTTGCACATCGCGCCGCGTCAGGTCGATGCCGACGCCATAGCCGAAGACGTGATCCAGCGCCTTTTCAACAGGGATATTGGCGCCGCCCTTGCCGATGGCGACGACTAGTTCGATCTCGTGGTGCAGGTCGTTGGTGGCCGGCGGGAAGGGGATGGTCGAGCCGTTCTGCACGATGGAACCAGCCGGCTTCATGAAGAAGAACGGCGGCTCGCGGTCGGGATCGTGGCCCATCTCGCGGGCGTGGGCGGCGTAGTTGCGGCCGACGCAATAGATGCGGCGCACCGGAAAACGCCGGCTGTCGCCTTCGATCGGCAGGGACGTTACCTCGGGCTCGAACAGGAAGGCCATGATTGTCGGTTGCTCCGGCTGCGGGAGAAACAAAAGGAAAAGCCGCCCTTATTAGCCGAAGCAGGGGTCGGCGGGCAAATCCCTTGTAAAGACAAATGCCGTGATCAGTCGTTAGCGCCGCGGATGGCGTTGATGACGGCGTCGGTGACTTGGAGGGTGGTCGCCTTGCCGCCAAGATCGGGGGGCACCACCTTGGCCTCGCCGGTGACCCGCTCGATGGCGGCCATCAGGCGCTTGGCCGCCGCCGCCTCGCCACGATGCTCCAGCATCATCGATGCCGTCCAAAAGGCGCCGATGGGATTGGCGATGCCCTTGCCGGTGATGTCGAAGGCCGAACCGTGGATCGGTTCAAACATGGACGGAAAGATGCCTTCCGGGTTGAGGTTGGAAGTCGGCGCGATGCCCATGCTGCCCGACAGCGCGGCGGCCAAATCGCTCAATACGTCGGCATGCAGGTTGGTGGCGACCACTACGTCGATGGTTTCGGGCTTCAGCACCATGCGCGTCGTCATGGCGTCGACCAGCATCTTATCGGTGGTCACATCGGGAAACTCTGGCTTCACTTCATTGAAGATATCGTCCCACATTACCATGCCGTGGCGCTGGGCGTTCGACTTGGTGACCATGGTCAGCAGCTTGCGCGGCCGCGAACGGGCAAGACCGAAGGCGAAGCGCATGATTCGCTTCACCCCGGAACGGGTAAAGATGGAAACATCCAAGCCGACTTCCTCGGGCAGGCCGCGGTGCACCCGGCCGCCGGCCCCGGCATACTCGCCCTCGGAATTCTCCCGTACGATGACCCAGTCGAGTTTGTCGGGCGGACAGTTGCGCAACGGTCCCTTGATGCCCGGCAACAGCCGCGAGGGGCGGACGTTGGCGTATTGGTCGAAGCCCTGGCAGATGGCCAGGCGCAGGCCCCACAACGTAATGTGGTCGGGTACATCCGGCGCGCCGACGGCACCGAAATAGATGGCGTCGAAACGGCGCAGTTGCTCGCAGCCGTCCTCCGGCATCATCCGGCCGGTGCGCTTGTAATAGTCGGTTCCCCAGTCGAAGCGCTGGAACTCGAAGGACAGGCCCGGCTCGCGTTCGCTGAGGGTTTCCAGGACGCGCACGCCGGCGTCGATGACTTCGGGTCCGATGCCGTCCCCGGGGACGACGGCGATGCGATGTTTGGCCATAAGGCAAACTTCCCTGTGTGCACTGGAAATCGGCACGTGCCGACGATCGAGGGAAACCGGCGAAGCCGGCGGGGGTGGGCGCCCGTCATAGCGCGCTGAGCCGCCGCCGCCAAGAGGGCAGCTTGGGGGGGCATCGGCGCCCTTTCCCCAGAGGCGCCGATGCCGTATGACCCGCCGCTATGCGCCTTGACGACTTCGACTTCGACCTGCCCGCCGACCGCATCGCCCAGCAGCCCGCCCGGCCGCGCGACTCCGCGCGGCTGCTGGCGGTCATGGCGGACGGCGTTGCCGATAGATCGATCCGCGATCTGCCGGACCTGCTCCTTCCCGGCGATCTCATGGTGGTCAACGATACCCGGGTCCTTCCGGTTCGCCTACGCGGCAGGCGTGGCGAGGCCAAGGTCGAAGTGACCCTGCACAAGGCGGAAGGCGCTGGCCAGTGGCGTGCATATGCCCGTCCGGCCAAGCGCTTGGCACTGGGCGACCGCCTCGATTTTGGTGCTTTGGCCGCCGAAGTGACTGCCAAAGGTGAGGGCGGCGACGTAACCTTGGATTTCGACCGGCAGGGAGAAGCCCTGATGGCGGCATTGGAGGCGATAGGCACCATGCCGTTGCCGCCCTATATCCGCCGGGCCGGACCCGATGTGGCTGATCGAGCCGACTATCAGACCGTCTTCGCCGCCCGACCGGGGGCGGTGGCGGCGCCGACGGCAGGGTTGCATTTCACGCCGACCCTATTGGCAGCGTTGGGGACACGCGGGGTTGGCCTGGTGACGGTCACGTTGCATGTCGGGGCTGGCACCTTCCTGCCGGTGCGGAGCGAAAGGGTCGAGGAGCATCGGATGCATGCCGAATGGGGCGAGGTCGGGGTGGATGCGGCAGCGGCCATTAACCGCACGCGTGCTGGCGGCGGGCGGATCGTCGCCGTCGGCACGACGGCACTGCGCGTGCTGGAATCGGCTGTTGGGGACGATGGTGCCGTGCGTCCCTTTTCCGCTGAGACGGATATTTTTATCCTGCCCGGCTATCGGTTCAACGTCGTCGATCGGTTGCTGACCAACTTCCACCTGCCGAAGTCAACCCTATTCATGCTGGTTTCAGCCTTTGCCGGCACGGCGCGAATGAAGGCGGCCTATGCCCATGCTATAGCTGCGGGTTATCGCTTCTATTCCTACGGCGATGCCTGTCTGCTCGAACGGGAGGCGTGAGCGTGAGCGGACTTCGCTTCGAGATCTTCGCCATCGACGGCGCGGCGCGACGCGGCCGGCTCGGCACCGCCCACGGTTCGGTCGAGACACCGGCCTTCATGCCGGTCGGCACGGCAGCCACGGTCAAGGCCATGCGTCCGGAATCGGTGGCCAAGACCGGAGCCGAGATCATCCTCGGCAATACCTATCACCTGATGCTGCGCCCGGGGGCCGAGCGGGTGGCCGCGTTGGGCGGATTGCACCGCTTCATGAACTGGCCGGGACCGATCCTTACCGACTCGGGCGGCTTCCAGGTGATGTCGCTGTCGGGTCTGCGCAAGATGACCGAACAGGGGGTTACCTTCCAGTCGCACATTGATGGCAGCAAACACGAGCTGACGCCGGAACGGTCCATGGATATCCAGCGCCTGCTGGATGCCGATGTCAGCATGGCCTTCGACGAATGCACGCCTTGGCCGGTGAGCGAATCGGATGCCGCCACATCCATGCGGCTGTCCATGCGTTGGGCGGAACGTTCGCGGGCCGCCTTTGTTGAACGACCGGGTTACGGCCTGTTCGGCATCAACCAAGGCAGCGTCTTTCCCGACCTGCGCGTTGAATCGGCGGAACGGCTAACAAGTATCGGTTTCGACGGTTATGCGGTCGGCGGGTTGGCTGTGGGCGAAGGTCAGGAGGCAATGTTCCTAACCCTTGACGGCGTTGTGCCCAGATTGCCTGTGGACCGGCCGCGCTATTTGATGGGGGTCGGTAAGCCGGCCGATATCGTCGGCGCGGTGGCGCGCGGCATCGACATGTTCGATTGCGTCTTGCCGACGCGCTCGGGGCGGACGGGTCAGGCCTTCACACGACG
This sequence comes from Asaia bogorensis, assembly GCA_945878455.1. Lineage (GTDB taxonomy): Bacteria > Pseudomonadota > Alphaproteobacteria > Rhodospirillales > CAMCUA01 > CAMCUA01. The sequence continues at coordinate 7,794 of CAMCUA010000002.1, read as the reverse complement.
CGCCGCGATCAACATCAAGAATGCCCGCCATGCCGACGATCCGCGGCCACTGGAAGAAGGCTGCCGGTGTCCAGCCTGCGGTTCCTATTCGCGGGCCTACCTGCACCACCTGATCCGGGCTGGCGAAATACTCGGGGCTATGCTGCTGACCTGGCACAATCTGGTGCACTACCAGAACCTGATGGCCGATCTGCGTACTGCCATCGGCGAGGGCAAGCTGGCTGCCTTTGCCGCCGCCTTTCACAGCTGGCAGGCCGAAGGCGATATCGAGGCTCTGTAGAACCGGCTAAGGAGCTGAAATACGCGCCTTCAGGACCCAGGTGTTGGTTTCCCACACGCCCGCCATGAACTGCGGGTCGGTAAACAGGGCCTTCAGCCTGGCAATATCGAGCGTGCCGTTCATGACGACCGTGTTGATTTCCTGATCGACGTCGATGTCGAGGTCATAGCGTTGCTTGATGAAGGCGAGATAAGCGGCATTTTCGCGCGAGTCCGGCGACATTTTGAGTTGGCGCAAGGTGAATTGTCCAGGTCCTGGCTGATCGCTGTAGAGAAAGCTATAGAAAACGCTTTCCTCGGCGTAATCGATGGCGAGATAGCGATTGCCGCCCATGTGAACGATGCGGAAGACGTCTTCCGAATCCTTGGCCCAAACGCCCTCGGTCTTTTCGAAGCGCGTGGCAACGTATGTGTCGTCTTCGAGCGACACGTCGATCTGGACGATGTTGGTTTCCGCGCTGAGGGTCTCGACCGCCTCGAAGCGGCCGAGGATGCCATCGGGCGCTTTCAGGTCGGCCGCCTCCCATATCGGCGGGCTGCTGCCGAGACAGGCGGCCTGCATCAGGCCGGCAAGGGTTGCGATCAGGATTGAAAGCCGTTTCGACGAGCCGGCGACGTGCATTGTGAAACCCCAGGAGTGTGGCGCGGTTAGGAATGGGCCAGACATACCGCGTGTTCCCGCAAATGGAAATCCGCCGTTGCGGGGCGGCCTGCTTCGTAGCCACGCACCATTAGCAGCCCGCGGGCCGGATCGACAACCACGGCGGCTCGCGTCGTCTCATTGAGAATGGGCGGATCCAGCCAATCGAACCCGTCGTCAGCCGCGTCGCGGCGATTTTCCATGGCGGCGAAGCGGCCGATACTGTCGATGCCGCGAGGCCAGCCGCCGTCGGCGGGATCGAGCCAATGATTGGCGATCGCCGCCGGTGCTTCATGAACGCGGGCCGTTGCGGTATGACGTTCGATGACGCAGCCTTCGCCCGGTCTGCTGCCAGCCAGCGTGAAAAAGACCGGCATGCTGAGCGGGGTGACCGTCAGTAAGGCCTTGGCTTCGGCGTAGTCGCGGCAGGTTTCGAAGGCTTGGCGCAGCAGATGGGTTGGTGGCAGCGCGCGGCTCCGCCATACGGCGGGGCGAGACAGTAGCCAATCGAGATGATGGCTGGGCGAATATCTTGGCAAGGGCGGTTGATTGATCGCCGCCGCGAAGCGGCCGGGGGCTAATGCAGTGACGACGCCGGCAAAGCCCGGCCAGGTGATATCGAGATAGGTCCCGGCCGTGCCTGATCGCCGGGCCACCAACAGATTTCGTCCTAATCCGTCAAGCGGCCAATCGAGGGTACGCAGCAGGCGCATGCCGCCACTTTCTGGCACTGCGCCAACGCCTGAGGTGCAGGACCACTCATAGGACAGGTTGAGCATGGTTAGGCCGGGTGTGGCGGAGCGGGCTGCGGCCTTGGCGATGTCGTCGCGATAGGGATTGGCATTGCGGGCAAGCCAGCATCGACTCACGGCATCGCCAACGCGCAGGAAGGCGGCGCCATAGTGCTGTCGCCCGCATTCGATCAGGTCGGCGAAGCGGTCCTGCGCCGCTTCGATAGTAGCTACGGCACCGCCGCGACCGGCGTCGATCAGCGGTATGTCGGGCAGGCGATCGGTGCTGGTATCAACCATGAAGCAATGATACCGGACCGACGATGTCGGCGGGAGCAAAACCGAATACCTGGCCAAAGAACGATAACTCGCATTCCAGGGCGCGCTTGATGTTCTCGGCCTTGCGAAAACCATGGCCCTCGCCCGCGAAGGGGACGTAGGCGACGGGAATGCCCTTGCCGGCGAGCGCGGCGACCATGGCTTCCGCTTGACTTGGAGGCACGACCTTGTCGTCCAGTCCCTGGAAGAATATCACCGGGCAGTTAAGGCCGGCAGCGTGGCGCAGGGGCGAGCGGGCCGCGTAGGTATCCCTTGCCGCCGGCAAGGGCCCGATGAGGCGGTCCAGATAGCGGCTTTCGAACTTGTGGGTATCGTTGGCAAGTGCGGTCAGGTCGCCGATGCCATAAAGACTGGCGCCGGCACGAAATACGTCGCGAAAGGCCAAAGCGGCGAGGGTGGTGTAACCACCGGCGCTGCCACCCCGAATGATCAGGCGGGTGGCGTCAGCAAGGCCGCGCGCCGTCAGGAAAAGCGCGGCTCCAACGCAGTCGTCGACATCGACGATGCCCCATTGTCCATCGAGCCGTTGCCGGTAATGGCGCCCGTATCCGGTGCTGCCGCCATAATTGACATCGACGACGGCGAAGCCGCGGCTGGTCCAGAACTGGATCGTCGGAGAAAAGCCCGGATCGGTTGCCGCTGTCGGGCCGCCGTGGGAGCGCACGATGAGGGGCGGGCGTTCGCCATCCAGCGCGCGGAAGTCCTTGTTGGCGGGCGGGTAGTAATAGGCATGGGCAGTGAGCCCCCCGGCCGTAAGGAATTCGATGGGCTGTGCCGCCGAGATGTAGCCTGGGTCGACATCGACGTTGGCCGAACGGCGCAATGTCTCGACGGTGCCGGTGTCGGGGTCGAGCAGCACCATGCGGGTCGGCTCAGCTGCACCGGCTCCGGTCAGGGCTATGCGCCCGGCAACGGGACAGGGTGCGCCCAGGGATACGAAGGGCGTCGCGATATCGCGCAGGTCACCGTCTTGCAGCAGGGCGAGGCGTGCTGCTCCCGCCTCATGGCGCCGGCAGACGATGCGGCCGGGGGCGAGAAAGGCATAGGTCACGGCCCCGAAATTCCACAAGGGAAGGCCGAACTCCGCCTGGCGCGGACAGAGGTTGTCTGGGGCCCCGTCGCGCCAAGCATAAATGTTCCACCAGCCGGTCGGGTCGGCGACATAGTGCAGAATGCCATCCGGCGACCAACTGGGTTGAAAGACCGCGATGTCACGGCCACCGGCAATGTGGCGGGGTTCGCCCAACACGCCCTTGGCGTCAACGTCGGCCAGCCAGAGATCGGTACCGTCCCAAGGCATATTGGGATGATCCCAGCTTAACCAGGCGAGTTGACGGCCATCGGGCGATAGTCTGGGACAGGCGTAGAAATCATGGCCCGAGGCGACGACGGTGCCGCCGGTGTCGTCGCCGGTCAGGTCGAGGGTGACCAGGGTGTTTGCAGGCTCGCCCACGTGACGATGATCCTCGCGGACGCAGATGGTGCGGTTGCGGCGGTGGTCCAGGTCGAAATCGGCATAACGCAGAGCGCCCTTGGTTTCTGCCGTAATCGGCTGAGGCGGTTCGCCGGTATCGATGCGGTAGACCCGTTGGCCGGGGAAATCGACGAAGACAACGCGCCCACCGCCGGCAGCGAAAGCGGCACCGCCATATTCATGGACCCGCGATCGAACATTGAATGGCGGCGGCAGCACATCGGCGATCGTCCCATCGGCGGCACGCCGGACCAGGACATTGCGTCCAGCTTCCAGGGGGCGCGATTCCAGCCAGTAAAGCACCTCGCCATCGGCCGCGGGCGCGCCCAAACTCACCGTGGCACCGGCGATGAGATCGGCGGTGAACGGGCTTTTCCAGGTGCCGTAAGGAGCGCGGGTGGAGCTGGACATCATGGTCTCCTGCCTGTTGGGTATCCTATGCGGGAGAAATCGCCAAGCGCCATGGATCTCAGGTCTGCGTGATCCCAGACAATGTCTGGCAAGCCTGCTATCTTCCGCCCGATTCCGCTGCCAAGAGAAGCCCAAACGTCGCTGACGGACTGGATAGTTCGCTCGACAAGCCACCAGAAACCCCTTTTCCGACGGGAGAGTTTGCTTGATACCGCGTTACAGCCGTCCCGAAATGGTTGCCCTTTGGGAACCCGAAGCCCGTTTTCGCATTTGGTTCGAGATCGAGGCGCATGCTTGCGATGCTCAGGCCGAGTTGGGGGTCATCCCCAAGGAGGCGGCGGCGGCAGTATGGGAACGCGGCGGTTTTGACGTGGCGCGCATTGATGAGATCGAACGCGAGGTCCATCACGACGTCATCGCCTTCCTGACCAACCTGGCTGAGCACGTCGGGCCCGATGCGCGGTTCGTTCACCAGGGCATGACCTCGTCCGATGTGCTCGATACATGCTTGTCGGTGCAACTGGTGCGCGCCGCCGATATTTTGCTGTCCGACATCGACCGGCTGCTGGCGGCATTGAAGAAGCGGGCCCACGAATTTAAGGACACGCCCTGCATGGGGCGCAGCCACGGCATTCACGCCGAGCCGACGACCTTCGGCGTGAAACTCGCGGGCCACTACGCCGAGTTCGCGCGCAACCGGGAACGGCTGGTGCTGGCGCGCCGCGAGATTGCCGTCTGCGCCATCTCGGGCGCTATTGGCACCTTTGCTAATATCGATCCCAGGGTGGAAGCGCATGTCGCCGCCAAAATGGGTCTCATGCCAGAACCGGTCTCGACTCAGGTCATCCCGCGCGACCGGCACGCAGTTTTTTTTGCTACCTTGGCGGTGATCGCCAGCGGCGTGGAGCGGCTAGCCACCGAAGTCCGCCACTTGCAGCGCACCGAGGTTCGTGAGGCCGAGGAGTATTTCGCACCGGGTCAAAAAGGCTCGTCGGCGATGCCGCACAAGCGCAATCCGGTCTTGACCGAAAACCTGACAGGTCTGGCGCGTCTGGTGCGCTCGCATGTTGTACCGGCTCTGGAAAACGTCACCCTCTGGCACGAACGCGATATTTCCCACTCCTCCGTGGAGCGGGTGATCGCACCGGATGCCACGATCATTCTCGATTTTGCCCTGTCACGCTTGGCTGGGGTCGTCGAAAAATTGGTGGTCTATCCACAGAATATGACCGCCAATCTAAATCGCTTTCGCGGCCTAATTTTTTCGCAACAGGTGATGCTGGCACTGACTCAGGCCGGCATGAGCCGCGAGGACGCCTATCGCGCGGTACAACGCCATGCGATGAAGGTCTGGGAGGGGACGACGACCGTTAGCTTCCTCGACCTACTAAGGGAAGACCGGGAAGTCGTCGCCCGGCTGAGCCTGCCGGCCTTGGAAGGGCTGTTCGACATGGCGCACCACACGCGCCATGTCGATACAATATTTCGGCGGGTATTCGGACCGGCTTAATCCGGCACCATGGCGCCGAATTGCGATCAGCCAAGCGCCTTTGGAAACTCCTTGGCGATTTCTTCCAGGGCGGTGCCGTAGAGACGGGTCATTTCGGCGCGGATTTCGTCTTCGCGGATGGTGATCTTGTGACTCTGGAAGTCGGCCATCAGCTTGCGTACCACGTCGTCGGATCCGGCTTCCTCGAAATCGGCGGCGACGACCTCTTTGGCATAGTTGTCCTTGTCCGTTCCGGCTAACCCCATCCGCTCGGCCGCCCATTGGCCAATCAACTTGTTGCGCCGGACTTCCGCCTTGAAGCGGTGTTCTTCGTCCATTTTAAACTTGGCTTCGTAGCCTTTTTCACGATCACGGAAAGTATCGGCCATTCGTTTTCGTCCCTTGTCAGCAGTGGCACATCAAGCAGACGCAATTTAGGGAGGACATGAGGTCTCTGCAACGGCTACGGACCGCTCCGATTGTTATCCTTTCGTCATATTCCCCCACTTAACCGAGGCCCATAGCCTTCCTTAGGCCGTCGCGCACGGCCGACTTGTCACGGATCGAGACAAGGCATTTGTCGCGTACCGGCTTGCCGGCAGCCTCGATCCTGCGGTGGATGTCTGCGATTGCCTGTTTGACGGCGGGATGATCAACACGGCCGGCATGACCCATGGACTGGGCTAGATCGTTGGGGCCGATGGTCCAGGTATCGATGCCGGGGACCTTGAGCATGGCGTCCAGATTGTTCACTGCCTCGACATCCTCGATCAGGGCGGAAACGACCCGGTCATCGTTCAAGGCCTTCATATGCGCCGCCTGATCGCCTTCGAAATATCCATAGCGGTTGCCGCGTGCCCCTCCGAACGAACGGGTTCCCTCGGGGGCATAGCGGCAGGCATTGGCGACCCGCTCGGCATCCGCGACTGTCGAGATGTGCGGTGCGACGATGGCGCGCACACCGCGATCCAAATAGCGATGGATGGTTTCTGCGCTCGAATCCGGAGTGCGCGCCATAACCGGAAGCCCCATTAGATCGGCGGCGCGGACGCAGTTTTCGACATCTCTGAGATCGAATACGCCATGCTCGCCGTCCAGGTGGATATAGGCGATGCCCTTTACCGTGGCGGCGAACTCAATGAGTTCCGGACTGGGAAAGGATAGGTAGAAGCCATAGATGGTACGCCGCTCCTGCAAGGCGGCTTTCATCGTATTGGGCGTATGCACGAACATGCTGAAACTCCCCTGGTCGTGGGCTGAGCGTCGGGGGCTGAGCGTCGGGGCGGCACCGTCATCGTTGGCACCGCCCCGGACTACCCCGGATCAGCCGGCTGCGATGGCCTTCTTCAAGCCGTCGCGCAAAGCAATCTTGTCGCGGATCGAAACCATGTACTTATCGCGATTGAATTTTCCGGAAGCATCGATTTTTGCGTAAACCTCGTCGAAGACCTTCTTGACCGCTGGATGATCGAACTGGCCCGGATAGCCCAAAGACATTGAAAGGTCGCTGGGCCCGATGCTCCAGGCGTCGATGCCGTCGACCTTCAACAGCGCGTCCAGATTTCTCACGCCTTCGACGTCTTCAATGGTGGCGCAGACCAGCAGGTCGTCGTTAACCGCCTTCATGTGAGCGGCCCGGTCGCCATCGTAAAAACCGAAACGGTTGGCCCGCGCCGAACCGAAGGAACGGGTGCCGCGCGGAAAATAGCGGCAGGCCTTGGCCACCCGTTCGGCGGTGGCGACATCGGACATGTGCGAAGCGACGATGGCGCGCACGCCGCGGTCCAGGTAGCGTTGGATGGTCTCGTTCATATGGTCGGGCACGCGGGCGATGATCGGCAAATCGACAGCCTCGGCAGCGCGCACGCAGGACTCGACCTCATTCAGGTCGAACATGCCGTGTTCGCCATCGACGTAGAAATACTGGATTTCTTTCAGCGTGCTGGCGATTTCCATGATCTCCGGGCTGGGTCCGGACAGGAAGACGCCGTAAATCTTGCGCTTTTCCTTGAGGGCGAGCCGCATGGTGTGCGGAGTGGGTTTGAACATGGATGTTCCTCCTGGCTTGGTTGTTGTGATGTGTTCTTTGAGCCAACCTGTTAGCACGGGTCAGCGGATTTGCGCATGCCGCCGTTAGTCCGGATCCCAGGCCGCTCCCGACGACATGTTGATGAGGCGTTGCTGCCTGGCGGCAGCATGGATCGATACCATCTCATCTGCCGACAGTTGAAAATCGAAAATATCGAAGTTGCTCTGTTGGTAGTTCGCGTGGGTCGATTTCGGGATGGCGGCGACCCCGGGTTGCTGGATCAGCCAGCGCAACGCGATTTGTTCCAGGGTTTTGCCGTGGCGGCGGCCGATGGTGGCCAAGAGCGAGTGATCGCGCAGCCGGCCGCGCGCCAAGGGGCAATAGGCGGTGATCATGATGTCG
>CAMCUA010000001.1 GCA_945878455.1 Asaia bogorensis | reverse complement strand
ATGTCGCCGGTGTGCAGCCAACCGTCGCGTAGAACCTCGGAGGTGGCCTTGGGATTATTCCAATAGCCCTTCATCACCATCTCGCCACGGGCCAGGATTTCACCGTCCTTGGCGATGCGCACCTCGACGCCGGTGACCGGCGGGCCGACCGTCTCCATCTTCACCCGGAGCGGCGGATTGACGCTGATCAACGGCGCCGATTCCGTCTGTCCATAGCCTTGAACGATGCGCAGGCCGAGCGCTGTGAAGAAGTAGCCGATCTCCGGGTTAAGCGGCGCGCCACCGGACACCAGGGCTTTTAGCCGGCCGCCGAAGCGTTCGCGCACTTTCTTGCGGACCAGCCGATCGAGGATCTTGTCCTCGAGCTGTTCCCACAGGTTCAGACCAGCCGGCGCCGTTTGTCGTTTGCGACCAAGCTCGACAGTCTTGTGGAATAGCCGTTGTTTGGTCTTGTTCTGCGAGTCCAAGGTACGGAGCATGCGCGACTGCATCATCTCGTAAAGCCGCGGCACCGCTGTCATCAGTGTCGGTTTGGCCTCGGTGAGATTGGCCGATAGGGTGTCGGCTCCTTCCGCATAATAGATCTGGGCGCCGATGGAGATTGGGAAGAATTGTCCGGCCGTGTGCTCATAGGCATGCGACAGGGGCAGAAAGGACAGGAACACCTCCTCGCCCAGGCCCAAGTCGACGAGCGCATCGCGGGCGCCTCGGCAGTTATGCAGGATGGCACCGTGATGCAGCATGACACCCTTCGGTGCACCGCCAGTGCCGGAGGTATAGATAAGGCAGGCGATGTCGTCGCGTTTCCAGCGGCGGGCTTCCTCGGCGATACCGGCGCCGCCCCGGCCCGCACTCGTGACCAAGTCGAACCAGCGATAGATGTCGACGTTCAGGCTTTGGCTGCGGTCCACCGGCTCCATGGCGACGACGAAACGCATGTCGGCCGCCTCGTGGGCAGCAGGCAACAGGCGCTCGGCCAACTTCTCGGTCGACACGATGGCCGCTTTGGCGCCGCTGTCGGCGATGATATGACGGTGATCGGCGATGGTGTTAGTGACATAGGCCGGTACGGTGATGGCGCCGATGGCCATGATGGCGATATCGGCGATCAGCCACTCCGGGCGATTTTCTGAAACCAGCATCACCCGGTCGCCGGCCTGGATGCCTTTTTCTCGCAGCGCGTGGGCCAGCCGGCTGACCGCGTCAGCGGCTTCCTCCCAGTTCATCGAACGGTAACGTTTGTCCCGCTTGGACCACAGGAAGTGCTTTTCCGGCCGTGCCTTGGCCTGATCGAAGAACATGGCGGCCAGATTGGGACAATTCTCGTAGTCCATCGCCTCTCCAGGTTTTTGGCGTATAGTCGATATCGTTATCGGAACGGGCTCTCCCGCCCGCACGTTGACGTCTTATATGGCTTTTTTCGTCAAGGAGTAAGGCCGTGAATCTCGATGCCGCGTCCCAAGCCGACTCGCAGGTCGCGCTGCCCCCCGAATGGAATCTTGCCGACCTTTATGACAGTCCCGAATCGACGGCGCTGGCGGCTGACCTCGATATGGCGGAAGGGCGGGCCAAGGCCTTTCGCGGGCGCTACCAGGGCAAGCTTGCCGATCCCGACGGCGGGCTCGGTGCGGCGATTGCGGAATACGAAGCCATCTGCGAACTTATGTACAAGGCGTCGAGCTACGCCCAGTTGCTCAACGCTGCCAAGGTCAGCGATCCGGCGGTCAATCAATTTCATCAGTCGGTGCGCGAGCGGGTGACGGCGATCTCGACCGAGACGCTGTTTTTCACGCTTGAACTCAACCGGCTGGACGACGCCGTCATCGAAAAATTGCTTAGGGCGCCGGCAGCGGCGCATTACGCGCCCTGGCTGCGCGACCTGCGCATCTTCCGGCCGCATCAGCTGTCCGACGACGTCGAGAAGATGTTGCACGAGAAATGGGTGGCCGGTCCGGCGGCCTGGGGACGCCTGTTCGACGAGACGATTGCCGACCTGCGCTTTCCCATCGGCGGCGAAACGGTGCCGATATCGGATGCGCTCAACCGCTTGACTGATCCCAAGCCGGATCGGTGCAAGGAAGCGGCAAAGGCCATTGGCAGCATTCTCGGCGCCAATACGCGCATCTTCGCACTGATCACCAATACCTTGGCCAAGGACAAGGCCATCGACGACACCTGGCGGCATTATCCGCGCCCGGTGTCGTACCGCAATCTCTGCAACCTGGTGGAAGATGAGGTGGTCGATGCGCTGGTGACGGCGGCGCGCGACAATTACGCCAATCTCGGGCACCGTTATTACACGCTGAAGGCCCGCTGGTTCGGCGTCGACAAGATGGACTACTGGGACCGCAACGCGCCGCTGCCGGATGCCGACGACACCCGTTTTAGCTGGAACGAAGCGAAACGGCTGGTGCTCGATGCCTACGGTGCCTTCTCGCCCGATCTTGCTGAGATCGCCGGGCGCTTCTTCGCGCGTTCCTGGATCGATGCGGCGCCGCGCGCCGGCAAGAATTCCGGTGCTTTTTCCCATTCGACAGTGCCATCGGTCCATCCCTATATCCTGATGAACTTCCATGGCCGGTCGCGCGATGTCGCGACTCTGGCCCACGAATTGGGTCACGGCGTGCATCAGGTATTGGCGGGGCCGCAAGGCACGCTAATGGCCTCAACCCCGCTGACCCTGGCCGAGACGGCTTCCGTGTTCGGCGAGATGCTGACCTTCCGCGCCATATTGGATCGTGCCGACGATCCGCGACGGCGGCGCGCCCTGCTTGCCGGCAAGGTCGAGGATATGTTGAACACGGTGGTTCGCCAGACCGCCTTCCATACCTTCGAGGCGCGCCTGCACGACGAACGGCGCGGCGGAGAGTTGCTGGCCGATCGCATCGGCGAGATTTGGATGGAGACGCAAAAGGAAAGCCTCGGTCCAGCCTTTCGCTTCGATGCGGAATATCAGCACTACTGGGCCTATATCCCACACTTCGTGCATACGCCGTTCTACGTCTATGCCTATGCCTTCGGCGATTGCCTGGTGAACGCGCTATACGACACCTTCCGCAACGGTCACCCGCGGTTCCAGGCGAAATACTTGGACATGCTGCGTGCTGGCGGCAGCTTGCGGCACAAGGAGTTGTTGGCGCCGTTCGGCCTGGATGCCAGCGATCCGGCCTTCTGGTCGCGCGGGCTGGCCGTCATCTCGCGCTTTATCGACGAACTGGAAACCTTGCCAGCGCCACAGGCCGGTTCGAAGGGATGACCGAGCGGCCCTACGACAATAAGAGTTCGCTCGGCGGCCGGGTGAAGCGATACGCCCGTGTTGGCACCTCCGTCGGCGGCCTCGCCGCCCGTTACGCCGGCGGGCGCCTCTTTGGACGGACGCTGGATCGTGCCGAGCACGCCGGCGATCTAACGGCGGCGCTGGGCGGTCTCAAGGGGCCGCTGATGAAAGTGGCGCAGATACTGTCGACGATCCCCGACGTCCTGCCAGCGGAATACAGCCAGCAGCTTGCCCAGTTGCAGACCAATGCGCCGTCCATGGGATGGCCCTTCGTCCGCCGGCGCATGGCAACGGAACTGGGTCCTGACTGGCAGGACCGCTTCGCCGATTTCGAACGCGAGGCGGCTGCGGCGGCTTCGCTCGGCCAGGTGCATCGGGCTACCGCGCTCGATGGCGAAAGGCTGGCCTGCAAGCTGCAGTATCCCGACATGGCCTCGGCGGTGGAAGCCGACCTGCAGCAGCTTAAGCTGATCTTCGCCGTCTACCGGCGTTACGATCCCAGTATCGATCCGTCCGACGTCCACGCCGAACTCAGCGCCCGTTTGCGCGAGGAACTGGATTACCGGCGCGAAGCGCACAACATGGCCCTATACGGCGCTATTCTACAGGACGAAGCCGGCGTGCATGTACCCCAGCCGCGGGCTGATCTGTCCACCGATCGCCTGTTGACCATGACCTGGCTCGATGGCCAGCCGCTGCTGGAAGCGCGCGAGGCCAGCCAACAGGCGCGCAACCGGCTGGCGCACAATCTGTTCCGTGCCTGGTACTGGCCGTTTTACGGCTACGGCGCGATCCACGGCGATCCGCATCTTGGCAACTACACCAGGCGCCAGGATCATACGATCAACTTGCTCGATTTCGGCTGCATCCGGGTCTTCCGTCCATCGTTCGTGACCGCCGTCATCGATCTCTACAACGCGGTCTGCACTGACGATGACGAGCTCGCCGTGAAGGCCTACGAGACCTGGGGCTTCGCCAGGCTCGATAAGGAAATGATCGGTATCCTCAACCAGTGGGCCCGCTTCGTCTACGCGCCGCTGATGCAGGACCGGATAGCGCCAATCCAGGAAGGCGGCGGCGTCATGTACGGCGCCGAGGTGGCGGCCAAGATACACCGCGAACTGCGCCACAAGGGCGGCATCAAGCCGCCGCGAGAATTCGTGCTGATGGACCGCGCCGCCATCGGCTTGGGCTCGGTGTTTTTGCACCTGAAGGCGGAAATCAACTGGTACCGATTGTTCCACGAACTGATCGGCAGCTACGACGAAGCGGTATTGGCCAAACGCCAGAAAGCAGCCTTCAAGAAGGCCGGTGTGCCGTTGGTTTATTGAAGCCGCTTCAGCCGGCGGGGGAGCGTTGGTCAGAAGGGCGCCGGTCTTCGGTGGCGCGTGGCGCCAGGGAGCACGCGGCGCGGTCGGGGCATTCGGCAATCAGGTTGATGATCGGGCCGAGGCCGTCGGCCTCGATACGCACCGGGGTGGGTTCGCCATCCGGCCTTTGGCTTGGACGGACGAAGACCTCGAAAACCCGTTCGCTCCAGGTCGTCCGCTGGCGGCCGGTAAAGCCGGCGACCGGCACGACATTCAGACGCAAATGTTGAACCTGACGCTTTTCGCCAAGAACGCTCATGTCAACGGCTCCTAACGGCGTTCCCGTCACGTCGTAACGGCGGCGGCCATCGAAAATAGGCACCCGGAACGCGCCCATGCCGCTGCTCATGGCGGTGCCGGTTTGGCGTAGCGCCTCGGCGAAGGCCGCCAGCGGATCCAGCCCTTCGATCTTGGCATCTTCCCCAACCGGTTCGGGTCGCTCGTCGTCGTCGTCGTAGCGCCGGGGCGGGTCGGCCCAATCGGTGACATGGGCGGTGCGCGGTCCCGTGCCCTGACCGAGTTCGTAGCGAACATCGATCCAACCCTTGCGCCAGCGATTGATGAAATCGGTACGATAGGCGGCCGGTTGCGGTTGGCTTGGCGCGTGAAAGCGGCCACGGCTGCTGGCGTTGATGTCGAGCTTGAACACCCATTCGGTGAAGCCCGAAGAGCGCAGAACAAATTCGTGGCGATAGGATTCCGGCGTGCGGTCGAGCGCCAGAACGAAGTTGGCGGCCCGCAAGCCGCCCCAATAGACTTCGTAGCGCAGGTAGGTACCCTTGTCCGCCGCCGCGGCGCGGTCGGCGGGAACGGCAAGCAGCAAGGCGATGGCGATCAATGCGCGCAGCATGTCGGACAATATAGGGATAGTGGGCCACGGCGTGAAGTGCCGCCTGCTAGGATCATATCCGATGACCGCGATTGAGCGTTGACAGGGCGAAACGCCCTGCCAATGATTCCATCACGCGGCCCATGGGGCGCCTCCGGGGGGAGGACTCATACTGAGCGCGGTTTTCCTTGCCGAATCGGGAGGTCCGATGCGCGTTTTTCTGAACAGTCTGGTTGCCACTGCCCTGCTGGTTCTCGCCACCGGGGCTGCTTGGGCACAGGAAGAAAAAGTCCTTAACGTCTACAATTGGTCCGATTATATCGCTCCGGACACATTGGAACGGTTCACTAAGGAAACCGGTATCAAGGTCAATTACGACGTTTACGACGGCAATGAAATCCTCGAAGCCAAGCTGCTGGCCGGCAAGTCGGGCTACGATGTCGTGTTCCCTTCGGCCTCGCCCTTCCTGGCCAATCACATCAAGGCCAACGTTTACCGCAAGCTCGACCGCGCGAAGCTGCCGAATGCCGCCAACGTGACGGCGGAAGCCTTGAAGGCGCTGGAAAGCTCGGACCCAGGCAACCTCTACGCCCTGCCTTATATGACGGCGCCGACCGGTATCGGTTTCAACGTCGCCAAGATCAAATCGATCCTGCCCACCGCCCCGACCGATTCTTGGGCTTTGCTGTTCGATCCCAAAGTGACTGTGAAACTGCAGGCCTGCGGCATATCGCTGCTCGATGCCGCCGACGAGGTCTTTCCCGCCGTCTTCGCTTTTACGGGCGAGGTGCCGACCAGTCTCGATGCGAAGCAGCTCGATGCGGCGGCAGCCGTCCTGGCGAAGATCCGGCCGCATCTGAAATACATTCATTCGTCGTCCTACATCAACGATCTGGCCAATGGCGATCTGTGCGTGGCGCATGGCTACGGCGGCGATCTGGTGCAGGCCCGGGAACGGGCAAAAGAAGCAAAGAAGGGGGTCGACATCCAGATCGTCGTGCCCAAGGAAGGCGCCAACATGGTGACCGACGTCATGGCCATCCCCGCCGACGCGCCGCATCCGGACAATGCCCACAAGTTCGTCGACTTTTTGCTGCGCCCCGATGTCATCGGTCCGATCACCAACGCCGTCGGCTATGCCAACGCGGTCAAGGGGGCGGAGAAATTCGTCAAGCCGGAAATCCAGAGCGATCCCGCCATCTATCCGCCGGAGGCCGTGCGCGCCAAGCTGTTCGTGCCGCCGGTGGCGCCGCAGGACTATCTGCGTAACCGGACGCGGGCCTGGACACGCTTTAAGACCCGGTACTGACGCAGGCGGTTGGGGGATCGTTCCATGGCGGACACGCTAACGGCGCCCGCACGGGCGCCCGGTAGCCCGTTGGGGCAGCCTTGGAAGGATCCCAAGGCCGTTCCTTTCATCAAGCTGGAAGGGGTCTCTAAGAGCTACGGCGACGTTGTCGCTGTCAGCCAGGTCGACTTGTCGATTCACAAAGGCGAACTGTTTGCCCTGCTCGGCGCTTCCGGCTGCGGCAAGTCGACACTCCTGCGTATCCTGGCTGGACTCGAGGTGCCAACCGAAGGTCGCGTCATCATCGATGGGGTCGACATGGCCGGCATGCCACCCTACCAGCGGCCGACCAATATGATGTTTCAGTCCTATGCGTTGTTTCCGCATATGACGGTGGAACAGAATGTTGCCTTTGGCCTGAAACAGGAAGGATTGCCGCGCACGCGCATTGCCGAACGGGTCGGCGCCGTGCTCGATCTGGTGCAGATGACGAATTTTGCCCGGCGCAAACCCCATCAGTTATCCGGCGGTCAGCGCCAGCGCGTGGCTTTGGCCCGTTCTCTGGTCAAGGAGCCCAAGGTCCTGCTGCTCGACGAGCCCTTGGGGGCGCTCGATAAGAAGTTGCGCGAACAGACCCAATTCGAACTGGTCAATATTCAGGAACGGGTGGGCGTCACCTTCGTTGTCGTCACCCACGACCAGGAAGAAGCGATGACCATGTCGAGTCGCATTGGCGTGATGCATAGCGGGCGCATCGAACAGGTTGGCACGCCCGCGGAAATCTATGAATACCCGCACAGCCGATACGTCGCCGACTTCATCGGTACTGCCAACTTGCTCGACGGTTCCGTGCAATCGCATACGGCCGACACCGTGGTCGTGCAGTGCCCCGACATGCCGACGGCGGTCACCGTCAGTCAGGCCGGCGCGGTGCCCTCGGGGGCGCCGGTGACGGTGATGATCCGACCCGAAAAAATGACCATGGGGCGTGAGCGGCCGACCGGTGAGGTCAATTCAGCCTCGGGCCGGGTGCGCGACATCGCCTACCTGGGCGATATCTCGATCTATCACGTTCGGTTGGACAGCGGGAAGGTCGTGGAGGTCGCGCAGACCAATTTGCGCCACACGGCGGAACAACGAGTCACCTGGGAAGATGTGGTCTGGGTCGGCTGGCACCCGGCCAATGCCGTGGTACTGACCCAGTGAACGGGCAGCCAGGGAGTGGGCGGTCCGTGAACGGATTGGCGGGCGCGGTGCGTTGGGTTCTCGCGGGCGGCTTTGGACGCCTGCTGGTCGTTCTGCCGGCTTACTTCTGGTTGGCGCTTTTCTTCCTGATCCCCTTTGTCATCGTGCTGAAGATCAGCTTTGCCGAGATGGTATCCGCCATCCCGCCCTATACGCCGCTCGTCGCCTGGGTGGAGGACAACTACCTCCAATTCCGCCTCAATATGGCCAATTATATCTTCCTGCTCGATGACGGCCTCTATCTGGCTGCCTATCTGAACTCGATCAAGATCGCTGCTATCGCCACGGCGTTTTGCCTGCTGCTTGGTTATCCCATGGCCTACGCCATTGCACGCGCGCCGGAGGCACGGCGCCATGGGCTGTTGTTGCTCATCATGCTGCCGTTCTGGACCTCGTTCTTGATCCGGGTCTACGCCTGGATCGGCATCCTCAAGGACGAAGGCCTGCTCAACAACTTCCTGATCGCCATCGGCTTGATCGATGCGCCCCTCGTGATCCTGCATACGGATTGGGCGGTCTATATCGGCCTAGTTTATTCCTATCTGCCGTTCATGGTCCTGCCGCTCTATGCGACGCTGGAAAAAATGGACCTGACCCTGTTGGAGGCGGCGGCTGATTTGGGATGCCGGCCGTTCCGCGCCTTCCTGCTGATCACTTTGCCGCTGTCGATGCCGGGTATCGTCGCCGGCTCGATGCTGGTGTTCATTCCCTCGGTCGGTGAATTCGTCATCCCCGATCTGTTGGGCGGTCCCGATACATTAATGATCGGCAAGGTGCTGTGGGTGGAGTTTTTTACCAACCGCGATTGGCCGCTTGCTTCCGCCGTGGCGGTGGCCATGCTGGTGATGTTGGTGGCACCGATCCTGGCCTTTCAGCGTTACCGCCAGAAAGCCGAGGAGGCTGGGTGATGGCCGGCAAGCGTGGCTTTGCTCTGATTGCCGTGTTGGGCTTCGGCTACGCTTTTCTCTATCTGCCGATCGTCCTGCTGATGATTTTTTCCTTCAACGAATCGCGGCTGGTGACCGTCTGGTCGGGCTTTTCGACCAAGTGGTACGGCGAGCTGATGGGCAATCAAAAAATTCTCGATGCGGCGTGGCTTTCGCTGAAAATCGCCTTCGTCAATGCCTGTGGGGCGGTTTTCCTGGCGACCCTGGCGGCGGTCGTTATCGTCCGATTCCGAAACTTTCGTGGGCGCACGTTGTTCCTCGCGTTGGTGACGGCGCCCTTGGTTATGCCGGAAATCATCACCGGGCTGGCGACGCTCCTGCTGTTCGTCGCCATGGAGCAGGCCGTCGGCTGGCCGGAAGGCCGCTCGGCGACGACCGTCACTATCGCCCACATCACCTTCTCCATGGCCTTCGCCACGGTTGTCATCCAGTCGCGCCTGAGTCAGATGGACCGGACGCTGGAGGAAGCGGCGATGGATTTGGGCGCGCGGCCGCTCAAGGTCTTTTTCGTCATCACCCTGCCGATCATCGCGCCGTCGATCATGGCGGCTTGGCTGTTGGCTTTCACCCTGTCGCTCGACGATCTGGTGATCGCCAGCTTCGTGTCCGGTCCCGGGTCTTCCACCCTGCCGCAGGTGATTTTTTCCAGCGTCCGCCTGGGCGTCAGCCCACAGATCAACGCGCTCGCCACCATCTTCGTCGGCGTCGTGACGGTCGGCATTCTTCTCGCCGGGCGGCTGATGAACCGCGGCGCACCCGCCGGCCGTTAAGAGCGCTTAGAGCGTCTCCATCTCGACGGGAAATAGCGGCGCCAGATCGTCCACCTCCATGATGTGATAGGCGTTGAAGCGATAGGCCGGACCGCCGGAAAGCTCGGGCGGCGTGAAGGGGAAGGCGATGTTACCACCGGTCGAAAGCCGGCCGGGAAAGCCGTGATGCAACAAGAATTGCTTGGTGGTTTTCATCACCGCCAGCGCGCGCTCTGCCGTTTCGGCGATGCACTCGCCCATGATGAAGATCTCGCGCGGCGGCGCGGCGGGCGGCTTCTGCCAGGTATGCACGCCATCCAGCCCATAGATGCGAAAGATCAGGTTATAGTCGGCGGGCGACTCGCCGCAGAGCAGGCCGCGCACCACCTCGCGGACTTCCTCGACCCGGTCGTGGGCGCTGGCGATGAAGCGTGGATCGGCGCTGCCGCACAACAGCACGGCGCGCTCGCCCACCTTGCGCGCACCCTCGATCTTGACGGTCGGGATGCGAGCCTCCTCCCAGGTGGCGCCCGATACCCGGCAACGCCGCTCATCCACCGCCACGTATTCGGCGCGATCCACATACAGGATGCCTTCCGGTTCGGCGACCGCCGTGGGGTCGGATTGTTCGTACAGGCTGTGTGCGGCGACCGACATCGGCGTGGCACGGCGTGTCGGATTCATGCTTTCCAGGACGAAGGAATCTCCCTCCAACGTCGCCAGGATGGCATCGCGCCCGCCCGGCACGCAGCACAGCGACGAGCACTCGACGATCTTCGCCATATGCATCACCGGCCCCATCGGGAAGCCGAGCATCGACGGAATGGCCGCGAAGATGGCAGTGTCGCAAGCGCGCCCTGCCAGTACCACGTCGGCGCCGGCCTCCAGCGCCCGGCAAAAGGCCTCCGTGCCCATCTGGCCGACCAGATTGCCGGCGGCATCGATCTCTTCGTCGGTCAACGCCGGCATGGCGCCGATGGATGCGATGCGCCCGGCCCGAGCGGCGGCCTTCACCGTGTCGCGCGGCATGTCGGCGCGGATCAGTGCCAGCTTAAAATGCAGTCCTTTCTCGCGGGCAATCTCGCGCAGCACGGCGGCGGTGGCGTCGAGATGAGCCGAGGCGCCGGCCGTGCCGGCCGTGCCGATCAGCAGCGGAACGTCGAGGCTACGAGCGGCAACCAGTACGTCGGTCAGGTCACGGCGCATCATCTCATCGGCGGTGGCGAGTTGGCCGGAACCGAGGAAGTAGGGGCCGACGTCGATCGAACCCATGTCGCAGCCGAGGAGGTCGGGCTTGCGCGCCAGGCCTTCCTGCAGTGCCTTGGCCGGCAGGCCGTAGCCGAGCTGGCCGGAGGCGCCGAGCACCTTGAGCGGCCGGCGGGCGCGGGCGAATTCCTCGCGCAGACGGAAAAAGGCGCTCACAGCTCGATCTCCAGCAGCGGACCGTGCTGTTGCGCACCGTAAACATCGCGGTCGCCCGGATCGCCGGAAACCACCTTGCGGTTCATCGCGATCTTGATGGCCAGGGCCGGTGGATAGGGCACGATGGTGACGGTTTCCGGCGGCACGTCATAGGCTGCGGCGATGCGCGCCGGTGTCATCTCCGGCGATTGCAAGACGCGCTGATAGGCCGCTTCATTGTCGAACATGAGATCGAACGTCAGGTGCATCGGGCCGGCGTTTTTGCTGCGGACCACCTTGGCAAGTTCTTCAAGACGCATGCATTCCTCCCCAATTCCTGTCCATTGTGGCCGAGGCTGCGGCGTCCGGCCATCGTCTCTTTGCAGGAACATGGCGTATGACACGAGAATCCGAAACCCGGGCAGAAATCATCGCCACGGCCGCCATCGGCATTGCCACAGTGGTGTTGGCGCGTAGCCTACGGGGTTGAGGTTACCAAAAAAGGGCAAGCTGCTCGACGGCGGCCCAGGCGAGGCCGCCGCTTAGCAGGGTGACGACGGCTGTCAGCACGAAGGCGATCAGGATCATCGCTCCGTCGCGCTCGATCAGGCCCAGGGCGAATAGCAAGACCGCTGCTGCCGGCGGCGTATTGCCGAAAAAGGGAACCGGCAAGCTGATGAGAAAGGCTAGGAAGAACACGGCCATGCCGATCACCCGTTCGGCAGCGGGGCCGACGGCTGCGCTCAATCGCGGGCGCGCCAGATTTTCCAGCCACCGCAGCCAACGGGCCAGCTTGCGCGATATCTTGCCGACATTCTTGCGCCGTGTACCGGCCCGGGAAACAAAGCCAGGCAGCCACGGTCGTTGCCGGCCGACGATCATCTGCGCGGAGACCAGCATCAACGCTAGTCCAACGATCAGGCCGAATCCGGGCGGCGCCGGCACGAAGGAGATCAGTCCCAACAGCAGATAGAGCATGCCAAAGGACCGCTCGCCCAAGCGGGCGACGACGGTGCCGACGGTCAACCGCTCCGGCCCCCGCGCCTCGCCGACCATCCGCAGCAAAATCTCCGACGTGCGTCTGGCCGTCATCTGCCACTCATCCGAGAAGGGCCTCCCGATGTCGCCCGCCATAGCGGCTGGTAAAGGAGATCACTATGAAGTGCGATTGCGGCAGGGTTATGGCATAGACTGATAGTTTGGGCCTTCCGGCGCAGCCGGCGTTGGGTTCTCCGCCTCGATGCGGGCTCGCCGCTGGGTGCGCCAGTCGCCCAAGAACAACAGGATCGGTGCAGCGATAAACACCGACGACGAAGCAGCAATGATGATGCCAAAGATCATCGGTATGGCGAAGCTCTCCACCGCGCTGCCGCCGGCTATGGCCATGGGCAGCATGGCAAGAAAGGCGGTGACCGAGGTGTAGATGCTGCGCGCCAGCGTCTCGTTGATGCTGCGGTCAATCAGGTCGCGCAGCGACATCTGTTTATAGAGCCGCATGTTCTCGCGCATGCGGTCATAGACGACGACCTTATCGTTCACCGAATAGCCGATCAAGGCCAGGATGGCGGCGATGGCGGTCAAGTTGAAGTCGAGCCCGGTCAAGGCCAGGAAGCCGACGGTCTTGGTGACGTCCAGCACCAAGGTCGCGATGGCGCCGACGGCAAAGGGCCATTCGAATCGCGTCCAGATGTAGGCCAGCATGGCGAGGCTGGCCAAGACGACGGCCAGGATGCCGGTTTCCGCCAGCTCGCTGCTGACCTTGGGTCCGACCACCTCGACGCGGGAGAAGATCGCTCCGGTAGCGACGTCGCTGACGGCTTGCTTGATCCGTTTCACAGCTTGCGTCTGGGCGATTTCGCCTCCCGGCTGTTCTTCGGCGCGCACCAGCACCGTGTCCGCGCGGCCGAATTCCTGCAAGCCGACCTCGCCAAGTTCCAAGGTATCCAGCTTGGCACGCAAGCTCGCCAAATCAGCGGGACCGGCGGTCAGCACTTCGACTTGGATGCCGCCGCGGAAATCGACGCCGTAGTTAAGCCCGGGCTTGAAAAACAGAATAACCGAGGCGACTGACAACACGACTGATACCATTAGGCCGAGCCTGCGGGCCTTCATGAAGGGGATCGATGTGCCATCGGGGATCAGATGGAACAGCGGCTCGATGCGCAGCGTCTTCAGCCGCTGGCGGCGCACCACCCATTCCATGAGGATACGAACCACCGCGACGGCGGTAAACATTGAGATGCCGATGCCGATGCCCATGGTCACGGCGAAACCGCGCACCGGGCCGGTGGCGAACATGAACAGCAGCAGCGAGGCGATCAGCGTCGTGACGTTGGAATCGACGATGGTTGAGAAGGCGCGTTTAAAACCGGCATCCAACGATGCCAAGGCGCTCGATCCCTTGCGCGTTTCCTCGCGGATGCGCTCGTTGATCAGTACGTTGGCGTCGACTGCCAGGCCGATGCCGAGCACGATACCGGCGATACCGGGCAGCGTCAGCGTGGCGCCCAACAGGCTGAGCGTGCCCAAGGTCATCAGCACGTTAAGCAACAGGGCAAGATTAGCGATCAGACCCCAGGTGCCGTACAGGCAGATCATGAAGCCGAAAACCAGAAGGAAGCCGACCAGGCCGGTCCAGGTTCCCTTGGCGATGGCATCGGCGCCCAGGTCGGCGCCGACCGTGCGCTCCTCGATCACGGTCAAGGGTGCTGGCAGGGCGCCGGCCCGCAACAGGGTCGCCAGGTCGGTCGTTTCCTGCGTGGTATACCGTCCGCTGATCTGGCCCGAACCGCCGACGATCGGCTCACGGATGACGGGCGCGCTCAGCACCTTGCCGTCTAAAACGATGGCCAGGGGCTTGCCGACGTTGGCCTGGGTGAATTTGGCGAAGGCGAGCTTGCCCTTGGAGTCGAACTGGAAGGAGATGATCGGTTCGTTGGTGCGCTGATCGAAGCCGGCCTTGGCGTCGACCAACTGGTCGCCGGTGACCACCGGGCGGCGGTTGATCGTGTAGTGCTCCTTGCCGTCGCGGCTGGGGAGATTTTCCGAGACATCCCGATTGGCGGGCTGCGCGAGTCCTTCGCCTTCGACCAAATGGAAGCTGAGCTTGGCTGTACTGCCCAGCAGCCGCTTGATGCGGTCCGGGTCCTGCACGCCGGGCAACTGGACCAGGATGCGTTCCAGGCCGAGGCGCTGGATGGTCGGCTCCGCGACACCGACTTCGTCGATGCGGTTGCGGACGATTTCCAGACTTTGCTCCACCGCCGATCCGATGCGGTCGCGCAAACCGGCCTCGGTCAGCTTTAAGCGGATGTGGGTCGGCGACACGGTTTCGACCGTCATGCTAGCGGCTTTACCGGAGCCCGCGTCCGTGGCGGCGATTAGCTCGCGGGCGATACGCAAAACGTCGGCCTGTTGCGCTGCATCGGTGGTGGTGACGTTCAGCGCGCCGTCGGCGACCTGGGGACGGACCCGGGTCACGCGGCCCTCGCGCAGCCGCTCACGCATGTCATCGGCGAGAATTTGCATGCGTTCCTCGACGAACGCCTTCGAGTTGACCTCGAGCACCAGATGCGAGCCGCCGCGCAGATCGAGGCCGAGTGTGATGCGGGCCTTGGACACCCAACCGGGCAGCGCTTCGAGCTGGGACGGGGAGAGCAGATTGAAAAATGTCGGCAGCACCACCGCGACGGTGATGAGGATATAGGCGGCGATAACTTTCGGCGATGTGCGCATTCTCGGTCTCCAAGGACTCCGCCGCACGGTGAGGTTGGTCACCCTGGCGGGCCGCCGGCACGGGGTGCGGGCGGGGGCGCGAAAGAAAGGGGGACGATCCGTCCTGCGGGCGGGACAAGGATCGTTCAGA
The DNA here is from genome assembly GCA_945878455.1 of Asaia bogorensis. GTDB lineage: Bacteria > Pseudomonadota > Alphaproteobacteria > Rhodospirillales > CAMCUA01 > CAMCUA01. Next base: position 36,359 of record CAMCUA010000001.1, on the reverse strand, counting down.
GCCGCTATAGGCGCGTCAGGCAGGTGGTGCGCGGGGCCTGGCTGACGAACGGCAAGCAGGGCCGGCGTCGCAAGACGAGGGGACGGCAGTTGCGACTGCGGCAACGTCGCCGGGTTCGACGGATGTCAGGTTTGGCAGCGCGAAGGCGCCGGATGCTTCCTCCACGGGGGAAGCCTGCTTGCGGCGTATCTTGTGATCGACAAGGACGGGAGCGTGGCCCTTCGGCACCAAGCCTTCCTGGCGCTGCGCGTCGTCGGTGACAGGCTGGGGCGTTGCCGCCTCGGCGGTATTCCGGCTGACGGCGGGTGTAACGACGGCCTCGCCGAACAGGCCGGAAAAAAGAACCGCGATGGGAAACAGGGCACGCGCTGCCCAAGACAGCCGTCTCCGGCCGGCATCGAGCAATTCCATGAGGCGTACAAGGGGCATCCGGGGCGCGCTTCCTGCCGGCATCGGCTCCCCATGGAGGCGGGCCGGCTTTCAGCGGCGCAATGTAAGGCGCTGGGCCGCCGACGGCAAGACGGCCGCCGAAAGCTGGCTGGTCTCGGCAAGGCGCCCCCTTGTGAATCCTTGACGGCAACGGCATAACTCGAAATTGCCTCCCAACGCAGCTGGCAAGCGGGGAACCGTCGCAGATGAAGATCACCGTACCCAAGGAGCGCCATCCGGGCGAAGCACGGGTCGCCGCCTCGCCGGACGTGGTGAAGAAGCTCATCGCGTTGGGTTTCGACGTGGCCGTCGAAAAGGGCGCCGGGGCCGGGGCCTCCTTCACCTATGCCGCCTATAAGGCGGCCGGTGCCATCGTAGCCGCCGATGTCAAGGCAGCCTGCAAGGATGCCGACGTTGTGCTCAAGGTCCAGGGGCCGGACGCCGACGGCCGGAACGCGCCCGAACTCGCCGCGATGCGGCCCGGGGCCATCCTCATCGCCCAACTTTCGGCACTGACCCGTCCTGCCGCCGTGCAGGCCGTGGCAGAGGCCGGTCTTACTGCCTTCGCCATGGAACTGATGCCGCGCATCACCCGGGCGCAGTCCATGGACGTCCTGTCCTCACAAAGCAATCTCGCCGGCTACAAAGCCGTGCTGGATGCGGCCGGGCACTACGGTCGTATATTCCCGATGATGATGACGGCGGCGGGCACCGTGCCGCCGGCCCGTGTCTTCGTCATGGGTGCTGGCGTCGCCGGTTTGCAGGCCATCGCCACCGCCAAGCGGCTGGGCGGCGTCGTCACCGCTATCGACGTGCGCCCTGCCGTCAAGGAACAGGTGGAAAGCCTGGGTGCCAAGTTCGTCGTTGTCGACGAGCAGGCGACGAAGGCCGCCGAGACCGCCGGCGGGTATGCCAAGGCGATGGGCGAGGATTTTCAGAAGAAACAAGACGCCGTCGTCCACGAGCATCTGAAGAAGCAGGATATCGTGATCTGCACGGCGCTGATTCCCGGACGCCGGGCGCCGATCCTGGTGACCGCCGATATGGTCAAGGACATGAAGCCGGGTTCGGTGATCGTCGATCTGGCGGTCGAGGCCGGCGGCAACTGCGAGCTTGCCGAATTCGGCCGTGTCGTGGTCAAGCATGGGGTGACCATCGTCGGTCACGAAAATGTGCCGAGCCGTGTGGCCGAAGAGGCCAGCGCCCTTTACGCCAAGAACCTGCTTAATTTCCTGACGCCGCTGGTGAACAAGGACAGCAAGTTGCTGGCTATCGATTGGGACGACGACATCGTCAAGGGCACGCTGGTTGTCCGCGATGGCCAGGTGGTGAACGAGCGGGTCAAGGAAGCGATGGCCAGCCCGCCCGCCGTCAGGACCGCCGCGCCCAAGGCAAGTCGCAAGAAGGCACCGGCAAGCGAAAGCGCCGTCGTCGGCGCACCCAACATCGAAACCGATAGCAAGGGTGGCTGAGCATGGACCCGGTCAGTTTTGCCGAAAAGAGCGCAGCGCTCGCCACCGAGGCGGCGCGTCTCGCCAAGGAGGCGGCATCCCTCGCCCACGACGCCACGGCGCTGGCCGTCAGTCAGGCCCAGGCGGCGTCCGGCGACTCGTTCCTGTTCCTGTTCACCGTCTTCGTCTTGGCCTGCTTCGTCGGCTTCTATGTGGTGTGGAGCGTCACACCGGCGTTGCATTCGCCGCTGATGAGCGTGACCAACGCCATTTCCTCGGTGATCATCGTCGGTGGCCTGTTGGCAGCCGGCCCGGCAGGGATCGATTTTTCCAAGGCGATGGGCTTTTGCGCGGTGACGTTGGCGGCGGTGAATATCTTCGGCGGCTTCATCGTCACCCAGCGCATGCTGTCCATGTACCGCAGCAAGAAGAAGTAGGGGACCGGGCACGATGAGTTCCAATCTGGCCGGTTTTGCCTATCTGCTCGCCGCGGTCTGTTTCATCATGGCGCTACGTGGCCTGAGTTCGCCGGAAACGGCGCGGCGCGGCAATGCCTTGGGCGTCGTTGGCATGGCCATCGCCATTATAACCACGCTGATCAATCCGACGGTGATGAGCTTTGGCGCCATCGTCACCGCTCTGCTGATCGGCGGTAGCGTCGGTACCGTGGTGGCGCTGCGCATCCAGATGACGGCGCTGCCGCAGCTAGTTGCTGCCTTCCACTCGCTGGTCGGACTGGCCGCCGTGTTTGTCGCGACGGCCGCGCTTTACAATCCAGCTGCCTACGGCATCGGTGTGCCCGGCGCGCTGCCGGTTGTCGGCCTGATCGAAATGGGTTTGGGTACCGCTGTCGGCGCCGTTACCTTTTCCGGTTCGCTGATCGCCTTTGCCAAACTGCAAGGGGTGATGAGCGGCGCCCCGATCACCTTCATGGGGCAGCATCCGCTGAACGCCCTGGTCGGCATCGCCATCGTCATCGCCTTGGTGGTCTTTGCCACCCATGAATCCTATACGGCGTTCTGGCTGCTGGTGCTGCTGTCGTTCCTGATTGGCTTCCTACTGATTATTCCCATCGGCGGGGCGGACATGCCGGTGGTTGTCTCCATGCTCAACAGCTATTCCGGCTGGGCGGCCTGCGGCATCGGCTTCACTCTGGCCAATCCGGCCCTGGTCATCACGGGCGCACTGGTCGGCTCCTCGGGCGCTATCCTCAGCTACATCATGTGCAAGGGGATGAACCGCTCGATCTTCAACGTGCTGCTGGGCGGGTTTGGCGGCGAAGCGGTAGGAACCAGCGCCCGTGGGGCCAGCGACCGGCTGGTCAAGTCAGGCAGTGGTGACGATGCTGCTTTCATTCTGAAGAACGCATCCAAGGTCATTATCGTGCCGGGTTACGGCATGGCCGTGGCCCAGGCCCAGCATGCGCTGCGCGAAATGGCCGACGTGCTGAAAAAGGCGGGCGTCGACGTGCGTTATGCCATCCATCCGGTTGCCGGACGCATGCCGGGTCACATGAACGTGCTCTTGGCCGAAGCCAATGTGCCCTATGACGAAGTTTTCGAACTCGACGATATCAACCACGAGTTCGCCTCGACCGATGTCGCTTACGTCATCGGTGCCAACGATGTGACCAACCCGGCGGCGAAAACCGATCCCGCCAGTCCGATTTACGGCATGCCAATCCTCGATGTACAAAGGGCTGGCACTGTGTTGTTCGTCAAACGTTCCATGAGCGCCGGATATGCCGGGGTCGACAATGAGCTCTTCTTTGCCGACAACACCATGATGCTGTTCGGAGATGCCAAAAAGATGACAGAAGCGATCGTCCAGGGGCTGGCTTAAATACACTCTAATTAGTGTTTTATTTCGGATGGCTGATCCGTGAGGTAAAACATTTCCCTTGCTTTGCGTGGCCTTGCCCTTGACTATACTGGCGTCATTCTGCTTGGACTGCCGACCTGCCACGCCTTCCGGGCCCAGATCGCTGCCACCCAGATACAGAACGATGCGCCCCATACGGTATGCGGCGCCACCTACGACGAGGAGATCAGCGATGCCCAATGGCACGGTCAAGTGGTTCAATGCCACGAAAGGTTACGGTTTTATTCAGCCCGACAACGGCGGCGGCGATGTGTTCGTACACATCTCGGCGGTCGAGCGGGCCGGCCTGCATGGCCTGAACGAAGGTCAGAAGGTTTCCTTCGAGGAACACCGCGATCCGAAGCGCGGCAAGACCTCGGCCGAGAACCTGAAGGCTCTCTAAGCCGTCTTTCGGTTGAGTCAATGAAAAGGGCGTCCCGCAAGGGGCGCCCTTTTTGTTATGTGCCCTCGCTGACGTTGCCACGGGGCACCCGAGAAGGCAGGCAACACTATAGGCCCGCCGATGCCGGCGGGCCTGGGTCACTCAAATTTTGGGATCGTGAGGTAACGAGTAGGCTGAGCAGCCGGCAGCCGCGTCAGAAACCTTCCCGTTCCAGGCGCTTGCGCTCAAGCTTGCGGGTGCGGCGAACGGCCTCGGCCTGTTCGCGGGCCCGGCGTTCCGACGGCTTTTCGTAGGAGCGGCGCAATTTCATTTCCCGGAAGATGCCCTCGCGTTGCATTTTCTTCTTGAGGACCTTCAGAGCCTGATCAACATTGTTGTCACGAACGACGACTTGCACGTTTTATCCTACTCTCCTGGGCGTTCAGCGAACCCGATCTGCGGAAATGAGGCATGGCGCCCCAATGGGAGCGCGGTAACTAGCACAGTCCCTTCCGGTTTGCAAAGGTCTGTCGCATAAAGAATACCATCATCGGCAGCGACGGTGGTTCTGTTCCAGCGGTTTTCGGCAAGGAATACAGAGCGTATGGCCGTTCTCAAGATCGCCCGTATGGGCCACCCCGTGCTGGCCAGGGTCGCCGATCCGGTGGCCGATCCCACGGAGCCAGAAATCTGCCGCTTGGTTGAGGATATGATCGAAACCATGAGCGATGCACCGGGAATCGGTCTGGCGGCGCCGCAGGTGCATGTCTCTTTACGCATCGTCGTCTTCTTCGTTCCAGCTGGCCGAACGGCGCCAGGGGACGAGCCGGGGGAGAAGCCTGCCGGCGTGCCGCTGACCGTACTGATCAACCCGACCATTCAGCCGTTATCTGATGTCTTGGCCGAGGATTGGGAAGGTTGCCTTTCGCTGCCCGGTATGATCGGCCTGGTGCCGCGCTATACCCATATTCGCTATTGTGGGCTGAACCTTCGAGGGGAAGCGATAGATGTCGAAGCGCGCGGCATGCACGCCCGCGTCGTACAACACGAATGCGATCATTTGGATGGCCTGCTCTACCCGCGTCGGATGACCGATCTCGCTACCTTCGGCTATAAGGAAGAGATGGGTAAGGGTGGTGCAGCGATCCGGGAATTCGACGAATAGGGAGACGACGATGGCCAGCAGTCGGGAAGCAGCGGCGAAAGTACGCCAGGATGCGCGTGACCGCCTTGTCGTTGCCATGTTCGCGCATGTGCCGTTCGACGGCTGGACCGGACGTGCCTTGCAATCCGGGGCGACCGACGCCGGTCAGTCGGCGGCGTGCCTGTTCCCGGGCGGCCCTGCTCAGGTAGCGGAGCATGCCTCCGATTGGGCCGACAGGCAGATGCTGCATCGTTTGGAGGGGACGGAACTTGCCTCGTTGCGCGTGCGCGAACGGATTGCGGCGGCAGTGCGGTCGCGGCTGGAAGTGCTGGAGCCGCACCGCGAAGCCATGCGCCGGTTGATGGGCTATCTGGCCTTGCCGGGCAACGTTGCACTGACCCTGCGCCTGACCTATCGCACGGTGGACGCCATGTGGTATGCGGCCGGCGACCGCGCCACTGATTTCAGCTTCTATACGAAGCGGGCCTTGCTGGCTGGCGTGCATGGTGCCACCGGTCTTTTCTGGTTGGCTGACCGTTCCGAGGGCTTGGCTGAGACTTGGGCCTTCCTCGATCGGCGCATCGACGACGTAATGCAGATTCCAAAAGTGCGTGGCCAATTGGAACAGGTGGCTAAACGTCTGTTCCGCATGCCGGCCTCCTGGCGGCCAACGACACGCTCGAAAGCGTGAATGCCGCGCCGCCATCGTCAAGGGAGCGCTCGGCCTACTCTTCGAAACCAGACGCCGAAGCCCAGCCGCGCCAGTCGATCCGCCTCAGTGCGGCGGCGCCGTTCCTAAACGAGGGTGGCGTGGTAACAGTCGGGGCCGTTACCTTCACGCGCGTGCAGAAATCTGCCAGTAAGTGACGTGCGGGGGGCCGGAGCTGTGGACCCACCTCCGGTCCCCGCCTCGCTAAGGGGAGTGTGAAGCCATGAAGAAGCTCATCATCGGTCTCCTTGTCGGCGGCCTCGCCGGCGCGATTGCCGGCTTCGCCGCCGGCATCTTCATCTACCCCTTTTGGTTTCTCAATGAAGCAGCGACAGAGGTTCTGCCCGATGGGGTCGCGCGAACAGCCCTTGCCAAGGGGACCTTCATCCACGTCAAGCCGTCGGACCCGGTGCATTGGGGCAAGGGGGGCGTTACCGTCTATCGGGAGGAGTCGGGCAGCGCGCTCGTGCATCTGGGTGGTGACTTCGAGGTCGGGCCCGGTCCGCGCTATCATGTCTATCTGGTCGATGGTGCCACCATTGGCGGCGAAGCGGTTTTCAAAGCGGCACAGAGTGTCGATCTCGGTCGGCTGCGTGCTTTTCGCGGCAGCCAGTCCTACGCCGTTCCACTTGGCACCGATCCAGCGCGCTACCGCAGCGTTGTCGTCTGGTGCAAGGAATTCAACGTGCTGATCACGGCCGCAAGCTTGGGTCCCCCTAAACCCGGATAACCAGCTTGCCGAAATGGCGTGCCGACTCCATAGCCCGAAAGGCATCGGGCGCCTGCTCGAAGTCGAAAACGCGGTCGACAACGGGGTGTAGAAGGTTTGCAGCCACGGCCCGGTTCATCGCTTCGAACATGACGCGGCTGCCGACGCGGATACCCTTCAGCGTGATCATCTTGCCGATCATCGGCGCCGGTAGGGTGGCGCCGGCGGCATTCGCCAGATTGCCCATCAGCACGATCCAGCCGCCCATGCGCACCGCGTCCGCCGACTGCCGCAGGGTGCCGGCACCGCCGGTTTCCACCACCCGGTCGACGCCGCCTTCGCTAGCCACCAGTTTCCCCCACTCGGGCAGCTTCTTGTAGTTGATGCCGGCCGTGGCGCCCAAGACCTTGGCGCGGGCCAGTTTGTCGTCGCTCGACGATACGACCGTGACCTCGGCGCCATGCAGGCGGGCGAATTGCAAGGCGAAGATGGCGACGCCGCCCGTGCCGACGACCAGCAGCTGCTGTCCGGCCTTGATGCCGCCGCCTTCCTCGACCACGGCGCGCCAGGCGGTGAGCGCGGCGCACGGCAGGGTGGCGGCTTCCTCGAAGCTCAAATGGGCAGGGACGTGGACCAGGCCGTCGGCGGCCAATACCACTTGTTCGGCCAGCATGCCCGGCAGGTCGCCACCCAGGGCGCTGCGACTGGCTTCCGGTGTCATCGTGCCGTCGGTCCAGCGCTGAAAGAAACAGCCGGCGACCCGGTCTCCAGGCTTGACGCGGGTGACCCCGGCGCCCACCGACAGAACCTCGCCGGCACCGTCGGAGTTGGGTACCAACGGCGGCGTCACGCCGCGCGATGCCGGATCGCGTACGGTGCCCAGATCGCGATAGTTCAGCGAACTGGCGCGGACGCGCACCACGGCCTGTCCGGGTCCTGCTTTTGGCTCCGGCCGGTCGACCGGCGTCAGGGAATCGATGCCGCCGATTGCGCGGATTTCCCAGGTCTTCATTCGAAAGCCTCCCTTGTGCGTTGCCGCAGGATAACGGAAGGCGGGATCGACGAAAATGCCGTCAGGGCTGACGCGGCGAAATCCAGGTGACATGCCCCATCTTGCGGCCGGGCCGCGCTTCGGCCTTGCCGTACAGATGGACACGTGCCGTCGGGTCGGTCAGCAATTGCGGCCACGTGTGGGCAGCATTGCCGATCAGATTTTGCATCCGGGCGTCGGAATGGCGGGCGGGCGAGCCTAATGGCAGGCCGCAGACGGACCGCACGAATTGCTCGAACTGATCGGTGATGCAGGCATCCATGGTCCAGTGCCCGGAATTGTGCGGGCGTGGCGCGATCTCGTTGACCAGCAGATGGCCGTCCCGGCCGACGAACATTTCGACGGCTAGCAGACCGATCAAGTCCAGGCCTTCGGCGATGGCCGAAGCGATGCGCACGGCTTGAGCGGCCAGGGTGGCGGGAATCGGTGCCGGTGCGACGGTGGTATCGAGGATGCCGTCGACATGGCGGTTCTCGACGACATCGAAGGCGGCGAGGTGGCCGTCGGGGCCGCGGGCGACGATGGAAGAAACCTCGCGTTCGAAGTCGACGAAGCCTTCGAGTACCGCGGCCTGGCCACCCATGGCGGTCCAGGCTGTCAGGAGATTGGTATCGGCGCCGATTCGGCACTGACCCTTGCCGTCATAGCCAAACCGGACTGTCTTCAGGATGGCCGGGCGGCCAAGGGCGGTAACGGCGGCCTGCAACGCCGGCAGGCCGTCCACTGGACGATAAGGTGCCGTGGCGATGCCCAGTCCGTTGATGAAATCCTTCTCCGCCAGGCGGTCCTGCGAGGTGGCGAGGCAGGTCCACGACGGCCGGACGATGGCGCGCTCGGTCAGGCGGCGAACGCTGGCGCCGGGCACGTTCTCGAATTCGAAGGTAACGACGTCGACAGCATTGGCAAAGGCATCCAGCGCCGCTTCGTCTTCATATGCGGCCACCGTGGTGACGGCGGCGACTTGGGCGGCGGGACTATCGCGTTCCGGCGTGAAGATGTGGCAGCGATAGCCGAGCCGCGCCGCTGCCAGCGCTGTCATCCGGCCGAGCTGACCGCCACCCATGATGCCGATGACGGAACCGGGCGGAATCGCACCCGGCGTGGCGGCGCTCACGTATCGTCCGTTGGACAGTCGGCGACAGCCGATGTCTGGCGTGCCCGCCAGTCCTCCAACGCCGCCAGCACCTTGGCATCGTGCTGGCCGACGATGGCGGCGGCCAGGAGGGCTGCATTGATGGCACCGGACCGGCCGATGGCCAGCGTGCCGACCGGAATGCCGGCCGGCATCTGAACGATGGACAACAGGCTGTCCATGCCCTTCAACGCCTGACTTTCCACCGGCACGCCCAGGACTGGAACGACGGTCATTGCTGCTGTCATACCAGGCAGGTGGGCGGCGCCGCCGGCGCCGGCGATGATGACCCGAAGTCCGCGCTCTTTGGCGCTGCCGGCATAATTGTAAAGCCGCTTGGGTGTGCGATGGGCCGAAACGATGCGGGTCTCGTAGGCGATACCCAAGGCATCCAGCGTCTCGGCTGCATGGCGCAGGGTCTCCCAGTCCGACTGGCTGCCCATGATTATTCCGACTTCGACGCCCATCAGGCCTTCCCCCTCGCCCCGGCTGGCGAAAGGCGGCGATTATAGGGAGCCGGGGGCATAGGGCAAGCTGCGCGCGCCTGGCGATGCAACCAGTGGCGACGAACGTCGCTGGGAATGCTAACCTACCGGTCCGGACAACAGGAGTCTGGCATGGCCGAAGGCGTGGGACTGCCGCTCTACCCTGAATCGGTACAACCGGCCGAACGCCGCGATAACGATGCCGCGGCGGAACATCGCGGCCATGACAGTGGGGGCAGGCGGCCGCCGGCCAGCGCTGAGGCGCCGTTGCCGCGCGATATCGGCGATGTCGTTTTCCTCATGGGCGTACCGCAGGCCGATGTAACGCCGGCTGTGCAAAAAGCGCTGACCGACATCATGGCCGAATTCGACCGCATCCGCATTGAACGCGACCGGCTGCGCGAACAGGTTATCTATCTGACCGAGCAGGCCGACAGCCATGCCTTCCTGCCTGTGCTCAACCGCCGCGCCCTGCAGCGCGAGATGACGCGTGTTCTCAGCCGCCTCGAGCAGGCAGGCATCGGGGCTGCTTTCCTCTATCTTGGCTTCGCCAATCTTCGGGAAGTGCTTGTCCACCACGGACGTGCTGCCGCCGATGCGGCGCTGACCAAGGCAGCTCATGTGGTACGCCAACACATCCGGGCCGGTGACGTTTTGGGTGACATGGGCACCGGCGATCTCGGCCTTATCCTAGTGCCGGTCGAAGCGCAGACGGTGGTGGAAAAGGCACGCGAGATCGCCGAGTCCGTAGAGCGCCGAACGGCGGAAAAAGAGGGTGGCAGCCTGGGGCTACGGGTCGTCTGGGGACTACGCCATCTGGCGCCGGGGGATGAACCGCGACAGGTCTTTGCCGATGCGGCGGCGGCCTGCCAGCCGGCTTCGACCTGAGCGAGACGGCGGCCCATCCGGGTCTGATAGGTAAACTACGCGATGATGTCCGGATAACGGCCGCTTTCGAGCCGGGCGATGACATCCTTGAGCAGTAGCTTGCGCTTCTTCAGGCGTTGTAATTGAAGGTCGTCGCCACCTTCTGCCGTCCCCATGCGGGCGATGCGCTCGTCCAAGTCCCGATGCTCCAAGCGCAATACCTTCAGCCGTTCTTCGACTGCCGGACCGTCGTCGCCGCTCGCTGCCATGCCTGTGTGCGCCAGACTTGTTGATGCAAGTCGAAATCCTAACAGAGATAAGCCGCCTGCGGTATGGCTGGATGCGGGTCGGTAGCGGATTGGCGATAGGTCGAGATGTTATCCCGGCAGTGTGCGATGCCCGGCAATGGAACTGTCGGGATTATCCTTCCGAGTCATTGACGCAAAGCCAATCCATGCGGATGACGGTCGTTCCCGGCGGTAAATCCGCTGGACGGGCTTGGGGTTGTCCCGGTTTGGAAGTTCCCCATTACGCTGAAGCTATGTATTTGTAATAAAAGGATCATTCGACAAAGTGGCAATCGGTCTGCGCAGCCTGGGACGGGTAGGGGTCGCCCTGATGTATGTCGCCTGCTAGATGGCTGCAGTGGTTTACCGATCTAGGGAATGAGCGATCTGATGAAAGTGCTTCCCGAGTTTCCATCGCCTGGGCCGGTCAATGACGATGGTCACGTCTGGCGCCATTGGCATCGCCCGCCGCTGTTCACCGTTGCGCGGATGAAGGAAGAGGGCACGGCGCGCTATCGCGATGGTGGCGACTTGCTGTGTCATGCCAGTACTGAGGTCGAGATCGCCTTTCAACCTATTGTCAGCCTATCGACGGGCCGTTGCTATGGATTGGAGGCTTTGTTCCGTGGCCACAACGAACTTGGCTTCGCTGAAATCCATGACGTGTTCGACGCTGCCGAGGGCTTCGGCGTGTTGCACCAATTGGACTCCGTCGTTTTCGATAAAGCGTTGCAGGCCTTCGTAACACTGACGTTCCACGATTCGGTACGGTTGTTCCTCAACCTCGACAACCGCACGCCAAGCACCAAAGACTTTGACGCCAGGCGAAGCCGCCAACTGTTGGACCGCTGGGGAGTAGACCCCTATAAAGTCATTCTGGAAATCTCGGAACGTCATGAAATTTCTCTCGATCATATTGGCGGCTTCGTCGACGATTACCGCGATCAGGGCTTTCGTTTGGCCGTCGATGACTTCGGTGCCGGATTTGCCGGTCTGCGGCTGCTTTACGGCAGCAAAGCCGATTTCGTAAAGATCGACCGCTTTTTCGTTTCGGAAATAGCCACTGATCAGCACAAGAAGCTGTTCGTGTCTCGCATCGTGGAATTGTCCCACACGCTGGGTATCCGCGTCATCGCCGAGGGTGTGGAGACGGTGCGCGAATTGCTCGCTTGCCGCGAGATCGGTTGCGATTTTGCTCAGGGCTATTTCATCCAGCGGCCGACGATGGAGTTGGACACGCTCACCAATCGTTATCCCGTCATTGAGGATTTGTGCGCCAATGACCGGCGCAGTGGTCTGCGGGGGCAAAGCAATGTGCTTGAAGCCATGTTGCGCCTTGAACCGCTCAGTCTCAATGCTCCGTTGTCGCAGGTGCTGGAGCGGTTCAGCGTGGAAAGTGGGGTCGGCTTTGTACCTGTCGTCAACGAGATGAACGAGCCGCAAGGGCTGGTACGCGAGGACGACCTCAAGGAGTTGATCTATTCGCGATTCGGCCGCGACCTCATCCGTAATCGCGGCTTCAGCCGCACGCTACGGGATTTCCTCACGCCGGGCCGGGTGGTCGACATCCGCAGCGACGTTGAACGCATGCTGGCGACCTATTCGTTCAACGATCTTCCCGAAGGCATCATCGTCACCGATGACCAGAAGTACTTGGGTTTTCTAACCGCCTCGCACCTGCTGAAACTGGTCAACGAGAAGAATCTGACCGCTGCGCGCGAGCAGAACCCGTTGACGGGTCTTCCCGGAAATCATGCGATCGATCAGCATTTGCGCGGGCTATTGACCGAGGCAGGCGGGGTATTGGCTCTGGTCTACTTCGATTTCGATAACTTCAAGCCTTTCAACGACACCTATGGGTTCCGCCAGGGTGACCGCGTCATCATGTTGTTCGCCGATATGCTGGTGCAGATGGCCGCCGGGATCGGTGCCTTCATCGGTCACGTCGGGGGCGATGATTTCGTTCTTATCATGCGTGAGGAACCGGCAGACGATGTGTGTGTTCGCGTCGCTGCCCTGGCCGAAAGGTTCCATTCTGACGTGGTCAGCTTTTACGATGCTGAAGCTCGCGAACGGCGATCCATCATCGCCAAATCGCGCGACGGCGTCGTTATGGAATTTTCCCTGCTCACAGTCAGTGCCGGAATCGTCGTGGTGCCGGAGGCTGCCGAGCGTCCGGAATACGAAAACCTCGTCCGCTTGATGGCGCAATCCAAGAAGGAGTCGAAGCGCCAGGCGGAGGGTATCCACTTGGTCTACTGGAACGATGGGTCCGGCAAAGCGATGGTGGGTGCGTCGCCCTAATAAATGGAATAATACCTGCGGTTAGCTGTCGATGCCTCGGCTCCGAATTAGCCGTCCGTCCCTCAGACTCGATGTCGATGCCCAATGGGCGTATAATGTCGTCGTTCCTTCTTTTCGACAGATATCGGAGGACTGACGTTATGAGCCTAGAAGACAGGATTAACTCCTTGAAAGACAAGCATCATTCGATTGAAAGCAAGATCGAGGTGGCGGCCACCAGACCTCACCCCGACGACAGCGAAATCGCCAGTCTGAAAAAGCAAAAATTGCGAATAAAGGATCAGCTCGCCGGTCTCGGCGCCTAGCCCGACTGGCCTGCCATTGGCGGACTCGCCGTCCGCCTTGAGAATACGGACGAATGCCGCCCGGGACAGGCTTATGTAGCCGGCGGAAGGTCGACGTCCGTTCCCCGATCTGCCGTGCCGCAGCGGTGCGCGAATGGTCCTGCGCGATCGATGCGCTGCCCGTTGTGCCGATTGACCGATAGGCAACAGCATTGGGCCGTGGCTATAGTCCCTTCGACGGCTGAACAAATAGCAGAATCCCTGGGGGAGGCGTGGCCATGAAGATTGCTGACGTGCGGTTCCATCCGATGACCGCCAAGTACGACCAAGGCAGTTGGACAGCGCACGAATATGCCGATGCGGCGCAGCTCATCCTGGTCGAGGTCAAGACCGACGATGGCATCGTCGGTTACGGCGAAATCGCCGGCGGCCCGCAAAAGGCGATTTGCGATTTCGGCAAGACCTTCGGTGAGGTGATCAAGGGCATGGACGCACTTGGCCATGTCGAGGTGTGGAACAAGCTGTTCTCGCTGACGGTGCCGCGCCCCGGCGGGCTCGGCGATTGGGATGGGCTGCCGGCGCCGTTGCCGCGTGGTCAGCGGCCACAGATCATGGCCGCCATCGGTGGAATCGATATTGCGTTGTGGGACATTAAGGGCCGCGCCGCCGGACTGCCCGTGTTTCGTCTGTTGGGCGGCACCCGTACCGAGGTCTTCACGTATTCGACAGGTGGATATTACGTCGAAGGTGCACCGCTCGAATCCTGTGCCGAGGAATTTGCAGGCTACGTCGCCAACGGCTATCGCGCCGTGAAACTGAAGACCGGCGCTTTATCGATCGCCGACGAGGTGAAGCGCATCCGCGCCGTACGCAAGGTCATCGGTCCCGATACCTTGCTCATGCTCGACATGAACGCACCCTATGACGTCGAAGGCTGCATCCGCTTCGCCCATGCGGTGGCGCCCCACGATATCTTCTGGTTGGAGGAGCCCTTGTTCTGGCACCTGCAGCCCGCTGATTACGTGCGCCTGGCCAATGCCTCACCGATTCCGCTCGCCCATTGCGAGCGTGAATGGCACCGCTTCACCGTGCGCGACTTCATCGATTCCGGCTCCATCCGCTACGTGCAGTTCGATTCGACCCGCCACGCCGGCTTCACTGAATCCCTGCGCATCGCCCACTATGCCGAACAGAAGGGCGTGATGATCGCGCCGCACACGGCGCAACACCTGCACAGTCACATCGTCTCGGCCTTCGGCGATGCCGCCTTCGCGGCCGAATCCCATGGCAGCCACGAACGCCATCCGATCCAGCACGGCATCTATCGGGGCGGCGCCCATGTGAAGGGCGGCAAGGTGCATCTGACCGAAGAGCCCGGCTTCGGTGTCGAAATCGACTGGAAGGCCGTCGAGAAATTGCGGTCGTGATCCCGTGAAGATCACGGAGATCGTCGCCCACCCGCTGACCGAGGCCGTCGGCTTCGGCACGGACGTGGACGGGAAAGGTGTGGAACGGTTGCGCTCATGAACGCCTACGAAGACGCGCACCGGCGTTCCATCGCCGATCCGGAAGGCTTCTGGGGCGAGGTGGCCGGCGGCATCGATTGGTTCAAGCCGTGGGACCGGGTGCTGGATCGCAGCAACACCCCCTTCGACCGCTGGTTTCCCGGCGCCGAGTGCAACACCTGCCACAACGCGCTCGACCGCCACGTCACGCAAGGCCGCGGCGAACAAGTCGCCCTTATCTATGATAGCCCGGTCACTGGTACCATCGCCCGCTTCACCTACCGTCAACTGCGCGACCGTGTCGCCAAAGTTGCCGGCGCCCTGCAGGACCGGGGCATCGCCAAGGGCGACCGGGTCATTATCTATATGCCGGGGATACCCGAAGCGGCGATAGCCATGCTCGCCTGCGCCCGCTTGGGGGCGATCCATTCCGTTGTGTTCGGCGGCTTTGCCGCCAATGAACTGGCGATCCGCATCGACGACTGTCAACCGAAGGCCATCCTCACCGCGTCCTGCGGCATCGAGGCTGGCCGCGTCATCCCCTATAAGTCGTTGCTCGACGGTGCTGTCGCCCTGGCCAGGCACAAACCGGATTTCCGCATGGTTAAGCAGCGGCTGCAAGGCCTGTGCGACCTGGATGGTGCCGTCGATTGGGACATGGCGGAGGCCGCCGCGCTGCCCGCCGACTGCGTGACGGTCAAGGCTACTGACCCGCTTTACATCCTCTATACCTCGGGAACGACCGGCTTGCCCAAAGGTGTTGTCCGTGACAACGGCGGCCACATGGTGGCGCTCCGCTATTCCATGAAGGCGGTCTACGACATCGATCCCGGCGACGTCTTCTGGGCGGCTTCCGATGTCGGCTGGGTGGTCGGCCATTCCTACATCGTCTACGCGCCGCTGCTGCACGGCTGCACGACCATCCTTTACGAAGGCAAGCCGGTTGGCACGCCTGACGCCGGCGCCTTCTGGCGGGTGATTGCCGAACACGGGGTGAAGGCGATGTTCACGGCGCCGACGGCCTTTCGCGCCATCAAGCGCGAAGATCCCGATGCCCTGCTGCTGAAGCGTTACGACCTATCGAAATTCCGCATACTATTCTTGGCCGGTGAGCGCACTGACCCGGATACCTTGCACTGGGCGGAACGGCACCTGGAGCGGCCCGTCATCGATCACTGGTGGCAGACGGAAACCGCCTGGTCGATTGCTGCCAACTGCATGGGACTCTGCCCGATCCCGGTGAAGGCGGGCTCGCCCAGCCGCCCGGCACCGGGCTGGGACATCCACGTGCTCGACGAGAGGGGAAACAAGGCCAAGCCCGGCGAGATCGGTGCCCTAGTCGCCCGCCTGCCGATGGCCCCGGCCAGCCTGCTGACCCTGTGGAATGCCGAAGCGCGCTGCCGCCACGCCTACTTCGACACCTATCCCGGCTACTACCAGACGGCGGATGCCGGCTATGTCGACGACGACGGCTACGTCTATGTCATGGCGCGTACCGACGACATCATCAACGTCGCCGGTCACCGCCTGTCCACCGGCGGCATGGAAGAAGTCCTCGCCGCCCATCCCGATGTTGCCGAATGCGCCGTCATCGGCGTTGCCGACCACCTGAAGGGTCAGGTCCCCGTCGGCTTCATGGTGCTCAAGGCCGGCGTTGCGCGCGGTGAGGCCGAGATCGTTGCCGATGTGGTGCGCCTAGTGCGCGAAAAAATCGGTCCGGTGGCGTCGTTCCGGCAGGCCGTTGTCGTGCCCCGCCTGCCGAAGACGCGCTCGGGCAAGATCCTGCGCGGCACCATGCAGAAGATCGCCGACGGCGTCGAATACCGCCTGCCGGCGACCATCGACGAACCGGCGGTCCTTGCCGAGATCGGTGCCGCCCTGGGGCGGATCGGCTACGCCAAACGCCCCCGTTAGGGGGTGCCGCGAACTGCCGCCGCGATGGCCGGAACGGCGCGGGCGTCGATGGCGATGCCGACGTGGGAAAGACCGGGAAGCACGCTGACGGTTGCGTCCGGGCGCACCGCCCGTACGGTGGGTGCGAACAGGGCGGCGTGAAACAGCTCGTCGAGCTCGCCGACCAGGACGGTGATGGGACGCGGCGCCCGGCGCAGATCGGCGGCGTAGTCCGTCGTTCCGAAAGCCTTCATCAGCCGGAACGAATAGGTGCCGGTCAGCGCCGACCGGTGCTCGGGCGCCAGCGCGAAGGCGAGAACGGGCAGATACTCGAAGTTATGAATGCCGATCTTGTCGAGCAGGAAGAGACCGATGACGCGGGGTACGAACAGCGTCGCCCAGGTATTGACGGCGGGCGAGACGGTTGGCGCGCCGACGCCCAGCATCGGTGCCAGCAGGACAGTTCTCTCGAACTGCCCGCCGATGGCGGACGCGGCGGCGTGCAAGGCGAAGCCGCCGCCCGACGACAGGCCAAGCAGGACGACCGGGGCGCCCGGATGGCGGCCTTTAACGAAGGCCAGGAAGTCGGCAAGGTCGTCGTCCAACTGGCCGGCATAGTCGATATCGCCGCGCTGGCCGGTGCCGCCGTGCCCGCGCATGTCGGGAGCGTAGACGGCGATGCCGTCGGCCCGCAGCGCTTTGGCCAGCGGGTGCAGGCTGGAACTGTTGGCTGACGAGCCATGGATGGCGATGACAACGCGCCCCGGCCCGGCTGGGTTGCCCCCGGCGGCATAGGTGCGAAAGGCGATGGGTGCTCCTTGGCGGGCCGGCGTCGTCTCGATGGGTGGCAGATCGCGGAAATCGACGCCTTTGAACGGATCGCTGATCGAAACTAGCGGCGGCGGCGGTTGGCCGGCGCCGAAGCCGATCATGCCGGCCAGCAGCAGGACGACAGCCAGTATGCCGCCGCCAAGGATGAGAAGAACGGTGTTCACGGCGATCTCTCCGCGTGTTGCCGGGCTGCAGCGTCAACCTAATCCATCCCGGCGACGCTGCAATGAGCGGTTTTTTCGGTGCCGCGATGGTGCGCTGCACAAGGGGTATTCGCTTAGAAAGAATCTCGCCAAGGCAGCGCTTCCATCCTAACATTAGGCAAAAGAAGGCATCGGATCCAGCGGAGGACTAGTCATGAAGAAGGTTACGAAGCGTTTCGACCGGAGCGTCGAGGATTTCGGCAATGTGGTCGGCCTCGAACATGTCAACCTCACGGTAGCCGATCACCACACGGCAACGCTGTTTTACATCACCGGTCTGGGCTTCACCCGCGACCCTTATCTCAATACCGGCGTGCGCAACATGTGGGTCAACATGGGGCGTAACCAGTTTCATCTACCGGTGACCATGGCCGGTCAGACGCCGCAGGTGCTGCGCGGTCGCATTGGCATGGTGGTGCCCGATCCCTCCGCCACGGCGCGCACGCTGGCCATGGTGCAAGAGCCGCTGAAGAAGACCAAATTTGCCTTCAAGGTGCGCAACAGCCGCATCGATGTGACCTGCCCCTGGGGCAACCAGTTGCGCGTCCATGCGCCCGATCCGGATTTCGGCAAGATTCAGCTCGGCATCCCCTATGTCGAATTCGACGTGCCCATGGGTGCGGCCGAGGGCATCGCCCGCTTCTACAGCGATGTACTCGGCGCCTTTACCTCGGTGGAGGGTGGGGCTGGAAAGAATGGTGCGAAAAACGGCTCTGCCAAGAAGGGCGCGGCCAAGGCGGCGCATGTGACCGTCGGTTGCCGCCAGTTCCTGATCTTCCGCGAGACCGATGCGCCGCTTCCCGACTACGACGGCCATCACATCCAATTGTACGTTGCCAATTTCTCGGCACCGCACAAAAAGATGATCTGCCTGGGACTGGAAATGCAGGAGAGCAACCAGTTCCAATACCGCTTCTATGACATCGTCGATCCGAAGTCCGGCAAGAAGCTCTTCCGGCTAGAGCACGAGATCCGCTCGATGACCCACCCGATGTATGCCCGGCCGCTGGTCAATCGCAATCCGGCGATCAACAACAACGCCTACGCCTCCGGTTACGAGAGCCTGTCCTACGCACCGCCGTATTCGGCATAAGGGCGGGAGCAACCATGCTGTCGCAAGCAACGCCGGTGGCTGTCGTGCCGCGTCCGGCATCGGATATCGTCGGCCGTGTGGCCAATGTCCGCGCGCAGATACTGGCCGCCGGCGAGGCCATTGAGCGCGACCGCCGGATACCGGCCGATCTCCTGGCAGCGTTGCATCGGGAGAAGTTCTATCGCCTGCTGCTGCCGCGCGTGTATGGCGGCGAGGAGGTCGCTCCGTCGACCTTCTTCCGCACCCTGGCGGCGCTGGCTGCCGCCGACGGCAGCGTTGCCTGGTGCATTTGCCAGGCGAACGGCTGTGCAATGTCGGCGGCATTCGTCGAGCCGGCCGTTGCCCGTCACATCTGGGGCGACGATCCGCATGGCGTATTGGCCTGGGGGCCGGGCAAGGGCAACGCCACGGTGGTTGACGGCGGATACCGTGTCAGCGGCAGTTGGGCGTTTGCCAGCGGCAGCCGTCACGCCACCTGGCTCGGCTGCCATTCGCCGATGGCGATGCCCGACGGTCGCGTCAAGGAACGGACCATGCTGATTCCGGCGTCGCAGGTGTCGTTCACCGACATCTGGGATGTCATCGGACTGCGCGGCACGGCGAGCGATGCCCTCGCCGTCAAGGACGTCTTCGTTCCCAGCGAGTATTCCCTCGTACGCTATGCGGTGGAGAAGCGTTTTTGCGACGGGCCGCTGTTCGAATTCTCGTCGTCGGGCATGTATTCGGTGGGCTTCTCGGCCACCGCCTTCGGTCTGGCCCGCGAGATGCTCGATATTTTCAAGGTTCTGGCGGCTGACAAAACGCCGCGCCGGACGCAAACTGTATTGCGCGAGAACAACGTCGTTCAGGCCGAAGTGGCGACGGCTGAGGCCCGGCTCGCCGCGGCGGAGCACCTGATGACCGGTCATCTGGACAAGATGTGCGACGAAGCGAAGACCCAGGGCGAGCTGTCCACTGATTCGCGCATGCGCCTGCGGCTGTTTACCACCTTCACCATTCACGAGGCCAAGGCGGTCGCCGACATGGTCTACGACGCCTCCGGGGCAACAGCGATCTTCAAGAGCAACCCGTTGGAGCGGCGCTTCCGCGACATTCACACGGTGACGCAGCAGGTCCAGGGCCGCAAAGCTCACTTCCAGACGGTCGGCGCCTACATGCTTGGGCTGCCGCCGGACACCGACCCGCTGTAACTCGCGACCTCGGGGCCGATACCTACCTCTTGGGGGCCAGACCCTCATTTCGGTTGATGGGAAAAAAAGGGGAGACAGGGAAATGTCACCGGATACATCGATGGTGGGCGCCCTCGGCGCGAAGTTGAAGGATTGTCCCGATCGGATCGACGACATCGCCCCGATCATCGCTTCGGCCGGCGATCGTATCGAACAGGAACGCCGGTTGACCTCCGATGTCGTCGCCGCCCTGCGTGGCGCCAACATACTTCGCCTGCTGGCACCGAAAAGCATCGGCGGCGACGAACTCGATCCGGCCAGCTACTTTCGCACCACCATCGCTTTGGGTAAGCTCGACGGCAGCACCGCTTGGTGCGTCGGCCAGGGCAACGGCTGCGCCATGGCGGCGGCCTATGTCGATCCGGCAGTGGCCAAGGACATCTGGGGACCGAACGGCACCGTTGCCTGGGGACCGGGCAAGGGCGAGGTGGCGGAGGTCGACGGCGGCTATCGCGTTTCCGGCGAATGGTCGTTCTGCAGCGGCAGCCGTCACGCCAGCCACTTGGGCGGCGTGATCACCATGCCCAAGTCCGGCGGTGGTACGGAATATCGCACCATGCTGATTCCGGTCGACAAGGTAACGATCAAGGATGTTTGGAACACCATCGGCATGCGCGGTACCGGGACCGATGCGTTTGCGGCGAAGGACGTTTTCGTGCCAAAGGCCTATTCGGTGATCCGCGACGATCCGGCCCAACGGCGTGAATCCGGCCCGCTTTACAAGTTCGCCTCGGGGGCCATGTACGCCATCGGATTTTCCGGCGTCGCCGTCGGCATGGCCCATGGCCTGCTTGCCGATTTTATGGATCTGGCCACGGTAAAAGTCCCGCGCCGGTCGTTGGGCGTGTTGCGCGAAAGTGCGGTCGTGCAATCTGATGTCGCCGTTGCCCACGCTCGCTTGGGCGCGGCCAAGGCCTTCATGTTGAGCGAGTTGGTCGAGATCTGGCAGGAAGCCCAGGTCGGCGAACTGTCAATGAATTCGCGTTTCCGCATCCGCCTGGCGTCGACCTTCGCCATCCACGAAGCCAAGGCGGCGGCCGATATCGCCTATGAAGCGGCCGGTGCGACGGCGGTGTTTCGCAACAACACCTTCGAACGCCGCTTCCGCGACATCCACACCCTGACCCAGCAGGGCCAGGGCCGGAAGTCCCACTTCCAGGCGGTCGGCTCCTTCCTGCTCGGCCTGCCGGCGCAGACCATGGCGCTGTAGGTAGCGGCGCAGCGCCTCTTAAACAGGCAAAACATCGTCCATGAGCAAAAGGCGGCACCGGAGAACATCCGGTGCCGCTATATCATCGCGCTCTCGGTCTCGCGCGGTCAGCGCGCCTTAGCGGCGCCGGCCGGCGCTGCCGGGGACGGGGGTCAATACGGGCTTGCCGGCGAAATGGGCCTGCAGATTGTCGATGACCAGGTCGAGTGTCATGTCGGAAGCTTCCGGCGAACGGCCGCCGATATGCGGCGTCATCACCAGGTTGGGCACATCGAACAGCTTCGACGGGATTTCCGGCTCGCCCTCGACCACGTCGAGGCCGGCGCCGGCGAGGCGGCCATCCTTCAGCGCGGCGATCAGCTCCTCGGTATCGACCACTGAGCCGCGCGCCACGTTGACCAGGAAGCCCTGGGGCCCAAGCGCGTCGAGCACGGCGCGACTGATGAGCTTATTGGTCTCGGCCCCACCCGGCGTGCAGACCACGAGGATGTCGGAGTCCTTGGCCAGATCGAGCAGCTTCGCATGGTACTTGAACGACACGTCGTCGCGCTTGTTGCGGGCGTGATAGGCAACGGTCATGTCGAAGGCCAGCGCCCGCTTGGCGATCTCGCGGCCGATCTTGCCGAAGCCGACCAGGCCCAGGCGCTTGCGCCACAGGATCGGCTGTAGGTTGCGCGAAGATACCCACTTGCCCTGGCGGATGGCTGAATCGAGCTGCGGGATATGGCGCAGCGTCGCCAGCATCAGGCCCAAGGCATGATCGGCGACGGAAGCCGCGTTGGCGCCGGCGCCGTGGGTGACGAACAGGCCCAGCCGGCGCATTTCATCCATGTCCAGGGCATCGTAACCGGTGCCCTTGCAACAGACGATCTCGACATTGGGCATGGCCTTCAGAAGATCCGGCTTGATACCGACGGAACCGCTGGTGAAAACAGCCCGGACTTTCTTCACCCAGTCGCTCTTCAAGGCTTGCTGCTGCAATTCGGCTGTCGCGCACAGGTGAACGTTGAAGTGCTCGTTGAACCGCGCCATGTAATCGGGCGGGATGACCGACGGGGTTACGATGATCAATTCGGGCTTCATGGCGGTCCCTCCATTCCTCTTGCGGTTCTACACAGTGGCGCTTGCCGCCTTAGGTTAGCGGTAAGCCTTAACCAGGGCAATTTTACGATATCCGGCGCAGTCTCAAGCGGCGCGGCGGCGGCCGATGCTGCCGGGTATCGGCGTCAGCAGCGGCTTGCCGGCGAAATGCGCCTGTAGATTGGCGACCGCCAGTTCGAAGGCCTTCTCCGAAGCCTCGGGCGAACGGGCGCCGATGTGCGGCGTGATGACGACGTTGGGCGCCTGCAGCAGCGCGGCCGGCACCTCGGGCTCGCCGTCGACCACGTCCAGACCGGCCCCAGCCAGGCGGCCTTCGTTTAGCGCGGCGATCAGCGCGTCGGTATCGACAACCGAACCGCGCGCCACGTTGATAAAGAAGCCCTGCGGACCCAAGGCGTCGAGCACGGCGCGGTTGACAATATGCTTGGTGTCCTTACCGCCGGGCAGGCAGGCGACCAGGATGTCGGAATCCTTGGCCAGTTCCAACACGCTCGAATAATAGCGATACGGCACGTCGCGCTTGTTGCGGGTGTGATAGCCGACGGTCATGTCGAAGCTGACAGCCCGCTTGGCCAATCCGGTGCCGACTCCGCCCATGCCCAGGATGCCCAGGCGCTTACCGGTGGCGATCGGCTGCAGGCTGCGCGAGTCCACCCATTTGCCCTGGCGAACCGCGGCGTCGAGCTTCGGTACCTTGCGCACGGTGGACAGCATCAGGGTCATGGCATGATCGGCGACGGAGGGGGCATTTGCCCCGGCACCATAGGACAGGAAGATGCCTTTCCTGTTCATCAACTCAATGTCGATGGCGTCATAGCCGGTGCCGCGGCAGGCGACGATCTCCAGGTTCGGCATCGCCTCGACCAACTCGGGGACGATGGCGTGCTGGCCGGTAGTATAGATGGCGCGGACCGGCTTGAGCCAATCGGCCGTCAGCGCCTTGCGCTGATCCTCGGGCGTGCGCGCATAGAGCAGGTTGAAATGAGGGCCGAGTGCGGCGTCGTAATCGGCATTCGACATCGCCGGGGTACAGATCAACAGGTCTTGCTTCACGAGGACGTCTCCATGGGTAGGCTGTTGGCGAAAGATCGTCCGGCCCGGACTAGGCACCGCTGCGCGAATTGCGGCGCCAGTCTGGGTTGCGATCGGTAGCGGATGCGGCGGCGCGGTCGGACGGCCGTCAGGCTGCCCGTTTCCTGCCGGTGCTGCCGGGAATAGGCGTGACCATCGGCTTGCCGGCAAAGTGGGCGTCCAGGTTGGCCAACAGCAGATCGAGCGTCTGCGCCGCCGATTCCGGCACATGGCCGCCAACATGCGGCGTCATGGTGACGTTCTTCAGCGCGATCAGCTCGGCCGGGATGTTGGGCTCGCCCTCGACCACGTCGAGGCCGGCGCCGGCGATCTTATTCTGCTGCAAGGCCGGGATCAGGGCGGCGTTCGACACCACCGGGCCGCGCGCCATGTTGATCAGATAGCCCTGCGGTCCCAAGGCTTGGAGCACCTCGGCATTGACGATGTGGCGGCTTTGGTCGTTGAGCGGCAGGATACACATCAGGAAATCGACGTGCTTGGCCAGGTCGATGACCTTGGGGAAATAGCGATAGGGCAGCTCGGCCTTCTGGTTGCGAGTGTGGTAGCTGACCTCCATCTCAAAGCCCCGGTGGCAGCGTTCGGCGACCTTCGAGCCGATCTCGCCCATGCCGATCAGGCCCAGTTTCTTGCCGGTGATGCTCGGCGGCAGCGACCGACCCTTGACCCAATCGCCGCGGCGCACGGCGGCGTCGAAGTTGACGATGTTGCGCACGGTGGCCAGCATCAGCGCGATGGAATGATCGGCGACGAAGGTCGCATTGATCGACGAGCCGTGGGAGATGGCGATGTTGCGCTTGTTCATTTCGGCAACATCGAAACCGTCGTAGCCGGCGCCCTTGCAGCAGGCGACTTCCAGCTTCGGCATTCTGTCCATGACGTCACGGCGCACGCCGCGCGAACCCATGGTGAAAACGGCCTGCACGTCCTTGATCCACGGTTCCTTGAAGGCTTGTTCCATCTCCTCGGGCGTCGCCGCGTATTTGACCTCGAAACGGTCGGTGAACTTCTTCATGTATTCCGGCGGAATGATCGTATAGGTCATGATGAAAAGCAGCGGTTTGGCCATGATTTTTGCCTCCCTGGATCTCGGCTTGCCGATGGTGATTTTCTCGTCGCAGCCTAGAGGCTCAGGGCGATCCGGGCAAATGCGATTTTGGACACTCGTTCTGTCTGGCGCAACGATGCTAAGGGTTGTACTCGCTTACAAGCATCTACCTGCAATTTTTTTTGTACGGATTGTCGGAACGCTCCAAAATTCAGCCATAATCGGGCGCTAGGTATCGACCGGCTCGCCGCAAGGTCGGTCGGTTCCGACACTGATAAGTAGTTTATCGTCAATTTATTGCCTGAATGTGGAGACGATCCATGTACCGCGCGATTGCGCTGCTGTTGGGTTTCGTCCTTGCCGGTATCGCCCAACCGTCGCTTGCCCAGAATATGGAAACCTGTGCCGGTTCGGAAGACACGGCCGATGACGCCCGCCTCGCCGCCTGCACCAAGGTGATCGAGGGCGGCAATCTCAGTCCGAGTAAGCTCGCCACGGTCTATTTTTTTCGCGGCTATGCATGGTCGCAAAAGGACGAGCACGCGCGGGCCATCGCCGACTTCACCGAATCCATCGCCCTCGATCCCAAGCTCGACGAATCCTTTCGCCTGCGCGGCCTCAGCGAATTCTATCTGCGCCACTATCGCCTCGCCGCGCGGGACTTCGCCCAGACCCTCAGGCTCGATCCTAAGGATGCCTATGCGCCCCTGTGGCGCTATCTGGCAGACGTGCGCGCCGAAGGCGCCTGGCGGGCCTTTATAAACCTCCGGGAAAGCTGGGAGGGCGACCTCGACCACTTCAAGTGGCCGACACCGGTGGCGCAATTCCTGTTGGGCAAGCTCAGCATCGAGGGGCTGCGCCGGGCGGCCCAACAGGGCGATGCCAAGACGCGGGCCGCACAGACCTGCGAAGTCGATTACTACCTCGGCCAATGGCATCTGATGCACGGTCGGCGGGATGAGGCGCGCGGGTTGTTTCAGCGGGCGGAGGCGACCTGCCCGAAGGTTTTCTACGAGTACCTGGGCGCCGTCGCGGCACTGAAGCCGCTGGATACGCCGGCGGCGCCTCTCGACGTGGCGACCGCCGCCGACCGACTGGCCTGCATGGCTGCCGATAGGTCGCCCGCCGACCGCACGGCGGCCTGCACCCGCGCCATCGCCGCGGGCCAGTTCGACCTCTATCAGGCCCGCGGCCTCGCTGCAGCGGCCATGGAGAATTGGCAGCGCGCCATCGCCGACTTGGGCGAGGCCATCCGCCGCGATCCGCAAAACCCCCGTCTCTACCGGGACCGTGGGGATGTCTGGCATGCCCAGGGCCAAACCTACAAGGCCATGCCTGACTACAACGCCGCTCTGCATCTTGCCTTCGATGCCGAGGTCTATGGCAAGCGTGGCCGCGAATGGTTCGGGCGCGGCATCTACACCACCGCCATCGGCGACTTCACCGAAGCCATCCGGCGCGATGGGCGCAACCCCGAGCATTTTGCCAGTCGTGCGCTGGCCTGGGAAAAGAAAGGTGATGCCGAAAAGGCGCGCGCCGACCGCGACAAGGCGGCCCGCCTAAGCGCCGGCGTGTCGCAGCGCTGAATGGCATCGCTACCGGCGCCCGCGGCGCCGTGACCGCGGATGCCAAAGCTCGATGTCTCGAAGGGAGACCGTCATGTATCGCGTGGTGGTGCTGATCGTCGGACTGATGCTAGCCGGCATGGCTCAACCGTCGTTCGGCCAGGATAAATCGTTCGAAGCGGATCGCTCGACCTGCCTCGACACGGTAAAATTGAATGCCGAAGCGCGCATCGCGGTCTGTACGAAGATGATCGAATCGGGACGGCCGGAGCCGAAGGAGCTCGCCATTGCCCATTTCAGACGCGCCTATGCCTGGTCCGAAAAGGGCGATAAGGCGCGTAGCATCGCCGATTACTCGGAGTCACTGCGTCTCAATCCCAAACAGCGGGCCGCCTACAACAATCGTGGCGTCGCCATGGAAGACGACGCCAGCGCCATCGCCGATTTCACCGAGGCCCTTGCTCTCGACCCCGATTATATCCTCGCCTATCGCAATCGCGGCAAACGATGGGACAGCCTTGGCGAATATGCCCGTGCCGTCGAGGACTTTACCAGGATTGTCGATCTTGATCCTCTTGACGAGGATGCCTAAAGACATCGCGGCCACGCCGCGTTCTACCTCGGGCAATACGATGTCGCGGCGTTGGATTTCCGTGAGGTGCTCGGCATCAGGCCGGATTTTGCCTACGCCGTTGTCTGGCGCTACCTATCGGAGGCGCGTGTCTTGGGCGTGGCCGAGGCCGGGCGCGAAATCGAAGCAGGTTTGAAGGATGTGGATCGGACGAAGTGGCCAGGGCCGGTGGCGTACTTTCTGGCCGGAAGGCTCAGTACCGACGAACTGCGTCAAACCGCCCAGCAAGGCGATGTCAAAACGCAGGCGGAGCAAACCTGCGAGGTCGATTTCTACATGGGCCAGTGGCATGTGCTGAACAGCCGCGAGGAGGAAGCGCGGAGGCTGTTCGAGCGGGCCGTGGCGACATGTCCGAAGAATTTCTTTGAATATCCGGCGGCCGTCGCCGCCTTGAAGCCGGCCGGGGACGGGCTTGCTCTATCCGATGCCGACCGCGATACCTGTGTCCGAGCTGCATCGACGCCCGATGAGCGCGTTGCCGCCTGTACCCGTATGGCTGCCTCGGGGCAGCCCGCCGCGACGAGCTTGGCCGGGCTCTACAACAGGCGCGGCCAAGCCTTCGCGAAGAAGGAAAATTGGCAACGCGCCATCGCCGACTTCACCGAAGTCTTGCGGCGCGATCCCGAGAACGCCCGTGCCTATGCCGACCGGGGCGATGCCTGGCATGGCAAGGGCGATACCTACAAGGCGATGGCCGACTACAACGCTTCGCTACATCTGGCCATCGATGCCACGGTTTACGCTCGGCGGGCATGCGAATGGCTCTCCCGCGGCGTTTACAGTACCGCCATCGGCGACCTCACCAAGGCTATCGAACTCGATCCCGGCAATGCGGGTTTTTTCTCCCAGCGCGGTTTGGCGTGGGACAAAAAGGGAGATTCGGATCGCGCGCGCTGACTATGACGAGTCCATCCGTATCGGTACGGGCAACGCGACGGTGTATAGAAATCGTGCCCGCTACTTGCTGAACAAAAACGATCCGGATCGCGCTGCGGAAGATCTCGACGAGGCGCTCCGCCGCGCGCCCGACGACATTGCCGCTTATCGGGATCGTGCCATGGTGCGGATCCGGCTAGGTGCCTACGAACTGGCTTTGGCGGATGGCGACAGGGTCGTGCATCTCGATCCGGACAACGACCTGAGCTATTTCGACCGGGGCCGTATCGCCTTTCTCATGGGTCAATTCGATGCCGCCGTTCAGAACTTGACCGAGTCCCTACGTCGCAACGAACGTCGTGACCGTGTGCATCGCTGGCAATATCTGGCGTTGATCCGCCGCGACGGGCCGACCCGGGAGCCGGAATTGAGCAACCAAAGGGTGTATGGAATTCACAGCGGTTCGGTCCGGGAAATTCAATATCTGGCCTCGAGTACGACGGAATCATTCGGTGATGGGTACAGTTACGCTGAGAGATCGACGGCGGAATCGTGCATGGGTCATTTCCTGACCGGTCAACATCACATCGTCCGGGGCCGTCCCGATCGAGCTCGCGCGGTCTTGGAGCACGCCGTCGATACTTGTCCGAAAGACATCTTCGAATACGACGCCGCCGTCGCTGAACTGCGCCGCCTCGGTCCCAGCTGACGGCGGCCGGTTACTCCGGAATCGGCGTCAACAGCGGCTTGCCGGCGAAATGGGCGGCCAGATTGCCGATCAACAGGTCCTGAACGGCGGCGCCGACTTCGACTGATTCGCCGCCGACGTGCGGCGTGATCACCAGGTTGGGACATTTCAGCAGGGCGGGCGGCGGCACCGGCTCGCCTTCCACCACGTCGAGCCCGGCGCCGGCGATGCTGCCGTTGTGCAGCGCCTCGATCAGCGCCGGCGTGTCGATGACGGGGCCGCGCGCCATGTTGATGACAAAGCCCTGCGGTCCCAGCGCCTTGAGCACGTCGCGGTTGACGATGTGGTGCGTGCTGTCGTCGAGTGGACAGATGGCGATCAGAATGTCGCAATTCGCCGCCAGCTCCACGGCCGAGGACCGATAGGTATAGGGCACGTCGGTGCGCTGGCGCCGGTTGTGGTAGGAAACCGGCATCTTAAAGCCGCTGACCATCTCGGCAATGACCAGACCGATCTTACCCAGGCCGAGGATGCCCAGCCGCTTTTCGCGGACCAGCCGGATCGGGTTGCGCAGCTCCAGCCACTTTCCGTCGACGACGCCGTTGTGCAGCATGGGGATGTTGCGCGCCGTCGCCATCATCAGGGCGACCGCGTGATCGGCGACCGAGGTGGCGTTCAGCGCCGGCCCGTGGCTTAGCGCATAGCCCCGGCGGCGCATCTCCGCCAGGTCGAAGCCGTCGTAGCCGGCGCCCTTGCAGGCGACCATCTCCAGCTGCGGCATGGCGTCCATCATCTCCCGGCTGATCCCCTTGGAGCCCAAGGTGAACACGGCGCGCACGTTCTTCAATCCACCGCCGGTCCGCAGCCGTTGCTGGTCGTCTGCCTTCGGGGCATAGATCACCGTGAACAGGGCCTCGAACTGGGCCATGTGCTCTGCGGAAATATAGGCGGGTGTCAGGATCAGCAGTTCTGGCTTCACGGGCTTTGGCTTTCCGGTTGGTTGCGTTGCGGTCGCAAGGTAACCAGTCGGCCGCGAAGCGGCAATGCCCTCGGCGCCGGCTACCCCTCTCCCTGTCCCTCCCCCTCGTGGGGGGAGGGGACTAGGTGGCAGCACCGCAGCACCCTGTCATGCAGATAGGAGGCGGCAGCAGCGTCCCCTCCCCCCACGAGGGGGAGCGACAGGGAGAGGGGGGCTGCTTCCGTAAAAAAAGTCCAGCCCGCCGCCTCAATGGGCGTGCATGCCGCCCTGGTAATAGGGGTTCTTGCCCTCGCCATGCTCGGTGGTATCGAGCACGGCGCGGATTTCCGGGGCGATCTTGCGGACTTCGGTCTCGACGCCCTGCTTCAACGTCACCTGCGACATGCCGCAACCCTGGCAGCCGCCTTCCATGCGGATGAAGACCGTGTCGTCCTCGATGTCGAGCAGGGTGATATGGCCGCCGTGCGAAGCGACGGACGGATTGATCTGTTGGTCGAACAGCTGCTGCAGCGCGACGCCGCGCGGCGTTTGCAAACCGGGCTTGGGCAGGGCATCGCGATAGTCGCGCACCGCCTTAATCTCGGGCACATAGTGGCGCAGCATATTCTGAATGCCCGATTGCAGGCCGAAGGCGGAGCCTTCCAGCTTGAGATAGACATTGCCGTTGCGATAACCGTGGAATTCGACGCTGCCGCCGTCTTGCGCGGCGACCGGCTTGATGCGGGTCTCGACCAGTTCGCGGATCTTGGCGACCAAGGCTTCGTCCACCGGTGCGTCGTCCGAGGCCGCCTGATCGATCACCGGCCGGCCGGAGGAGTAATGCTCCATGATGGCACCCAGGACCATCGGCTTCAGCACCTGCCATTCCGTGGTTTCAGCCTTGCCGACGGTGATCGTCTCGCTATCCAACCCGACGCGGGTGATGCCTGTGACAGCGAAGATCGCGGTCGCCAGCGGCGAGGCCTTGGCATCGGTGGCGGCGGTATATTCGACGAAGCCGGAGTCGAGCACGGGGCGGCCGGGCAGGAACTTCATCACCTGGGGGTTGGCGGTGGCTTCGGTCTGGATAAACATGGCTACTTCTTTCCTATTGGCGACGGGTTCCCGCTTAACATCGGTATTTAGGGGCGGTTTGTCCATGGGCAGCGGTTAGCGGGTCCCCGGCAATTGCGCCCTCTCCATGGTTCCCTCCCCCTCGCGGGGGGAGGGAACCATGGAGCAACGCCGCGACTCTATTATCGTGTGGACGGGCGGCAGAAACAGCGTCCCCTCCCCCCGCGAGGGGGAGGGATAGGGAGAGGGGGGCCGTCGTGGTGGCAGCGGCTTGCCTCAGCGTGCGCCCCCCTGGCGCTGCTGGATGACCGTCCGCCGCCCATCGCCTGTCGGCTGATAGAACAGGCTGAACTGGGCCATGACCTTGTCCCACAGCGCCGCCTTGGCCGGATCGGTAACATCGAAAGCATCGAAGCCGCAGCGCTGCATGAACAGGAACTGATCGGCCAGCACGTTGCCCACGGCGCGCAGCTCGCCCTTGAAGCCATGACGCTCGCGCAGGATGCGCGCCGAGGAAAAGGCCCGACCGTCCTGAAATTTCGGGAAGTCGAGGGTGACCAGTGCCAGGCGGCCGAGGTCGTCGGCGATATCCTCGACCTTGTCGCCGCTTTCCAGGCGCACGCCGAGCGGGGCGTTGTGGCCGCGCAAGGCGTCGCGCTCGGCCTTCCAACGTTCAAGCGGCAGGATGGCCGGCCGGTCGGCCGGTATTGCTTCGCCGTCGGCCACCGCGATCCAGCTGTCGTCGACGGCTTTGCCGTCCTTAAGCAGCGGCATAGAGAGCCTCCTTGAATGGCTTGGCGCCGATACGGCGATAGGTGTCGAGGAAGCGCTCACCCGCCTCACGCTTGCCGATATAGGTATCGACGATGGTCTCGATGGCATCGACCACCGCCTCGCTGGAAAAGGCCGGGCCGATGATATCGCCGATGGATGCGTCCTCCTCGGGGCTGCCGCCCAAGGTGATCTGATAGTATTCCTCACCCCGGCGGTCGACGCCGAGAATGCCGATGTGGCCGACGTGATGATGGCCGCAGGCATTGATGCAGCCGGAAATCTTGAGCTGCAACGGCCCGACATCGCGCTGGCGCTTGAGATCGGCGAAGCGTTCCGAAATGCGCTGAGCGATGGGGATGGAGCGCGCATTGGCCAAGGCGCAATAGTCGAGCCCCGGGCAGGCGATGATGTCGCTGATCAGACCGATGTTGCCTGGCGCCAGTCCATAGCGCTTGAGTTCGCCCCATAGTGCATAGACGTCGGCTTGCTTGACGTGGGGCAGCACGAGGTTCTGGTGATGGGTGACGCGGATTTCGCCGAAGCTGTAGCGGTCGGCCAAGCTGGCAACCGCCGCCATTTGTTCGGTGGTGGCGTCTCCCGGGATGCCGCCTTCGGGTTTCAGCGAGATGGAAACGATGGCGTAGCCCGGCACCTTATGGGGCAGTGCGTTGCTGTGCGTCCACTCGGCAAAGACCGAATCGCGCAGGCGGGCGGCGTCGTAGTCGGGTACCACAGCAGCCAGCGTCTCATAGGCCGGCGGCGCGAAGTCGGCGCGGATGCGGGCTTCTTCCTTGGCCGGCAGCGTAAGCGCGCCATCGCGCATGGTCTCCCATTCGGCGTCGACCAACGTACGCAGCTTATCGATGCCGGTCTCGTGGACCAGGATCTTGATCCGCGCTTTGTACAGATTGTCGCGTCGTCCTAGGCGGTTATAGACGCGCAGGATGGCTTCCAGATAGGACAGCAGGTGCTGCTTGGGCAGGAAGTCGCGGATCGACTTTCCGATCATCGGTGTCCGCCCCAGTCCGCCGCCGACCAGCACGCGAAAACCGATGGCGCCGTCGTCGGCGCGGCGCAGCTCCAATCCAATATCGTGAACCTGCACCGCGGCCCGATCGTGCGGCGCCGCCGTCACGGCAATCTTGAACTTGCGCGGCAGGAACGAAAACTCAGGATGGAAGGTCGACCACTGGCGGACGATCTCGGCCCAGATGCGCGGGTCTTCGATTTCGTCGGCGGCGACGCCGCCGAACTGATCGGCGGTGACGTTACGGATGCAGTTGCCGCTGGTCTGGATGCCGTGCATCTGAACGGTGGCCAGTTCGGCCAGAAGGTCCGGCACTTCCTCCAGCTTCGGCCAGTTGTACTGGATGTTCTGGCGCGTCGTGAAATGGCCATAGCCTTTGTCGTAGCGCGTCGCGATGTCGGCCAGCTTGCGCATCTGGCGCGACGACAGCACCCCGTAGGGAATGGCGACGCGCAGCATATAGGCATGCAGTTGCAGATAGAGGCCGTTCATCAGCCGCAGCGGCCGGAATTCGGCCTCCGTCAGTTCGCCCGCCAACCGGCGGCTCACCTGGTCGCGAAACTGGGCGACCCGCTGGTCGACGATGGCTTGGTCGAGGGTGTCGTACTGATACATGAAACGAATTCCCGGAATCGGTTGGGTGTCAGGCGGCGCGGGCCGAGCGGTGCTCCGCCTGCTTGCCATGGTCGGTATGGACGGTGGGGCCTTCGGCGCGAATGCGCTCGCGCAGGCGGACCGGAACGATGAGGCCATTGTTCAGCGTCACCTCGATAGGCAGTGGGTCGATGACCTGGCAGTCGTTGACCGCTGTGGCGGCGATGGCGGTCAGGCGGTCCTTGGCGGTGGCATCGCTGACGATAGCGGCATCCGCGATCCGTTCGGACCAGGTGTCCTCGGCGGTCAGGAAAACCACCAGGCCGTCCTTCAGGCGGTTGGCAATGAAAACTTCCTGGGTCATGGACCGTTCCTCTTTAACCGTGTCGCTTGGCAGGTTGTATGTCGTGTGTTTGTCAGCCAGCGGCGCGCTGGCTTGCCGCCGTGACGATGTCGTCCAGGGCGGTGCTCTCGGCCAGGGCGGCGACAGCGCCGATGACGATCAGCGCCGGCCTCTCCGGATCGATGCCGGCAGCCGCATCGGCCAAACCGTCGAGTTGGCTGATGATTATGCGCTGATCCGGTCGTGTGCCGTTTTCGATGATGGCGAGCGGCGTCGATGCGGCCATGCCGGCACCGATCAAGGTCGCCGCGATGGCGTTCGCCTTGGCCCGCCCCATGTAGACGACCAGTGTCGCGCCGCTACGGGCCAGCGCCGGCCAATCGACGCTGCTGGAATCGCTTTCGGCTGAATGCCCGGTGACGAAGGTGACGGCCGACGACAGGCCACGATGGGTCAGCGGTAGGGCGGCGGCGGCGGCGCAGCCGGTGGCCGCCGTGATGCCGGGGACGATCTCGACGGCGATGGCGTGCCGGCGCAAGTGTTCAAGCTCCTCGCCGCCGCGCCCGAAGACAAACGGATCGCCACCCTTCAGGCGAACGATGCGCAAGCCCTGTTGGGCCAATTCGACCAGCAGGTCGTTGATCGCGGCCTGGCTCATGGCGTGGCGGCCAGGCTGTTTGCCGACGTCGATGCGTCGGGCATCGCGACGGGCTCGGTCGAGTATCTCCGCTGTTACCAAGCGGTCGTGAACGATGACATCGGCGACTTCCAGCCGTTGCAGGGCCCGGAGCGTCAGCAGGTCGGGATCGCCCGGACCGGCGCCGACCAAGGTGACGGAGCCGCTGCCGGCATCGTTGGCCGGGCGGGCGTTGAGCAGGGCGATCATGCCGGCATGGGCGGCGCGCTCGTCGCCGCGGAGGACTGCCTCGCCGACCGGACCTTCGAATACGCGCTCCCACAGGCGGCGGCGGGCCGGGCCGTCGGCAACGACGCGTCCGACATTACCGCGGAAGCGGGCGGCAAAACGGGCCAAGGCGTCCAGGCGGGCGGGCAGCAAGGCTTCAATGCGCCGGCGGATGGCCCGCGCCAGCACCGGGGCTGTCCCGGACGACGAGATGGCAACGGTCACCGCACCACGGTCGACGATGGCGGGCATGATGAAGTCCGAAATGGCCGGGCGGTCGACGGCGTTGGCCGGAACGCCGGCGGCGCGGGCCGCCTGGATGGCGATTCGATCCTCACCGGCCTCTCCCGTGGCGGCAAATAATACGGTCGCGCCCTTTGTGTCGTCGGTGCGGAAGGGGCGGGGAATATGCAGGAAATCGGCCTGGCCGCGAATCTCGTCGAAGGCGGTGTCCAATTCCATGGCCACGACCCGAGCCCGTCCGCCCGCTGCCAGCACGAGGCGGGCCTTGGCGGCGGCGGCTGCGGTGCCGCCGACGATAACGACGTCGCGGTCGCTCAGGTTAAGGAAGACCGGCAGAAATTCCATTGTGCGCTATCCGCTAAACCAGTCCCGGCTGTCTACCTTTCCCGGTTGTATGCCATGGAAGGCAACAGTCTGCCGTGCGCCGCTTGGCGATGCCAGCGCTCGAATGACCTCTCGGGACCCTACACATGGGGGTTTTCCCTGAATTTGTCAATCTTATATGTAGTTTCATAGTTATATACAGTTATAAATGGTATTATATGCCTCCTTTATGGTGGGTTTGGGCGTCCGGCCTGGATCGGGTGCAGGGCTATTTCACACTATTATTGCTATGGAATATTGGCGCTGCCGGCTGGGCATGCTATGCGCTGTTGGCGTTCCGTCGCTCATTCATCCGCAAGGCTGTCATGCTGCTTGCCGCATCCGCTGCCGATTCCTCGCGGCGCAACGTACTGTTGCTGGCTGCCGGCTTGGCCATGTCGATGACCGGCACCACCATGGTGATCACCGCTTCCGCATTGGCCGGCAAGTTCCTGGCCAGCGATCAGCGATTATCGACCCTGCCGGTGGCCATGCAATTCGTGCTGACCATGATTGCGACCGTGCCGGCGTCCTTCCTGATGCAGCGCCTGGGGCGGCGTTTCGGCTTTATTCTTGGCCAAGTCACCGGCGCGGCATCGGCGCTGGTGTCGGCCTATGCGATCTATATCGGTTCGTTTCCGTTGTTCGTGATCTCCAGCGGCCTGTTTGGTGTCCACAACGCGATCTGGCAGTACTATCGCTTCGCGGCGGCGGAAACCGCCAGCCCTGAATTTAAGGCCCGCGCCATTTCGCTGGTGATGAGCGGCGGCATCGTCGCTGCCCTGATCGGACCGCAGCTCGCCAAATACATGGTCGATGCGATGGGGCCAGTGCCCTTCGTTGGCATCTACGTAACCATCGCGGCAATCGCCTTGATGACCATTGGCGTGCTGGCGCCACTGCGTATTCCGATGCCAACGGCCGCCGAACGGGCCAAGGGCGGGCGGCCCTTGAGCGTCATCGCCCGTCAACCCGCTTTCATCGTCGCCGTGCTGTCGGCGATGATGGGCTATGGCGTGATGACCCTGGTGATGACGGCAACACCGCTCGCCATGTTGGCCTGCGATCATTCGTTCGGCGACGCGGCCTTCGTCATCCAGTGGCATGTACTCGGCATGTTCGTGCCCAGCTTTTTCACCGGCGACCTGATCCGCCGTTTTGGTGCATTGCGTGTCATTGCTGTCGGGGGACTGGCACTGCTCGGCTGCGTCGCCTTCAATTTGGCCGGTATCGAAATGTGGAATTTCTGGGCCGCCCTGGTGCTGCTTGGGATCGGCTGGAACTTCATGTTCATCGGCGGTACCACGCTGCTGACCGATACTTACCTGCCAGAAGAAAAGGCGAAGATTCAGTCGTTCAACGACTTCATGGTGTTCGGCATGGTGGCGCTGGCCAGTTTGTCGTCAGGCTTCCTGCAACAGACCATCGGATGGCAGGCGGTGAACACGGGTATCGTGCCGTTGGTCGCCTTGGCACTGTGCGGCACTCTGTGGCTGGCGATGCGCCGCCGCCGTGACCTTG
This sequence comes from Asaia bogorensis, assembly GCA_945878455.1. Lineage (GTDB taxonomy): Bacteria > Pseudomonadota > Alphaproteobacteria > Rhodospirillales > CAMCUA01 > CAMCUA01. The sequence continues at coordinate 502 of CAMCUA010000001.1, read as the reverse complement.
CCTGACGCCGGTTACTCGGCTGACAGCAGGAACACCGACCACACCCAGCTATCTTCCGCCGCATCGCTGGCCCTGGCGCTGCCCGTATCGTAAAGCAGCCACGCCGGTCCCCGGCCGCCGAGGCTGAGCGGCTCGCCGTTCGCCTCGATGGCGAGAATCCACTCGTGGGCGGCGCGTTCGGCCGGCTTGAATTCGACGCCATAGCCATCCAGTGCGAAGGCAGTCACGGTCGCGGTCTCGGCCACGCCGGCGGCGGCCAGCACGTCCTTCAGTCGCGGCCCGGCCGCTTTGATGCCCGCCGGCCATTCCTCGGCGTGTGCCGTGATGGCGACTTGCGGTAAGGCGGCTAGGGCGTTGCGGTCGAAGGCAAACGCCTTCTCGAACGTCCTATCGTGATACTTGAAAAAGGCGTTGTGGAAGGCGTCGAAGGCGCCCCGGTTGGGCTTGGCGACGGCGCCGACGATGGTCAGCACGGCGGGACCGCCTTCGGCCGAGCGCGCCG